>JAZIHR010000022.1:0-29441 GCA_036678445.1 Alphaproteobacteria bacterium
ACCTGAAGTTCGAGGTCGAGCTGATCGCCCCGATCGCGATGGAAGAAAAACTGCGCTTCGCCATCCGCGAAGGCGGCCGCACCGTCGGCGCCGGCGTCGTCGCCAAGATCATCGAGTGATCCCGGGGCAACCGCCCCACCAGAACCGCGACACAGGCCCGCCCCCGAAACGGGGCGGGCTTTGCTTGATACTCTAGTTGGCGTTCATTCCTGTAACGAGGTTCCGTGAGTCGAGGACCTGTTTCCAGAAGCTCTCTCGCTGGATCACAATATTATCGTCGGTCCGAGAACCCATGTGTTCGAGTAGCGAAAACTTGAAGTTGCGCCGGCAATAGCCAAGGTCGTGGTCGCGGAGAAGCTCGACCATCTCGGAATTGCCGCCGTGTCCGAGTTGAATATAAGTTTTCCAGCGCGACCAGATCCCATATTCTCCATAAGCCGAGCCGACATACCGCCGCTGCGTGCAGGTGTCGGTAACCAGATACACGCCTTTCACATGCGAGAGCGCGGTTACCCAATCGGGATTGCTGTTCCGGACCAACCCCTCGAGTTCGTGGAAGTCCAGATTCACGGAATGATACCCAGGAAAGGCCCGGCCTGAATATCGCCGGGCCAGAACCTCGGTAATGATGAAGTGGGCGTAATGGTTTTCAAGGTTCAGCCTTGTCCCCCGTTGCCTGTGGATGCGATGCAGCTTGAGTCGCGCCAACGCACCACTCAATTCACCGGTCAGTTGGACCTGATAATAGGGGCGGCCGTCCGCCCTGATCCCTTTTCCGGTAACGGCCCAGATTCCTCCGAACATCCAGACATCGTTCTGCTCTGGAATCTGGGCAAGCGAAAAGATGTATGGTCTGTTGAAATCATCCCGGTGTGGATGCCATTCTTGCCACTGCCGCCATTCATCCACACTTCTTGCGAGAACGTGAAGAGGATGCGTCTCACCATTCCATCGGGCGAAGTGCACCTTGTAATCGGTGAGCGAGGCCGGGTGCCAAATATCCGAAAGTGCCAGGGTCACTGTCATCATGCTTTCCTGCTGTGCGGCTCTTCCTCCAGCGTGGCCGAAAATCACGCAAGGTCCATGGCGTCCTCAGTTGCAGCCTGCCCCTTTGGGGGGGCGATTGCGCTCCACTCTCTGATCGCTCATTCTCCCGCAGGAATGGAGGCCCCCAATGACCCACGACTGCCTGTTCTGCCGCATCGCGCGGGGCGAATTGCCCGCTCATGTCGTTCACGAGGACGATCAGGTGATGGCCTTTCTTGACCTGCATCCGATCCGCGCCGGTCATGCGCTGGTCATCCCCCGCGCGCATCACGTCTGGTTCGAGGATCTGCCCGTGCCGCTGGCCACGCGGGTGATGGAGGTCAGCCAGATGCTCGCCCGCCGGATGAAACGGCTTTACGGGGTCGAGCGGGTGTCGATGTTCTTTACCGGCATCCATGTGCCGCACGCCCATGCCCATGTCGTGCCGATGCATCATGTCCATGACGTGACCTCGCAGGTCTACATGGGCGATGGGCCGGATGGCTACACCACCCCGCCGATGCTGCCCGCGGACGAGATGGCGCAGATCGCCCGCGCGCTGTCGCAGGACTAGGAACCGCTGCGGGGCAGGGGCGGCTGGGGATGGGCAATCGGGGCCGCCTGGTTCGCTGCAAACAGTCCGGAGACGTTTGTCGGGTGATCACAGTGCCGGCGGGATATTCGGGCAGGCAGCAACCTGCGGTCGCCGGGCCGGACGGTGGCCAGTGTGCATTTCCGGCTTGCGTGCGCGGGCATCCTGCCTTAATCGGACGGGCGGCCTAGGGGTATAGCTCAGTTGGTAGAGCATCGGTCTCCAAAACCGAGGGTCGGGGGTTCGAGTCCCTCTGCCCCTGCCAGCCCGCCCGGATCATTGATCTTTCGGAACCATGCGATATGGCGCTGACGATCCATCTGGGCGCGCACAAGACCGCCTCTACCCATCTGCAACAGACCTTGCAGGCGCTGGCCCCCGCGATGCTGGCGGCGGGCATCCATTACAGCGGCCCGCAGCAGTGGCGCGGCGGACTGGCGCGGCTGGGGCCGGTGCTGGGCGCGGGGGTCGCGGCGGGGCGGCAGCGGGGCCGGCTGCGCTGGCGGTTGGACCGCATCGCCGACAGCTGGCCCGAGACGGTGATTTCCGAAGAAAACATCCTTGGCAACCTGCGGCGCGAAGGGCTGATGGGGCCGGGCAACCAGGTCTATCCCGACGCGGTTCCGCGGCTGCGGCGGCTGCTGGGGATGATGCGGCATCGCCCCGCGACGATCTGCCTGGCGGTGCGCGAGCCGTCGGCGTTTCTGACCTCGGCCTTTTCCATGCAGTTGCAGGGCGGGGTCGAGCGGGATTTCGACGCCTACCTGGCCGGGTTCGATCCGGCGGCCCTGTCGTGGGAAAATCTGGCCCGGCGGCTGCTGGGGGTGCGCGGCGTGGCGCGGCTGGTCGTCTGGCGCTACGAGGATTACGCCGCGCTGCGCCCCCGTATCCTGGGGCAGTTCCTGCCGCAGGCGCTGGTCGCGCGGGCCCGCGACCCCGGTGCGGCGGTGGTGGGGCTGTCGCAGCCGGCCTGGCAGCACCTGCTGGCGCAAGGGTTGCAGCGCCCCGGCCCCGAGATCGCGCGGCTCGCGCAAGAGGCCAAGGCGCTGTTCCCGCGCGGCCCCTCCAACCCGTCGCTGGTGCTGGTCGATCCTGAGACCGTCGCCCGCAGCCGCGCGGCATACAAGGCCGACCTGGCCCGGCTGGCGGCACTGCCCGGGGTGGCGCTGCTGGCGCGCTGACGGATGCGCAACCCATGCTTGCGTTGCGGCCGGCCGCGGCCTATGCCGAATCATGCTGTCGCAGAAATCCCGCCACGCGCTGCACGCGATGCTGTTCCTGGCCCGCAAGGGTGCCAGCGCCACCGCGGCCGAAATCGCGCAGGCGGAAAACATTCCGCGCAAGTTCCTGGAGCAGATCCTGTCGCAACTGCGCGGCCGCGGGCTGGTGGTCGGCAAGCGCGGCCCCAGCGGCGGCTATGTGCTGTCGCGCCCCGCCGCCGAGATCAGCTTTGCCGAGGTGCTGCGGGCGATCGACGGCCCGCTGGCGCTGGCCCCCTGCGCCAGCCGCACCGAATACCGTCCCTGCCCCGACTGCCGCTCGGTCGAGGACTGCGAGATCCGCCCGGTGCTGATCGCGGTGCGCGACGCCACCGCCGCCCGGCTTGAGGGCACCTCGCTGGCGCAGGCGGCCGGCGGGCACGGGGTGCCCGACTTCCCCCTGTAGCTGGCCTTCCCCCTGTAGCCCGGCCTTGCCTTTGCGGGACGCGGGGCTTATTTCGGCGGCTGCAACGCAAGGGACGCCCATGACCAACCCCGCCCAGTTCATCAGCCAGGTCCGTGCCGAGGCCGCCAAGATCGTCTGGCCCGCCCGGCGCGAGGTCGTGACCACCACGATCATGGTCTTTGTCATGGCCGGGCTGTTCAGCATGTTCTTTTTCATCGTCGATCTGCTGATCCGCGGCGGCGTGTCCATGATCCTGCGCAGCGTGGGCTAAACAGGCGCTGCCGGCCTCCGATGCTTGCATTCCTGCCGGCGGCCGGATATGTCGCCCCGACCTGCCCGGTAAGCGGCGTGCACCGATTCGGTCTGCGCGCCGTTTCAGTTTTCGGGCCGACGCGGCCGATCATGCGCCGCAGAATTCAAGCAGGGGACGATCAAGGCGATGGCAAAGCGGTGGTATTCGGTCAGCGTCCTGTCCAACTTCGAAAAGAAGGTGGCAGAGGCGATCCGGCAGGCCGTGGCCGAAAAGGGCCTTGAGGACGAAATCGACGAGGTCGTCGTCCCGACCGAGGAAGTGATCGAGATCCGCCGCGGCAAGAAGGTCACCTCGGAACGCCGCTTCATGCCCGGCTATGTGCTGGTGCACATGGAGCTGTCGGACAAGACCTATCACCTGGTGAACTCGATCAACCGCGTTACCGGCTTTCTCGGCTCGCAGGGGCGGCCGATGCCGATGCGCGACGACGAGGTGAACGAGATGCTGTCCCGCTCGGGTCAGGGCGGGGCCGAGGTCGCGCCGCGCAACCTGATCCGCTTCGAGGTGGGCGAACGGGTGAACGTCACCGACGGCCCGTTCGAGGGGTTCTCGGGCATGGTCGAGGAAGTCGACGAGATTTCCAGCCGCGTGAAGGTCACTGTTTCGATCTTTGGCCGGCCGACGCCGGTCGAACTGGAATTCACGCAGGTCGCCAAGACCTCGTGATCTGTGCGCGGAAGGTTGCGGCACCGCAAGGGGCCGCGCCGCACCGCTAAGTCGGCCCCGAATCCCCGGGGCGTGATGATAAGGAGAAGGCCAGATGGCCAAGAAAGTCGTCGGCAGCCTCAAGCTGCAGATCAAGGCGGGTCAGGCGAACCCGTCCCCGCCCGTCGGCCCCGCCCTGGGTCAGCGCGGCATCAACATCATGGAATTCTGCAAGGCGTTCAACGCCCGCACGCAGGAAATGGAACAGGGCGCCCCGGTTCCGGTGGTGATCACCTATTACGCGGACAAGTCCTTCACCTTTGAAACGAAGACTCCGCCCGCGACCTTCCTGCTGAAAAAGGCCGCCGGCCTCAAGCCGCAGGGCAAGCGCAACCGCGCCAAGGGTTCGGAAAAGCCCGGTCGCCAGACCGCCGGCACCGTGACCGTCAAGCAGGTGCGCGAGATCGCCGAGCTGAAGATGAAGGACCTGTCGGCCACCGATATCGACGCGGCCATGCAGATCATCCTCGGTTCCGCCCGCTCTGTCGGCATCGAAGTGAAGGGCTGATCCAGATGGCAAAGATCGCTAAGAAAAAAGCCGCCGCCCGCACCGCATTCGCCGGCAAGGCGTTCCTGCCGGTGGAAGAAGCCGTGGCGCTGGTCAAGGCCAATGCCTCGGCCAAGTTCGACGAGACGCTGGAAATCGCGATGAACCTGGGCGTCGATCCGCGCCACGCCGACCAGATGGTCCGCGGCGTCGTGACCCTGCCCAACGGCACCGGCAAGGACGTGCGCGTCGCCGTGTTCGCCCGCGGCCCCAAGGCCGACGAAGCCAAGGCAGCCGGTGCGGAAATCGTTGGCGCCGAGGACCTGATGGAGGCGATTCAGGGCGGCAAGATCGACTTTGACCGCTGCATCGCCACGCCCGACATGATGCCGCTGGTCGGCCGTCTGGGCAAAATCCTGGGCCCGCGCAACCTGATGCCGAACCCCAAGGTCGGCACGGTGACCATGGACGTGAAATCCGCGGTCGAGGCGGCCAAGGGCGGCGAGGTCCAGTTCAAGGCCGAAAAGGCGGGCGTGGTCCACGCCGGCGTCGGCAAGGTCTCGTTCGAGCCGGCGAAACTGGCGGAAAACATCCGCGCCTTTGTCGATGCGGTGAACCGGGCCAAGCCCTCGGGTGCCAAGGGCACCTATCTGAAAAAGGTCTCGATCAGCTCGACCATGGGTCCGGGCGTGTCGCTGGATCTGGCTTCGGCGACCCAGGCGTAAGCCGGGGCGACCTGACGATTGAAACGGAACGCCCCGGCCGCCGTGCCGGGGCGTTCTGCGTTCCGGCCGCCCATTGCGTGCCCCGACCCCATGCCCGCTTGCGCCCGGGCCGCTGTCGCGCTAGTTGAGGCGCTTCAGGCGTGGTCGCGATTCGCGGCTGCCCTGTTCCTGTCCGAGACGGAGGGCTGGCGCGTGAACGCCGTTAAGTCCTTCCCGAGATGGAAGTCGAGATTTTTCCGCAAAGGTTCCACCTTTGGGGCGCTCTCGGGTCCATCGCCCAAGGACCCGCCCCGGCCGCCCGAAAGTGGCCGGGACAAGTGAGCCGGGGGGAAACCCCCAACGTGGAGTGAACCGTGGATAGAGCCCAAAAAGAACAGGTGGTCGAGGAACTCGGCCAGATCTTTGAAAGCTCTGGCGTCGTGGTGGTTGCCCGCTACGAAGGGATGACGGTTGCCGAAATGCAGACCCTGCGCGCGCAGATGCGCGAAGCCGGGGGTGCAGTCCGCGTTGCGAAGAACAGGCTCGCCAGGATCGCCCTTGAAGGAAAACCGGCGGCTTCGATCGCCGATTACCTGATGGGGATGACCGTTCTCGCCTTTTCCGAAGACCCCGTGGCTGCGGCCAAGGTCGCGGACGCCTATGCCAAGACGAATGACAAGTTCGTGATCCTTGGCGGCGCCATGGGCGAGAATGCTCTGGATCCGGCCGGTGTGAAAGCCGTGGCCCAGATGCCGTCGCGTGAGGAGCTTATCGCCTCGATCGTGTCCTGCATCGGTGCCCCTGCCAGCAACATCGCCGGTGCGATCGGTGCCCCTGCCAGCAACATCGCGGGCATCCTCAAGACGCTCGAAGAGCGCGAGGCTGCCTGAGGCAATCCCGTCCCGTCTGGCGGCATAAGCCGCGACGTTGGAACAACATTCTGGAAAGAACGGAAAAATGGCTGATCTGAAGCAACTCGCCGAACAAATCGTCAATCTGACCCTGCTGGAAGCGCAGGAGCTCAAGACGATCCTGAAGGACGAATACGGCATCGAGCCCGCCGCCGGCGGCGCCGTGATGATGGCTGGCCCGGCCGCCGGCCCGGCGGAAGCCGCCGAAGAAAAGACCGAATTCGACGTCGTCCTGACCGACGCCGGCGCCAACAAGATCAACGTGATCAAGGAAGTGCGCGCCATCACCGGCCTGGGCCTGAAAGAAGCCAAGGACCTGGTGGAAGCTGGCGGCAAGGTCAAGGAAGGCGCGGCCAAGGCCGAAGCCGAAGAAATGAAGACCAAGCTGGAAGCTGCCGGCGCCAAGGTCGAACTGAAGTAATCCGGCCGCGAGGTCGGGCGGTCCCCCCGCTTTCGGGTCGTGGCCGCGCAGATTGGGCAGGGTCCGGGTTTTCCCGGTCCCTGCCGAACCCGTCTTGAAGGACACTTGGTGCGACCCTATCTGGGACGAGTCTCCTTCAGGGCGAGTTTGCGGTTCGGGAGCGGCGCGGTGGGACGCGCGGCACGAATGGAACCGCACCCCTGATGTTCGTATGCGCGCCGCGGATCGGGCCCCGACGATCCGCCGCGCGATGACGAAAGGCGATTACCTCCATGGCGCAATCCTACGTCGGCCAGAAGCGCATCCGGCGCTATTACGGCAATATCCGCGAAGTCCTTGAAATGCCGAACCTCATCGAGGTTCAGAAATCCTCCTACGACCTGTTCCTTGCCTCGGGCGAGGGCGAGGGCCACCAGGATGGCGAAGGCATCCAGGGCGTGTTCCAGTCGGTCTTTCCGATCAAGGACTTCAACGAGACCGCGACGCTGGAATTCGTGAAATACGAGCTGGAAAAGCCGAAATACGACGTCGAGGAATGCCAGCAGCGCGACATGACCTATGCCGCGCCGCTGAAAGTGACGTTGCGTCTGATCGTGTTCGACGTTGACGAGAACTCGGGGACCCGCGCGGTCAAGGACATCAAGGAACAGGATGTCTACATGGGCGACATGCCCCTGATGACCCAGAACGGCACGTTCATCGTGAACGGGACCGAGCGGGTGGTCGTCAGCCAGATGCACCGCAGCCCCGGCGTGTTCTTCGACCACGACCGCGGCAAGACCCATTCCTCGGGCAAGCTGCTGTTCGCCTGCCGGATCATTCCCTATCGCGGCTCGTGGCTGGATTTCGAATTCGACGCCAAGGACCTGGTGTTCGCCCGCATCGACCGCCGCCGCAAACTGCCGGTGACCACCCTGCTGTATGCGCTGGGGATGGACCAGGACGCGATCATGTCCGCGTTCTACGAAACCGTCGATTACAAGCTGAAAAAAGGCGGCAAGGGCGGGCAAGGCGGCTGGATCCGGCGCTTTTTCCCCGAACGTGTCCGCGGCACCCGCCCCAGCTATGACCTGGTCGATGCGGATACCGGCGAGGTGATCACCAAGGCCGGCGACAAGGTGACTCCGCGGCTGGTCAAGACACTGCTGGAAACCGGCGAGGTCACCAACCTGCTGGTCCCGTTCGACCGGATCGTCGGCCGCTATGTCGCCCGCGACCTGGTGAACGAGGATACCGGCCTGATCTACGCCGAGGCCGGCGACGAGATCACCGCCGAATACAAGGATGACGAGCTGACGGGCGGGCTGCTCAAGTCGCTGCTGGACAACGGCATCACCGACATCCCGGTGCTCGACATCGACCATGTGAACGTCGGCCCCTACATCCGCAACACCATGGCCGCCGACAAGAACATGAACCGCGACGGTGCGCTGATGGACATCTACCGGGTGATGCGCCCGGGCGAGCCGCCGACCGTCGAGGCGGCGAGCGTGCTGTTCAACAACCTGTTCTTTGATTCCGAGCGCTACGACCTGTCGGCCGTGGGTCGGGTCAAGATGAACATGCGCCTGGACCTGGACGCGCCCGACACTCAGCGCACCCTGCGCCCCGAGGACATCGTGGCCTGTGTCCGCGGCCTGGTCGAACTGCGCGACGGCAAGGGCGAGATCGACGACATCGACCACCTGGGCAACCGCCGGGTGCGCTCGGTGGGCGAGCTGATGGAAAACCAGTATCGCATCGGCCTGCTGCGCATGGAGCGCGCGATCCGCGAGCGCATGTCGGGGGTCGAGATCGACACCGTGATGCCGCAGGACCTGATCAACGCCAAGCCGGCGGCGGCGGCGGTGCGTGAATTCTTCGGCAGCTCGCAGCTGTCGCAGTTCATGGACCAGACCAACCCGCTGTCCGAGGTGACGCACAAGCGTCGCCTGTCGGCGCTGGGGCCGGGCGGTCTGACCCGCGAGCGCGCCGGCTTCGAGGTGCGCGACGTTCACCCGACCCACTACGGCCGGATGTGCCCGATCGAAACGCCCGAAGGCCAGAACATCGGCCTGATCAACAGCCTTGCCACCTTTGCGCGGGTGAACAAATACGGCTTCATCGAGACCCCCTACCGCAAGGTGATCGACGGGCAGGTCACTGATGATGTCGTCTACATGTCCGCGACCGAGGAAATGCGCCACACCGTCGCGCAGGCCAACGCCGAACTGGACGAGAACGGCCGCTTCACGCAGGAACTGATCTCGACCCGGCAGGCGGGCGATTTCACCCTGAACCCGATCGATTCGATCGACCTGATCGACGTGTCGCCCAAGCAGCTGGTTTCGGTCGCCGCGGCGCTGATTCCGTTCCTTGAAAACGACGACGCCAACCGCGCGCTGATGGGCTCGAACATGCAGCGGCAAGCGGTGCCGCTGCTGAAAGCCGAGGCGCCCTTTGTCGGCACCGGGATGGAGGCCACCGTCGCCCGCGATTCCGGCGCTGCCATCATGGCGCGGCGCAGCGGCGTCATCGACCAGGTGGACGCCAGCCGCATCGTCGTGCGCGCGACCGAGGATCTGGGCGCGGGCGATGCCGGCGTCGATATCTACCGGCTGCGCAAGTTCAAGCGCTCGAACCAGTCCTCGACCATCAACCAGCGGCCGCTGGTGACGGTGGGCGAAAAGGTCTCCAAGGGGCAGGTGATCGCCGACGGTCCCTCGACCGACCAGGGCGAACTGGCCATCGGCCGGAACGTGATCGTCGCCTTCATGCCGTGGAACGGCTACAACTACGAAGACTCGATCCTGATTTCGGAACGGATCCACCGCGACGACGTGTTCACCTCGATCCACATCGACGAATACGAGGTCGCGGCCCGCGACACCAAGCTGGGCCCGGAAGAAATCACCCGCGATATTCCGAACGTGGGCGAAGAAGCCCTGCGCAACCTGGATGAAGCCGGCATCGTCTATATCGGCGCCGAGGTCGGGCCGGGCGACATTCTGGTGGGCAAGATCACCCCCAAGGGCGAAAGCCCGATGACGCCAGAAGAAAAGCTGCTGCGCGCCATCTTCGGGGAAAAGGCCAGCGACGTGCGCGACACCTCGCTGCGGCTGCCGCCGGGGGCCTACGGCACCGTTGTCGAGGTCCGGGTGTTCAACCGCCACGGCGTCGACAAGGACGAGCGCGCCCTGCAAATCGAGCGCGAGGAAATCGAGGGCTTGGCCCGCGACCGCGACGACGAGCTGGCGATCCTGGAACGCAACATCTACGCGCGCCTGAAATCGCTGATCATGGGCAAGACCGCCGTGAAAGGCCCCAAGGGCGTCAAGCCGGGCAGCGAGGTCACGCAGGACCTGCTGGACAGCCTGTCGCGCGGCCAGTGGTTCCAGCTGGCCATCGCCGACGAGGATACCGCGCGCGAGGTCGAGGCGCTGCAAGAGCAGTTCAACGTCCAGAAAAAGGCGCTGGACGCACGGTTCGAGGACAAGGTCGAAAAGGTCCGCCAGGGCGACGACCTGCCTCCGGGCGTGATGAAGATGGTCAAGGTGTTCGTCGCGGTGAAACGCAAGTTGCAGGCCGGCGACAAGATGGCCGGGCGCCACGGCAACAAGGGCGTCGTGTCCAAGGTCGTCCCGATGGAGGACATGCCTTTCCTGGCCGACGGCACCCCGGTCGACCTGGTGCTGAACCCGCTGGGCGTGCCCTCGCGGATGAACGTCGGGCAGATCCTTGAAACCCACATGGGCTGGGCCGCGCGCGGCCTTGGCATCCAGATCGACGAGGCGTTGCAGCAATACCGGCAGAATGGCGACATGACCCCGGTGCGCGAGGCGATGAAGAACGGCTATGGCGACGCGACCTACGAGGAAGAGTTCGCCGGCCTGGACGACGCCGATCTGGTGGTCCGCGCCGAACACGTCCGCGAGGGCGTGCCGGTCGCGACCCCGGTCTTTGACGGCGCCAAGGAAGGCGACGTGAACGACGCGCTGCGCCGCGCGGGCTTTGACACCTCGGGGCAGTCGATCGTGTTCGACGGCCGCACCGGCGAACAGTTCGCGCGTCCGATCACCGTGGGCGTCAAGTATGTCCTGAAGCTGCACCACCTTGTCGACGACAAGATGCACGCGCGCTCGACCGGGCCTTACAGCCTGGTGACGCAGCAGCCGCTGGGCGGCAAGGCGCAGTTCGGTGGCCAGCGTCTGGGTGAGATGGAGGTCTGGGCGCTGGAAGCCTATGGCGCCGCCTACACCTTGCAGGAAATGCTGACGGTCAAGTCGGACGACGTGGCCGGGCGGACGAAAGTCTACGAAAGCATCGTCAAGGGCGAGGACAACTTCGAGGCCGGCGTGCCGGAATCGTTCAACGTGCTGGTCAAGGAGGTCCGGGGTCTGGGCCTCAACATGGAACTCCTGGATGCGGAGGACGGGGAATAACGCGGGCAACGGCCGCGCGCCGCGGGGATGACCCGCCGGCGCGCGGCGTCCCCGATTTCCCCTCCGCGCCCCTCATTAGGATGAAAAAATGAACCAGGAACTCGCCAACAACCCCTTCAACCCGATTGCCCCGGCGCGGCAGTTCGACGAGATCCGCATCTCGCTCGCCTCGCCCGAGGAAATCCTCGCCTGGTCCTTCGGCGAGGTGAAGAAGCCCGAGACCATCAACTACCGCACGTTCAAGCCGGAACGTGACGGCCTGTTCTGCGCGCGCATCTTCGGGCCGATCAAGGACTACGAATGCCTGTGCGGCAAATACAAGCGGATGAAATACCGCGGCCTCGTCTGCGAGAAATGCGGCGTCGAGGTCACGCTGCAAAAGGTCCGGCGCGAGCGCATGGGCCATATCGAGCTGGCCGCCCCGGTCGCGCATATCTGGTTCCTGAAATCGCTGCCGAGCCGCATCGGCCTGATGCTGGACATGACGCTGCGCGACCTGGAGCGGATCCTCTATTTTGAAAACTACGTCGTCATCGAGCCGGGCCTGACCGACCTGACCTATGGCCAGCTGATGTCCGAGGAAGAATACCTCGACGCGCAGGACCAGTTCGGCGCCGACGCCTTTGCCGCCAATATCGGCGCCGAGGCGATCCGCGAGATGCTGTCCGCGATCGACCTGCAAGCCACCGCCGACCAGCTGCGCGAGGACCTGAAAGAGGCCACCGGCGAGCTGAAGCCGAAAAAGATCATCAAGCGGCTGAAGATCGTCGAAAGCTTCCTGGAATCCGGCAACCGCCCGGAATGGATGGTGATGACCGTCATTCCGGTGATTCCGCCGGAACTGCGCCCGCTGGTGCCGCTGGACGGGGGCCGGTTTGCGACCTCGGACCTGAACGACCTGTATCGCCGGGTCATCAACCGCAACAACCGCCTCAAGCGGCTGATCGAGCTGCGCGCGCCCGACATCATCGTGCGCAACGAAAAGCGGATGTTGCAGGAATCGGTCGATGCGCTGTTCGACAACGGCCGCCGCGGCCGCGTGATCACCGGCAACAACAAGCGGCCGCTGAAATCGCTGTCGGACATGCTGAAGGGCAAGCAGGGCCGGTTCCGCCAGAACCTGCTGGGCAAGCGCGTGGACTTTTCGGGCCGCTCGGTCATCGTGACCGGGCCGGAGCTGAAGCTGCACCAGTGCGGCCTGCCGAAGAAGATGGCGCTCGAACTGTTCAAGCCGTTCATCTATTCCAAGCTGCAGGCGCAGGGCTATTCGACCACCGTCAAGCAGTCCAAGAAGCTGGTGGAAAAGGAACGCCCCGAGGTCTGGGACATCCTGGACGAGGTGATCCGCGAACACCCGGTGCTGCTGAACCGCGCACCGACGCTGCACCGGCTGGGCATCCAGGCGTTCGAGCCGATCCTGATCGAGGGCAAGGCGATCCAGCTGCACCCGCTGGTCTGTTCCGCCTTCAACGCCGACTTCGACGGCGACCAGATGGCCGTGCACGTGCCGCTGTCGCTGGAAGCGCAGCTTGAAGCGCGCGTGCTGATGATGTCCACCAACAACGTGCTGTCGCCCGCCAACGGCGCGCCGATCATCGTGCCCTCGCAGGACATGGTGCTGGGGCTTTACTACGCCACCATGCAGCGCGACGGCATGAAGGGCGAGGGCATGGCCTTCGGTTCCGTCGATGAGGTCGAGCACGCGCTGGCCGCGGGCGAGGTGCACCTGCACGCCGCCATCACCTGCCGCCTGCCGCAGATCGACGAGGACGGCAACGAGGTCATCCGCCGCTACGAAACCACCCCCGGCCGGGTCCGGCTGGGCGCGCTGCTGCCCCGCAACGCCAAGGCCCCGTTCGAGCTGGTCAACCGCCTGCTGCGCAAGAAGGACGTCCAGAACGTCATCGACACCGTCTACCGCTACTGCGGGCAGAAGGAATCGGTGATCTTCTGCGACCAGATCATGGGCATGGGCTTCCGCGAGGCGTTCAAGGCCGGCATCAGCTTCGGCAAGGACGACATGGTGGTCCCGGACAACAAATGGGACATCGTCGCCGAGGTCCAGGACCAGGTGAAAGAGTTCGAGCAGCAGTATCTCGACGGGCTGATCACCCAGGGCGAGAAATACAACAAGGTCGTGGACGCGTGGTCGAAGTGCAACGACCGCGTGACCGAGGCGATGATGGCGACCATCTCGGCCCCGCGCCAGGATGAAAACGGCGCCGAGGCGGAACCGAACAGCGTCTACATGATGGCGCACTCGGGTGCCCGGGGCTCGGTGTCCCAGATGAAGCAGCTTGGCGGGATGCGCGGCCTGATGGCCAAGCCGAGCGGTGAGATCATCGAGACGCCGATCATCTCGAACTTCAAGGAAGGTCTGACCGTTCTTGAATACTTCAACTCGACCCACGGCGCGCGGAAAGGTCTGTCGGACACCGCGCTCAAGACCGCGAACTCGGGGTATCTGACCCGGCGTCTGGTCGACGTGGCGCAGGACTGCATCATCCGCGAACACGACTGCGGCACCGATGCGGCGATCACGGCCTCGGCCGCGATCAACGACGGCGAGGTCATCTCGCCGCTGTCCGAGCGTATTCTGGGCCGCGTCGCGGCCGAGGACGTGCTGCGCCCCGGCACCGACGAGGTGATGGTCCGCCAGAACGAACTGATCGACGAACGCAAGGCCGACGCGATCGAGCAGGCGGGTGTGCAGACGGTGCGCATCCGCTCGGCCCTGACCTGCGAGGCCGAGGACGGCGTTTGCGCGCTGTGCTACGGCCGCGACCTGGCCCGCGGCACGCTGGTCAACATCGGCGAGGCGGTGGGCATCATCGCCGCGCAGTCGATCGGCGAACCCGGCACGCAGCTGACGATGCGGACCTTCCACATCGGCGGCATCGCGCAGGGCGGGCAGCAGTCCTTCATCGCGGCCAACCAGGAAGGCACGATCCGGTTCGAAAACACCGCCGTGCTGGAAAACGCCAATGGCGAGCTGATCGTGATGAGCCGCTCGATGCAGCTGCACGTCATGAACGAGCACGGCACCGCGCTGGCCAGCCACAAGCTGTTCTACGGCTCGAAGCTGATGGTGCGCGACGGCGACGCGGTGACTCGCGGGCAGAAGCTGTTCGAATGGGACCCCTACACCCTGCCGATCATCGCCGAACAGGCGGGGACGGCGCGGTTCGTGGACCTGCTGTCCGGCCTGTCGGTCCGCGAGGATACCGACGAAGCCACCGGCATGACCCAGAAGATCGTGACCGACTGGCGTTCAAGCGCCCGCAGCGCCGATCTCAAGCCCGAGATCATCCTGATGGGCGCCGACGGCGAGCCGGTGCGCAACGACCAGGGCAACCCGCTCAGCTATCCGATGTCGGTCGATGCGATCCTGTCGGTCGAGGACGGGCAAGAGGTCCGGGCCGGCGACGTGGTGGCGCGGATCCCGCGCGAAGGCGCGCGCACCAAGGACATCACCGGGGGTCTGCCCCGCGTGGCCGAACTGTTCGAGGCGCGCCGCCCCAAGGACCACGCGATCATCGCGGAAGCCGACGGCACGGTGAAGTTCGGCAAGGACTACAAGAACAAGCGCCGGATCATCGTGCAGCCGACCAACGAGGACCTGGAGCCCGTCGAATACATGGTGCCCAAGGGCAAGCACATCCCGGTGCAGGAAGGCGACTTCGTGCAGCGGGGCGACTACATCATGGACGGGAACCCCGCGCCGCATGACATCCTGCGGATCATGGGGATCGAGGCGCTGGCCGACTACCTGATCGACGAGGTTCAGGACGTCTATCGGTTGCAGGGCGTGAAGATCAACGACAAGCACATCGAGGTGATCGTCCGCCAGATGCTGCAAAAGATCGAGATCCTCGATTCCGGCGACACCACGCTGCTGAAAGGCGAACACGTGGACCGCGACGAATTCGTCGAGGAAAACGCCAAGATCGAGGCGCGCGGTGGCCGTCCGGCGTCCGGGGAACCGGTGCTGCTGGGCATCACCAAGGCGTCGCTGCAAACCCGCAGCTTCATCTCGGCCGCGTCGTTCCAGGAAACCACGCGGGTGCTGACCGAGGCCGCGGTGCAGGGCAAGCGCGACCGGCTGGTCGGACTCAAGGAAAACGTCATCGTCGGCCGGCTGATCCCGGCCGGGACCGGTGGCGCCACCGCCCGCATCCGCCGCATCGCCGAGGACCGCGACGCCGAGGTGATCGAGATGCGCCGCGCCGAGGCCGAGGCCGCCGCTGCCCTGGCTGCCCCGGAACCCGCCGCGGATGCGGATGCGGCAGCCGTCCCGTCCGGGGAATGATCCTGCGGGGGTGACGGCCCGGGCCTGACCTGGCCCGGTTGATCTTGCAAAGGCCCGGCAGGCGACTGCCGGGCCTTTCGCTTGTCCGGGCGGTTGGGCGCGCGCGGCTGCGGCCCGGTGCCTTTTGCGCGCCAGCCGGCGGGTGCGGGCGAAGCAGTGGTCGCGCCGGCGCAAGACCCGGTGCCGTGCCCCTTGCCGCCACCGGGTCTTGCGCCGGAGCGGGTCGGATGCCACCACTTGTCAGTCGGTCCGCCGGGGGGAAATGGCCATGTCCACCATCCAGATGCCGGTCCCCGATGCGGGGATCATCGCGCGCAAGCCGCAGATCGTGGCGGCGCTGCGCGAGGTGCTGCCCGAAGATGCGGTGATTTCCGACCCGGCCGAAACCCGCGCCTATGAATGCGACGCGCTGACCGCCTATCGCTGCCCGCCGCTGGCCGTGGTGCTGCCCCGCACCACCGACGAGGTCGCGGCCGCCATGCGCATCTGCCATGACATGGGCGTGCCGGTGGTGCCGCGCGGGGCGGGGACCTCGCTGGCCGGGGGTGCGCTGCCCACCGCCGACAGCGTGGTGATCGCGACGCTGCGCCTGCGCGAGGTGCTGGAAATCGACACCGAGAACCGCTTTATCCGGGTGCAGACCGGGGTGACCAACCTGTCCGTCAGCGCAGAGCTGGCGCCGCTGGGGTTCTTTTACGCGCCCGACCCCTCGTCGCAGCTGGCCTGCACCATCGCGGGCAATATCGCGATGAACTCGGGCGGGGCGCATTGCCTGAAATACGGGGTCACCACCAACAATCTGCTCGGGGTGCGGATGGTGCTGGCCTCGGGCGAGATCGTCGAGATCGGCGGCCCGCTGCTGGGCGCGGCGGGGCTGGACCTGCTGGGGCTGATCTGCGGGTCCGAAGGCCAGCTGGGCATCGTGACCGAGGCGACGCTGCGCATCCTGCCCTGCCCCGAGGGCGCGCGCCCGATGTTGATCGGCTTTGATTCCGCCGAGGTTGCGGGCGAATGCGTGGCGCGGATCATCCGCTCGGGGCTGCTGCCGGTGGCGATCGAATACATGGACGACGTGTGCCTGCGCGCGGTCGAGGGGTTCGCCCGCGCCGGCTATCCCGATTGCGCCGCGGTGCTGATCGTCGAGGTCGAGGGCTCTGCGGCTGAAATCGCCGACCAGACCGAACGCATCCGCGCCATCGCCGCCGCACTGCATCCGGTCGAGTTCCGCAGCAGCCGCAACGACGACGAATCGCTGGCGATCTGGAAGGGACGCAAATCCGCCTTTGGCGCCATGGGGCGGCTGGGCGATTACCTGTGCCTGGACGGCACGGTGCCGGTGTCGAAGCTGCCCTTCACCCTGCGTCGCATCGGCGAGCTGTCGCGCGAACACGGGCTCGAGGTCGCCAATGTCTTCCACGCCGGCGACGGCAACATGCACCCGTTGATCCTGTTCGACGCCAACACGCCCGGCGATCTGGAACGGGCCGAGGCTTTCGGCCGCGACATCCTGCGCCTGTGCGTCGAGGTCGGCGGCTGCCTGACCGGCGAACACGGCGTCGGCATCGAAAAGCGCGACCTGATGGGCGCGCAATACGGCCCCGACGACATGGCGATCCAGATGGAAATCAAGTCGGCGCTGGACCCGCGCTGGCTGCTGAACCCGGCCAAGGTGTTTCCGCTGGACGCCAGCCGGCCATGGCGCGAAGGGGCGGCGCGATGATCGCGCCCGGCTCCGAGGCCGAACTGGCCGCGCTGATCGCCGACCACCATGGCCGCGCCGCGCCGCTGTGGCTGGCAGGCGGCGGCACGCGGCTGCGCCTGCCTCATGCGCCCACGCTCTCTACCAGCGCCCTGTCCGGCATCGTGACCTATGAGCCGGGCGAGCTGACCCTGATCGCCCGCGCCGGCACCCCTCTGGCCGAGATCGAACAGGCGCTTGCCGATCAGGGGCAGGCGCTGGCCTTTGAACCGATGGACCATCGCGGGGTGCTGTCGACCACCGGCGAGCCCACCATCGGGGGCGTGGTGGCGGCAAATGCCTCGGGGCCGCGGCGGGTGCTGGCGGGGGCGTGCCGTGACCACCTGCTGGGGGTGCGCTTCGTCGATGGCCGCGGGCGGGTGATCCGCAACGGCGGGCGGGTGATGAAGAACGTTACCGGCATGGATCTGGGGCGGCTGCTTTGCGGGTCCTTCGGCACGCTGGCGGTGCTGACCGAGGTGGCGCTGAAGACCCTGCCCATGCCCGAGGCGCAGGAAACGCTGGCCTTCCCCGGGCTGGACGCCACGCAGGCGGTGGCGCTGTTTTCCGCGGCGCTGGCGACGCCGTTCGAGGTGTCCGGCGCCGCCTTTTACGCCGGCACCGTCTGGCTGCGGATCGAGGGGCTGGCCGCGCAGGTCGCCTATCGGCGCGAGCGGCTGACGGCGCTGCTGCGCGACCGCGCCCCCGAGGTGCTGGACGCCCCCGCCAGCCGCGCGCTGTGGGCGGGGCTGCGCGACGTGACGCATTTCGCGGGCGATGGCGCGCTGTGGCGGGTCCTGGTCAAGCCCACCGACGCCCCCGCCGTGATGGCGGCGCTGGCGCGGCTGGGCGGAGACGCCTCGCTGGACTGGGGCGGCGGGCTGATCTGGTATCGCGGCCCGGGCGAGCCTGCGCAGGTGCGGCAGGCGGCAGGCGCGGGGCTGGCGATGCTGCTGCGCCCCTCGGGCGACACGCCGCCGCTGTTTCCGGCCGAACCGCCGGGGGTGGCGGCAGTCTCGGCGGCGCTGCGGCGGACCTTCGACCCGGCGGGGATCCTCAATCCGGGGCTGATGGAGGGCTGAAATGCAGACGGATTTCACCGAAACCCAGCTTGCCGACCCGGCCACCGCGCGCTCGAACCAGATCCTGCGCTCCTGCGTGCATTGCGGTTTCTGCACCGCCACCTGCCCGACCTATATGGTGCTGGGTGACGAGTTGGACAGCCCGCGCGGGCGCATCTACCTGATCAAGGAAATGCTCGAAAGCGGCCGCACCCCCGACGCGCGGACCGTGCAGCATATCGACCGCTGCCTGGGGTGCCTGTCCTGCATGACCACCTGCCCCTCGGGGGTGCATTACGCGCATCTGCTGGACCATGCGCGCGACTATATCGAGCGCAACTACCGCCGGCGCTGGGACGACCGGCTGCTGCGCTGGCTGCTGGCGCGGCTGCTGCCCTATCCGGGCCGGTTCCGCGCGGCGCTGCTGGGTGCGCGCATCGCCCGCCCGCTCCGCCGCGCGCTGCCCGACCCACGGCTGCGCGCGATGCTGGAGATGGCGCCGCCACACCTGCCGCGCCCCAGCGCCAATGACCGCCCGCAGGTGTTCGCGGCGCAAGGGCCGCGGCGCAAGCGGGTGGCGCTGCTGACCGGTTGCGCGCAGCGGGCGCTGAACACCGACATCAACGATGCCACCATCCGCCTGCTGACCCGCCACGGCTGCGAGGTGGTGATCCCGCGGGGCCTGGGCTGTTGCGGGGCGCTGAGCCTGCATATGGGGCGCAGTGACGACGGCCGCGCGTTGGCGGCGGCGAATATCCGGGCGCTCGCGGCCGAGATCGGGGCCGAGGGGCTGGACGCGGTGGTCATCAACACCTCGGGCTGCGGCACCACGGTCAAGGATTACGGGCATATGTTCGCGGATGATCCGCTGGCGGCGGATGCGGCCCGCGTGGCGGGGCTGGCCCGCGACGTGACCGAGGTAATGGCGGAGCTGGGGCTGTCCGGCGCCACCCACGCCCCGTTCCTGCGCGTCGCCTATCATGCCGCCTGTTCGCTGCAACACGGCCAGCAGATCCGTGCCGCGCCCAAGGACCTGCTGCGCGCCGCCGGGTTCGAGGTAACCGAGCCGCGCGACGCGCATCTGTGCTGCGGTTCGGCCGGAACCTACAACCTGTTGCAACCCGCGATCGCGGACCAGTTGAAATCGCGCAAGGTCGCAACGCTGGAAGCGACCGCGCCGCAGGTGATCTGCGCCGGAAATATCGGCTGCATGATGCAGATCGGCTCGGGGACGGGGGTGCCGGTGGTGCATACCGTCGAACTGCTGGACTGGGCGACAGGCGGCCCCCGCCCGCGCCTGCTGCCGCCCGGGATCTGACCCTGCCATCGTTGCGCAGCGTCGCGGCTGCAATGGGTATTTGGACCAGAAAGAAGGCCCTGGCGCAGAAAGGAACGCAGAGTTTCTTTCTGGCATAAATACCCATGCAACGATGCAGCACGCACGGCGTTCGAGGATGAAGCAGAATGTAAAAGGCGCCCCGAGGGGGCGCCTTTGGTGATCCGTGGGGAGGAACGGATCAGAAGCGGGATCAGAACCGGAAGTTCACGCCCAGCTTGACCTGATTGAGCTTGGCGTCGATATCACCCTCGTCGGTGGTCTCCACGCTGCCGAAGTCGGTGTAGGCGTATTCCGCATAACCCGACCAGTTCGGGTTGAAGCGGTATTCGGCGCCCAGCCCCAGGGTCGGACCATCAACCGAACCGGTCGGGCCGTCGCCGTCCAGCTTGGCGTGGGTGTAGCCCAGCAGGCCATAGCCCAGCAGTTGGTCGTTGAACGCATAGCCGGCGCGCAGGAACACGGTGCCGACGTTCTTCAACTGGACTTCGCTACTGGCTGTAGTGGCAGGGCCGAAGTCATCCTTGTACTTGGCAAGGTTGTATTCGGCGCCCAGGCCGAACACGCCGTTGCCGTGCTGCCAGTCGTAACCACCGCGCAGCGCGAAGTTGGCACCATCCGGCTCTGCTTCACCGTAAGGCGTGATATCGGTCGGATCGAATTCCGCCTTCCCGTAGTTGACGTTCGCACCCAGGTAGCCGCCGGTCCAGGTGCCGACGATCGGGGCGGGGGTCACGGCGACGACCGGCTCGACATCGACGACGGGGGCAACATAGCCGCCGGCAAAGGCGGGGGCTGCGGCCAGGGCAACCAGCGAGGTCGCGAGTGCAGTATATTTACGCATGATCATATCCTTCTTGTCTTGTTAGGATCACGTCGGTGCAACCTAGCTGGGATCGACCCGGTTCCCGTTCAATCGACGGCGCTGAAACTAGCGCCCGAATGTTGCATATTTGCATCGGTCGGGCGGAGGGTAGCGATCAGGCCGAGGGGAAAGTTTCCTGCATTGACGGGCGCTTGGACGTTGCTGCGAACCATTCGGCCAGTTTTGGGTGGTTGGTGCGCCAGTCCTTGTCGGCAAAGCGGAAGTCCAGGTAGCCCAGCAGGCAGGCCGTTGCGATCGCCCCGGCGTGGAACTCGTCCGAGATCGCGTCGAACCAGCGGCCTTCAAGGTCGTCCAGCCCGGAATCGACCTTTTCCATCTGCCCGCGCGACCAGTCGTCCCAGCGCTTGTCCTCGGGGCGCAGGACGTTTTCGTAGCGATGCAGCAGCGCGGCTTCGAGGATCGAATCCGCCAGCGCCTCGACGGTCAGCACGGTAAAGCGACGCTCATCCTGCGGGTAAAGCGTCCGGCCCGCCTGTCCCCGCGCATCGACCAGCGCCGAGATCACCCGGCTGTCGAACACCGGGGTGTCGTCTTCCAGCAGCAGGCACGGCACCTTGCCGGTCGAGTTGTGGCGCACGATGTCGGGGTCGCGCTTTACCGGCCAGGCGGCCGAGGCCAGTTTCTCGATCTTTACCCCCCGCTCGTGCGCGGCGACCATTGTCTTGCGGACAAAGGGTGAGGCGGGGGAAAAGAAGATGCGGAGCGTCATGCGGTGGTCCTTTTGCTGCGATCGCCCGGACGGGTTTTCGCGGGTTTGTCGAAAGCGGGGATGCGCAGGAAATCCTGCGGATAAAGCTGCAACTGCAAATGCAGGTGTTCCAGCGCAAAGGTGATGTGTTCGCGCATGATGGCGCTGGCGCGTTCGCCCTGCCCCAGCGCCAGCGCGTGGGCGATGCGGCGGTGGTCGTCGTGCGAACGCTCGATCACCCGGAAATCGCGCCACATGATGACCCGGTCGGATGCCGCCGGCACGTTGTGCAGGCTTTGCACGAAGCTGATGATCCACGGGTTGCCGGAAAGCTGCATCACCGTGGTGTGGAAATCGACGTTCATCTGCCGGTAATCGGCCAGTTTTTCGGGCAGCAGCCGGCCCGGTTCCAGCAGGCGGTCGCCGTCGGCGACCAGCCGGGCCAGGTGCTGGTTCGCGGCCTCGGTCATCTGCCCGGCGGCCAGCCGGCAGGCCATCGCCTCAAGCTCGGCGCGCACGGCAAAGGCGCCGGCCACCTCGTCAAAGGAAAACTCGCGCACGGCGAAGCCGCGGTTGCTTTCGTAGGTGACCAGCCCGGTCTGGACCAGCGTGGTCAGCGCCGCGCGCAGCGGCGTGCGCGAGATCCCCAGCATCTCGGCCAGCCGGTCCTGGTGCAGCTTGTCGCCCGGCAGCAGGTCGCCGCTGAGAATCGCCTCGCGCAGCTTGCGCATCGCCAGTTCGGTGCTGGTGTGTGGCTCGGTCAAAAAATGTGCCTCTTGGGTGGGTTGGCAGGAAATGTATCCATAGTGCCGGGGGTTCGCAAAAAATATTTTGCACTACGGGCAGGAATGTGTTCATTACATCGGCAACGAACACGGAGGGAATCCTCGACATGAATGGAAACGTGCTTGTCACCGGCGCCGCCGGTGGCATCGGAAGATCTGTCTGCGCGCGACTGGCCGAGGACGGCTTCACCGTGATCGCGGCCGATCTGTCGCGTGACGCGGCGCAGGCGGTTGTGGCGGGGCTGGCCGGGCAGGGGCACCGGGCGGTGGCGCTGGACGTCTCCAGCGAAAGCGCCGTCGCCGCCGTCTTTGCCGAGGCCGAGGCGCTGGGTGCGCCCGTCGATCATGTCGTCGCCGCCGCCGGGATCCTGCTGTTCGCGCCCAATGGCGACCGCCCGCCGATCACCGGAATCGCGCTTGCGGACTGGGAACTGACCCAGCGCGTCAACGCGACCGGCACCTTCCTGCTGCTGCGCGAATACCTGCGCGGCGCCGGTCGCCGGACCATCGCGAACGGGCGGTTCGTGGGCTTTTCCTCGGTCGCGGCGCAGCTGGGGGGGTATCGTTCCAGCGCGGCCTATATCGCCTCGAAGGGGGCGGTGATGGCGCTGGTCAAGGCCGGCGCGCGCGAGGCCGCGGCCTTGGGAATCACCGTCAACGCGGTGGCGCCCGGGCTGATCGACGCGCCGATGCTGCGTCAGTCGCTGGCACCGGAAAACGACGCGGCCATTGCCGCCAACATCCCGCTGAACCGCATCGGCACGCCGGGGGACGTGGCCGGCGCGGTGTCGTTCCTGATGGGCCCCGATGCCGGCTACATCACCGGCACGGTGATCGACGTGAACGGCGGCTACCGGATGCAATAAGGGCGGCGGCCGCGCCGGGGCTGCGCGGGCCGACCAACAAGAAGGGGGGAAGCAGAGATGCGCGCAATCGGGTATCTGACCCGCATGCTGGGGCTGATCGCCGGGCTGGCGACCGGGCTGATGATGTTCCACGTCATGGCCGATGTGCTGGGCAAGTATCTGCTGCACAAGCCGGTTCCCAGCACTGCCGAGGTCGTGGCGAACTACTACATGATCGCCTGCGTGTTCCTGTCGCTGGCCTGGATCGAGGCGCGCGGCTCGGCCATCTCGGTCGATCTGGTCTACGATCAGGTGGGGCCGGGGCTGCAACGCCTGATGCGCAAGATCGGGCAGATCGTCACGCTGCTGTTCTATGCCGGGTTCGGCTGGTTTTCCTGGGATGTCGCCATCCGCGCCTGGCGCGTGAACGAGACGGTGGACGGGTTGTGGCGCGTCACCACCTGGCCGGCCAAGTTCATGCTGCCGGTCGGGCTGGGCATCGCCTGCCTGATCCTGGTGCTGAAGATCTTCAACCTCGACCGCGCCGGGAACGGCAGCGGCCACGAATTTTCGCACGGGCTGTAAGGGGCGGTCATGGAACGCATCGAAATCGGCTTTCTGGGCATCGCCATCCTGCTGGGGCTGATCGGCGTCCGCGTGCCGATCGGGGCCGCGATGGGCAGCACCGCCTTTGTCGGCATCTGGGCGATGATGGGGTGGAAACCCGCGGTGGGCATCGTCAAGGCCGTGCCCTTTACCCTGATCGGCGACTGGAACCTGTCGGCGATCCCGATGTTCCTGCTGATGGGCTTCATCGCGGTCGAGGCCGGGCTGACCAAGGGCCTGTTCGGCGCGGCGCGGGTGCTGCTGACCTGGCTGCCCGGGGGGCTGGCCTCATCGACGGTGGTGGCCTCGGCGCTGTTTGCCTCGGCCTCGGGGTCGTCGGTGGCGACGGCGGCGGCGTTCGCGCGCATTGCCTCGCCGGAGATGCTGCGCGCGGGCTATGACAAGGGGCTGGCGACCGGCTGCGTGGCGGCTGCGGGCACGCTGGGGGCGCTGATCCCGCCCTCGGTGCTGATGATCGTGTTCGGCATCATCCTGAACACGCCGATCAACGCGCTGTTCATTGCCGGGATCATCCCCGGCCTGCTGACCGCGGCAATGTTCATCGCGCTGATCACCGTGCGCGCGGTCCTTGACCCGACGCTGGCGCCCGCGGTCAAGGTTAAGGTCACCCCCGAGGAAAAGCGCGCGCTGATCGCCGACGCCTGGCCGCTGCCGGTGCTGATCGTAGGCGTGATGGGCGGCATCTTCGCCGGCATCGTCACCGCGACCGAGGCCGGCGCCGCCGGGGCGTTCCTGGCGCTGGTCCTTGCCGTGCTGCGCGGCCGGATGAGCCTGCCGATCCTTCGCAAGTCGCTGGTGGAAACCGCCGCCGCCACCGCCGAGATTTTCGTGGTGATGCTGGGCGCGGCGCTGTTTTCGCGCTTTATCGGGCTGGCCACCATCCCGAACTGGATCATCGGCGCCTTTGACGGGTTCGAGACCTGGCAGGTGCTGCTGTTCATCTGCGTGCTGTATATCGTGATGGGGGCGTTCCTCGAATCCATCTCGATCATGCTGCTGACCCTGCCGATCCTGGGGCCGCTGCTGGTCGCCCATGATGTCAACCTGATCTGGTTCGGCATCATCGTGGTCAAGCTGCTGGAAATCGGGCTGGTGACGCCACCGATGGGGATGAACGTCTTTGTCATCAAGTCCGCGCTGGGCAACCAGATCCGGCTGGGCGAGATTTTCCGCGGCGCCACCTGGTTCATCGTCATCGACATGGTGACGCTGGCGATCCTGCTGCTGTTCCCGATCATCACGCTGTGGCTGCCCGGCCTTATGCAGAGATAGCGCGGCGCGCGGCCTCCGGCTGCCCGCCACCCCCGGTTCCACAAACGAATACCCAAGGGAGAGAGACCATGAGGAAATACCTGCTGTCCGCGGCATCGCTGCTGGCGGTCGCGACCGTCGGCATCCATGCCGCCTCGGCCACCACCTATCAGGCATCGACCTGGCTTGAACCGAGCCATATCCTGACCAAGGACGCCTATGTCCCCTATCTGGCCGAGATCAAGGCCGCCACGGGCGAGGCCGTCGATTTCGAGCTTTACACCTCGGGGGCGCTGGTCCCGGCGCAGACCACGCTGTCGGGCGTCGGCGACGGGGTGGCGCAGCTGGGGCTGGTGGCCGCAGCCTACACGCCCTCGGAGCTGCCGCTGTCGGGGATGATCAATGACCTGGCGTTTGCCTCGGCCGATTCGCTGGCCACCGCGCTGGCCTTTACCGAGATCGCGCTGACCAACCAGCGCCTGATCGACGAATACGGCCAGCACGGCACGGTGGTGCTGGGCGCCTATTCGACGCCGGTCTACCTGTTCGCCTGCATGGCCGACATCACCAACACCGACAATATCCGCGGCAAGAAGATCCGCACCGCCGGGACCGCGCAGAACGAATGGATCAGCTCGCTGGGCGCGGTGCCGGTGTCGGTTCCCAGCACCGACATCTATTCGGGGCTTGAGCGCGGCTCGATCGACTGCACGCTGGGGGATGCGACCAACCTCGAGAACGGCCCCAAGTTCGGCGAGGTCGCCCGCACGGTGACACTGCTGGACCAAGGCACCTCGCTGGGCATGGCCTATGTCTATAACAAGGCTTTCTGGAACGAGATCAGCCCCGAGGCCCGCCGCCAAATCCTGGACCTGACCGCCCACGCGATCGCGCGGACCCAGATCAGCTACGAAGCCGCGGTCCAGGATTCGCTGGACAAGACCCGCGCCCGGGGCACCACCTTCAACGAACCCGAGCAAAGCCTTGTCGATGCTCTGGCCGGCTTCCGCGCCAAGGTGATCGAGACCTATCCCCAGCGCACCCAGGCCGACCGCGGCATCGCCGACCCGACCGCCGTGGCGCAGGATTTCCTGGCATTGCAGGAAAAATGGCAGGGGCTGCTGGCGGGCGTGGACCGCAACGACGTCGATGCCGTGGCCGCGCTGATCGCATCAGAGATCTATTCCAGGATCGACGAGAACAGCTACGGGCTTTGACGCCTGCCGCAACGATCCTTGTGCTGCGCGGTTGCCGTGCAGCACGACCGTCCCTTGCTGCCGCTTTCAGGAAAGGAAAGCCATGGCGATTTCCCCCCTTGCCACCGCAATCGTCACCGGCGCCGGTTCAGGCATCGGGCGGGCTATCGCCCGGCGGCTGGCCGAGGACGGCCATGCGGTGATCGTGGCCGACCGCTCGGCTCAGGGCGCCGCCGAAACCGTGCGCCAGCTGACCGCCGACGGGCTGGCCGCCCGCGCCGAGGTGCTGGACATCACCGACCCCGCCGCCACGCAGGCGCTGATCGACGGGGCGGAAAACCCGGCGGTGCTGGTCAACAACGCCGGTATCTTCAACACCCGCGACTTCGACACACTGACCCCCGACGACTTTCGCACCATGTACGAAGTCAACCTGGTCGCCATGTTCACCCTGTGCCAGCAGGCGGCGCGGGTGCTGCCCGAGGGCGGGCGCATCGTCAACCTGGCCTCACGCGCGGCCTTCGGGGCGCGCAACTATGCGCATTACGTCGCCTCCAAGGCTGCGGTGGCCGGGTTCACCAAGGCGCTGGCGCTGGAGCTGGCCGACCGGCAGATCACCGTCAACGCGGTGGCGCCGGGGGTGATCGCCACCGACATGCTGCTGGAACGCGCCGAGGGGCTGGAAGGGCTGCGCATCCAGCAACCCTCCGGCCGGCTGGGCACCCCCGAACATATCGCCCATGCCGTCGCATTCTTTGCCGATCCGCGCGCCGAATTCGTCACCGGACAGGTGCTGATCGTCGATGGCGGCCGTTCGGTCGGCGGCACCGCTGCATTCTGAGGAAACCAAGATGACACTCGAACCCACCACTCTTGCAGGCCGCACCGCGGTCGTCACCGGCGCTGGCCAGGGGATCGGCGAGGCGATCGCCCAAGCGATGCTGGCCGCCGGTGCCCATGTCGTCGCCGTGGACCGCGAGGCCGGCGGCATCGCCGCGCTGGCCGCCCACCCCCATGTGACGGCGGTGCAGGGCGACGTGACCGACCCCGCGCTGCCCGGCCAGATCGGCGCGGCCATCGACGAGGCCGGGCTGCAACTGGACATTCTGGTCAACAATGCCGGCGTCGCGCGCGGTGCCCATGCGCTGGACACCTCGGACGAGGATTTCAGCCGCTATTTCGACATCAACGTGCTGGGGCTGTTCCGGCTGTCGCGCTGGGCGGTGGACCGGATGATGCGCACGGGCGGCGGGGCGATCGTCAACACCGCCTCGATCTTCGGGGTGATCGGGGCGCAGAACTCCTGCGGCTACTCGACGTCCAAGGCGGCGGTGATCGGGCTGACCCGGCAGATGGCCAATGATTTCGGCCCCAACGGCATCCGCGTGAACGCGGTGGCGCCGGGGCTGATCGAGACCCCCCTGACCGCCGAACGCATCCGCACCGAGGCGTGGCGGCGCCACCAGATGATCGACGGCGCGCCGCTGCGCCGGGCCGGCCTGCCGCAGGACGTGGCGCGGGCCGTGCGCTTTCTTGCCTCGGACGAGGCGTCCTTCATCACGGGGCAGGTGCTGGCGGTGGACGGCGGCTGGGCGATGGGCCGCTACCCGCGCGAAGAGGCGATCCATGCGCCGGCCTGACAACCCCGCGCCGCCGGACAGTTGCGACCTGCTGGTGGTCGGATCGGGGGCGGCCGGCATGGCCGCCGCCATCTCGGCCAGCCACCACGGGCTGAACCCGGTCATCATCGAGAAATCGGGGATGTTCGGCGGCTCGACCGCGGTGTCGGGGGGCGCGATCTGGGTGCCCTGCAACCCCATCGCAGCCGCCGCCGGCATGACCGACAGCCGCGAGGCCGCGCGCCGCTATATCCAGGCCGAGACCGGCAACCTGTTCAACGCGGAACTGGTCGATGCGTTTCTGGACAAGGGCCCCGAGGCCATCGGGTTTTTCAACGACCGGACCGCGCTGAAACTGTCGCACCGCGCCGTGTCGCCCGATTATCACCCCGATGCCGACGGCGCGACCGAGGGCGGCCGCGCGCTGGATGCGCTGGATCATGACGGCCGCCGGCTGGGGGCGCAGCTTTACCGGATGCGCCCGCCGATCGCCGATTTCACCATCCTGGGCGGGATGCCGCTGGGCCGCCCCGACATCTACCATTTCCTGCGCATGGCGCGGTCCGCGAAATCGGCGCTTTACGCGACCAGGATGGTGGCGAAATACGCGCTGGACCGGGTGACGCATGGCCGCAACACGCGGCTGGTGATGGGTGCCGCCGTGTCGGGCCGGCTGGCCGAGACGGTGTTCGCGCTGAACATCCCGCTGTGCACCGGGCATGAGCTTGTCGCCCTGATCCGCGACGACAGCGGCCGCGTCACCGGGGCCGAGGTCAAGGGGCCGCAGGGTATGCGCCGCATTCATGCCACCCATGGCGTGGTGCTGGCGGCCGGCGGCTATCCGCATGACACCGCCCGGCGGCGCGAGACCTTCGACCATGTAAAGCGCGGGCTGCCGCATTATTCCATGTCTCCGGTCGCGGGGACCGGCGGCGCCATCGCGGCGGCGCAGGCCATCGGCGCGGGTTTTGTCGAAAGCAACTCGAACGCCGGGTTCTGGACGCCGGTATCGCTGCTGCCGAACCCGGACGGCTCGGCCCGGCCGTTCCCGCATCTGTTCCTGGACCGCGCCAAGCCGGGGGTGATCGCGGTCGGCCATGACGGGCGGCGCTTCGTCAACGAATCCTCCAGCTATCACGATTTCGTGCAGGGGCTGATCGCAAAGCTGCTGGCCGAAGGGCAGCGTTCGGGCTGGCTGGTCGCGGACCACCGGGCGCTGCGCCGTTACGGGCTGGGGGCGGCGCACGCCTTCCCCGCGCGGATCGGCCGGCACATCGCCAGCGGCTATCTGAAGCGCGCCCCGACGCTGGCCGGGCTGGCGCAGCAATGCGGCATCGACCCGCAGGGGCTGGAACGCACCGTCGCCGGCTTCAACGCAGCAGCTGCGCGGGGCGAGGACCCCGAGTTCGGCAAGGGCTCGACCACCTATCAGCGTTATCTGGGCGATGCGGAAAACGCCCCGAACCCCTGCCTGCGCCCGTTGCAGGGGCCGTTCTACGCCATCGAGATCTTTCCGGGCGACATCGGCACCTCGATGGGGCTGGACGTGACCGGGCGGGGGCAGGTCAAGGACCGCGAGGGCCGGGTGATCGAGGGGCTTTACGCCTGCGGCAACGACATCAACTCGATCATGTCGGGGGCCTATCCGGGGCCGGGGATCACGCTGGGACCGGCGCTGACCTTTGGCTATGTGATCGGGCAGGTAGCGGCGGGCAAGGGCTGAACGGCCCTGAAAGCCCCGCGCGGGCAAGACCCGAAGGCAAGGCCCCGGAGCGATCCTCGGGGCCTTTTTCGTTTCGGCGGGTTTCCGGTGCGACGGGTTTTCGGTGCGGCGGGGGCGGGCCGCGGGGTCAGG
>JAZIHR010000023.1:0-28427 GCA_036678445.1 Alphaproteobacteria bacterium
GCGCAGGCGGGGGGCGCGAACATGGCAAAGGCCACCCTGCGCGTGACCTTCTGGGGGGCGCTGGCCATGGCGCTGACCGCGGGGATCGGGGCGCTGTTCGGGGTCGTCGCGTGACGGGGCCGGGCCGCCCGCGGCGCGGTGCCGCCCGGCTGGGGGCGCAAGATGGCACAAGGCGCGGCTGACACCGCAAGCTGGAGCGAGGACGCGGCCACCCTTGCCGCGCGGCTGGGCTCGGGCCCCGGCGGGCTGGCGGCAGGCCAGGCCCGGGCACGGCTGGCCGAGATCGGCCCCAACAGCGTCGACGAGGCCGCGCATCTGGGCGCGCTTCGGCTTTTCGCGCGCCAGTTCGAAAACCCCATCGTGCTGATCCTGCTGGTCGCCGCCACGATTTCGCTGGTGCTGCGGCAGTGGATCGACGCGGGGATCGTGCTGGCGATCGTGCTGGGCAGCGCCGCGCTGGGCTTCTTTCAGGAATACCGCGCCTCTGCCGCGGCCGATGCGCTCAAGCAGCGCCTGGCCCTGACGGCGCTGGTCCTGCGCGACGGAACCGGGCGGACGGTCCCGGTGCGCGAGATCGTGCCCGGCGACGTGATCGTGCTGTCGGCGGGCAATCTGGTCCCGGCCGACGGGCGGGTGATCGCGGCGCAGGATTTCCTGGTCAGCGAGGCCAGCATCACCGGCGAATCCTTTCCGGTGGAAAAGCGCCCCGGCACCGTGTCCGCCGACGCGGCGCTGGGCGAACGCAGCAACATGGTCTGGCTGGGGGCCTCGGTGCGCAGCGGCACGGCGCAGGTGCTGGTGACGGCGACCGGCCACCGGACCGCCTTTGGCGCCATCGCCGCCCGCATCGCCGCCCGCGAACCCGAAACCGACTTTGCCCGCGGCGTCCGCCGCTTTGGCTACCTGCTGATCCGGGTGATGGTGCTGGTGGTGCTGTTCGTGCTCAGCGCCAATCTCATGCTCGGGCGGCCGGTGATCGATTCGCTGCTGTTCGCCGCGGCGCTGGCGGTCGGGCTGTCGCCCGAGCTGCTGCCGGCCATCGTCAGCGTCACGCTGTCCGCCGGCGCGCGGCGGATGGCGGCGGACGGGGTGATCGTGCGCCGGCTGGACGCGATCGAGAACCTTGGCTCGATGACCGTGCTGTGCACCGACAAGACCGGCACGCTGACCGAGGGCAGGGTGGTGCTGCACGAGGCGCTGGACCCCGCCGGCATCGCGGCGCCCGAGGTGGCACGGCTGGCCTGGCTGAACGCCCGCTTCGAGACCGGGATCGAAAACCCGCTGGACGCGGCGCTGATGGCGGCGGGCGAGGCCGCGGGGTTCGACGCGCCGGGCTTTGTCAAGATCGACGAGATCCCCTATGATTTCGAGCGTCGGCGGCTGACCATCGTGCTGTCCGGGGGTGGGCAGGACGGGCATCTGATGGTGACCAAGGGCGCCTTTGCCGAGGTGCTGGGCATCTGCGCGACGGTGGCGACCGACCGGGGCGAGCTGCCGCTGGACGCGGCCGCCCGCGCCGGGCTTGACGCCATCTTCCGCGACCGCAGCGCCGAGGGGTTGCGGGTGCTGGCGCTGGCCACGCGCCGGCTGCCCGTTTCCCCCGATGCTGCCCAGCCCGATGGTATCCATCCCGATTACGACCGCTCCGACGAGACCGAGATGAGCTTTCGCGGCTTTCTGGTGTTTCTCGACCCGCCCAAGGCGGATGCCGCCGCCACCATCGCCACGCTGCGCGGGCTGGGCATTGCCGCCAAGGTCATCAGCGGCGACAACCGGCATGTGACCGCCCATGTCGCCCGCGCCGTCGGTCTTGACGCAAGCGCCATGCTGACCGGCGAACAGATCGCGGCCATGCGCGACGAGGCGCTGTGGCATCTTGCCCCGCGCACCGACCTGTTCGTCGAAATCGACCCCCAGCAAAAGGAACGCATCGTCCGCGCCCTGCAACGCACCGGCGAATCGGTGGGTTATCTGGGCGACGGCATCAACGACGCCCCGGCGCTGCACGCCGCCGATGTCGGTATCTCGGTGGCCGAGGCGGTGGACGTGGCGCGCGAAAGCGCCGACATCGTGCTGACCCGCCGCGACCTGAAGGTGCTGCGCACCGGCGTCGAGGACGGCCGGCGCACCTTTGCCAACACGCTGAAATACATCTCGATCACCACCAGCGCCAATTTCGGCAACATGGTCAGCATGGCGATCGTCACGCCGTTCCTGCCGTTCCTGCCGCTGCTGGCCAAGCAGATCCTGCTGAACAACTTCCTGTCCGACCTGCCGTCGCTGGCCATCGCCTCGGACCGGGTGGACCCCGAGCGGCTGGCCACCCCGCAACGCTGGAACGTCGCCGGGATCCGCCGGTTCATGGTGGTGTTCGGGCTGGTCAGCTCGGTCTTCGACCTGCTGACCTTCGGCCTGCTGATCTGGGTGCTTCGGGCCGACGAGGCGCTGTTCCAGACCTCGTGGTTCATGATCTCGCTGCTGACCGAGCTTGCGGTGGTGCTGGTGCTGCGCACGCGCCGGCCCGCGCTGCGCAGCCGGCCGGGGGCGATCCTGCTGTGGTCCACGGCGCTGGTCCTTGCGCTGACCTTTGCGATTCCCTGGCTTGGCCCGCTGGCCGCCGCCTTTGGTTTCGTGCGGGTGCCGGCCACGGTGCTGGCGGCGATCATCGCTATCCTGATCGGCTATATCGTGGCGACCGAGGCGGTGAAGGCGTGGTTCTTTCGCCCCCGGCAACACCCGGCGGACCCGCCTGCCTGACGCCTGACGCGGGCCGCGTGATGCGGCCTGCCGGGCGGGCGGTATCAGGCGGGCCGGGGGTGGCGGGGAAGCATCAGGTGCCCTAGCCCCGGCCGGAACGCTGGATCAGCCACGCCGCGCCCAGCAGGTCGGGGATGCCCACCAGCCCCCGCGCGAGGTTGGAATATTTCGAGCGCCCGCTCTGGCGCGGGCGGTGGGTCACGGGCACGGTCTCGACCCGCCAGCCCTCGCGCAGCATCATCGCCGGCATGAAGCGGTGGATGTGGTCGAAGAAGGGCAGCTCCAGATAGGCCTCGCGGCGAAAAGCCTTCAGCCCGCAGCCGGAATCCCGCACCCCGTCGCGCAGCAACGCCGCGCGCAGCCGGTTCGCAAAGCGCGAGGCCAGCCGCTTGGCCAGGCTGTCCTGCCGTTCCACCCGCTGCCCCTGCACCAGCCCCAGCCGGCCGTCGGCATCGGTCCCGAACGGGGCCAGCAGCAGCGGGATCTGGTCGGGCGGGTTCTGGCCGTCGCCGTCAAGCGTCACCACCAGCGGCGCCCGCGCCGCCCGGACGCCGGTGCGGATGGCGGTGGACTGGCCCCGCGCGCGGGGGTGGGTCAGGCAGCGCAGCCAGGGCATCCGCACCTCAAGCACCCGAAGGATCTCGGCCGTGCCGTCGCGTGAGCCGTCGTCGACCACGATCACCTCGAAATCGTAGCCCTCCATGGTGGCGCCGATCTCGTCCAGCAGGACGGGAATGGCGGCGGCCTCGTCGTGGACGGGGATCACGATCGAGATTTCGGGGATGTCGTAGGGCATGGCTTATTCCTTTCCCGGGACGGGCGCGTCGGCGACCGCCCAGATCGCGATCCTGCCGCTGCGGAAACGCAGCAGTTCCTGCGGAGGCCACGGCAGCTCGGCCTCGCCCACGCGGGCAAGGACCAGCCCGCGGGGATGAGCCTCGATCCACGCTGCCAGTTCCTGCGGGTCGGCGGGGGTGGCCACCGGGCTGGTCAGGCGGGCGGCAAAGTTGAACTCGGCATGATAGGGGGCGCCGATCAGGGCAAGGCCGTCCGGCTGGTGCGGCGCGATGCGTCCGGCGACGGGGTGGGTGCTGTAGATGGCCGCGGTATCGGTCAGGCCGATCAGCAGGTTGGTGGCAACCAGCACACCCAGCGACAGCAGCATGGCGCCGGCCAGGCCGCGCATCGGCAGCACCAGCCAGCACAGGGCCGCGATCAGCAGCCCCCAGGCCAGCAGCGCGCTGCGCGGCGACAGCAGGTCCGCCGCCTGTCCCAGCGGCAGCACGCCCACCCCGGCCAGCACCGCGACCAGCACCGCCACCCCCAGCAGGATCACCGCCGGCAGCAGGTTCAGGCGCGGCTGCGGCCCGGCCAGGCGCGCCACGATCAGCGCCACGGCGGGCAGTTCCGGCACCAGGTAGTGAAGCTGCTTGCCGCTGGTCAGGCTGAACAGCACCAGCGTCCCCGCGATCCAGACAAGGCACAGCCGCAACCCGTTGTCGCGCCGCCAGCCCGCCTGCGCGCCCGCGCGCCACAGGGCCGGCGCATAGCCCAGCGGGAACAGCAGCACCGGCAGCAGCGCCAGATAGAACCACCAGGGCTGCCGGTGGGCAAAGGAATTGGCCAGCCGCCCGGCGCTCTGGTGCCACAGGATGGCGTTGCGGTAGTCGGGGCCTCCGGTGATTGCCGCGGGCACCAGCCACAGCGCCAGCAGGCCGACAGCCACCGCCAGCGACAGGCCCAGCCGCCGCGGCAGCGATCTCCATGCGACGCGCGGGTTCCACAGCGGCAAGGCCAGCGCCGCGGGGCCAAGATGGAACAGGATCACCGGCCCCTTGACCAGCACCCCCATCGCCAGCGCGGCGCCAAAGCCGACCCAGGACCATCGGTCCGACGCTGCCCCACCGGCACCGTCGGCGGCACCGTCGGCGGCGCTGGCCAGCGCCAGCAACCCCGCCAGCACCGCCACCGCCAGCGGCACGTCGAACATCACCAGGCCGCCCGACAGCGCGAACACCGCCAGCCCGGCCAGCGCCAGCGCGGCGCGCCCGGCGATGCCTTCGTCATCGGGCCACAGCCGGGCGGCCAGCCGCGCCACCAGCCACACCGCCAGCGCCGCGAACAGCGGCACCACCAGGCGGGCGGTGAATTCGGACACGCCGGTCAGCAGCCAGACCAGGTTGATCGCCCAGAACACCAGCGGCGGCTTGTCGCTGTAGATGGCAAAGTTCTTGGTCGGCACCAGCCAGTCGCCGGAAAGATGCATCTCCCAGGCCACGGCCAGGTAGCGGGTTTCGTCGATCGGCGTCAGCGGGCGCAGCAGCAGGCCGAAAACCGCCGTCAGGAACACGGCGGCGACCGCCAGCGCGACGGGGTGGCGGCTCATGCGGCGCGTCTCCGGGCGCGGCCGATCAGCACGAGGTTGCGGGCATAGATCGCCAGCCCGGCCATCTGCCCGACGGCGAACACCGGATCGCGCCGCCAGATCGCATAGGCCGTCAGCGTGGCGCCGCCGGCAAGGCTGAACCACCAGAAGGCCAGCGGCACCACGCTGCGGCCCGACCGCTCGCTGGCCAGCCACTGCACCAGAAAGCGCGAGGTGAACAGAAGCTGGCCCGTGAAACCGATGGCCAGCCAGATGGTATTTGCGTTAGTCATACGCCGTTCCCGTGCCGCCCGGCTGTTCTGCCGGGGGCTTCCACTGCCCGCCCTGGCGCGCCAAGATTACGAACAGCTTACAGGCGGGAATTTTCATCGGAGGACGGATGCGCCTGCTGACCGTCGAGGACGAGCCGGACCTGGCCGAGGCGATCACCGCCTATCTGCGCGCCGCGGGGCACGCGGTGGACCTGGCGTCCTGCCTGGCGGATGCCGAGGCAGCGGTGGCCGGCACCGATTACGACCTGATCCTGCTTGACCTGCACCTTCCCGATGGCGACGGGCTGACGCTGCTGCGCCGCCTGCGCGCGGGCGGTCGCCGGGTGCCAGTGCTGATCGTCACCGCCCGCGACCGCATCACCCAGCGCATCGCCGGGCTTGAGGCCGGGGCCGACGACTATCTGGTGAAGCCCTACGACCTTGACGAGATGCACGCCCGCATCCTTGCCATCCACCGCCGGGCCGCCGGGCCGGTCGAGGCCGAGCGCCGCTTTGGCCGCCTGACCCTGCTGCCCGACCGCCGGCAGGCGCTGCTGGACGGGGTTCCGGTCCACCTGACCCTGCGCGAATGGGCGCTGATCGAACGGCTCAGCCGCCGCCCCGGCATCATCGTGACTCGCGCCCAGATGGAAGAGGCCCTGTATGGCTTTGGCGACGAGATCGAATCCAACGCCATCGAGGTCCATGTCAGCCGCCTGCGCGCCAAGCTGGGACGCGGCGCCATCGTGACCGAACGCGGCTTCGGCTACCGCATGGGGCTGGTGTGATGCGCTGGCTCAGCCTGTCCAGCCGGGTGACGCTGTTCAGCACGCTGGGGCTGGCGGCGGTCTGGCTGGTGGCGGTGCTGCTGATGGCCTCGGTGCTGTGGTCAGAACAGGAAGAACTGTTCGACCAGCAACTGGCCGAGACCGCCCACGCCCTGCTGCCGATGCTGTCGCAGGCCGGCGATGCCCCGGACCTGACGGCGCCGCGCCCCGAACGTGACCCGACCGAGGCGCTGGTCTATCGCCTGTTCGATGCCGGTGGAAACATCCGCCGCCAGACCCCCTTGCCCCCGGGGCTGGACCTGCCCGACCCGGTGCCGGGGCGCGACGGTTTTTCGCGCAGCGCGGATTACCGCATCTATACGACCGGCTACAACGACCTGGGGCTGGCGCTGCAACTGGGCGCCCCCCTGGCCGAGCGGCGCGAGGCCTTCCGCGAGGGGCTGGGCGGATTCCTGCTGCCGATGCTGGCGCTGCTGCCGCTGGCCTGGCTGATGGTGCGCTGGCTCAGCCGCCGCGCGCTGGCGCCGATGCGGGAACTGCGGGCCGAGATCGCCCGGCGCGACGGCCACCGGCTGGACCCGATCGACACGACGGACTGGCCCGAGGACCTGGTGCGCATCGCCGGCACGTTCAACGGCTTCATGGCGCGGCTGACGGCGGCGCTGGATGCCGAGCGCGCCTTTGCCACCAATGCCGCGCACGAGCTGCGCACCCCGGTCGCCATCGCGCTGGCGCAGGTGCAGCAACTGCGCGAGGGGGCCTCGGACGAGCAGCGCCCCCGCATCGAGGCGACCGAACGCGCGCTGCAACGCATGCGCCGGCTGGTGGCGCGGCTGCTGCAACTGGCGCGCGCCGACGCCGGGATCGGCCGCTCGGACCAGCCCCATGATCTTGTTGCCCTGACGCGGCTGGTGCTGGACGACATCGGCCAGGGGGCCTCGGCCGGCCGGATCGACGCAAGGCTTCCTGCCCGGCCGGTCTGGGCGCTGATCGACCCCGACGCCTTTGCCATGGTGCTGGGCAATCTGGTCGAGAACGGCCTGCAACACGGGCTGGCCGGCGGCGCGGTGTCGGTCGCGGTCCGCCCCGGCGCGGTGGTCGAGGTGACCAATGACGGCGCCCCGGCGGCCGACCCCGCGGCCCTGCGCCACCGCTTTGTCCGCCGCGGGCAGCGCGGCTTCGGCCTGGGCCTGCATATCTGCACCCAGATCGTCGAGCAGGCCGGCGGGGTGCTGGACCTGATTTCACCCGTGCCGGGGCGGCAGGGCGGGTTCATGGCGCGGATGACCCTGCGCACGGCACCGCCGCCGCCGGCGCCCGCCGGGATTCCGGGCGAAACCGGGCAAGAGGTTGCGTGAGCGCCCCGGCCCGGGCCGGCCGTGCCCGGGGCCTGCCGGTCCGCGCCGGACCCGGTTCCCGACCCGTGCCGGGGCAGGGCAGGGACCGGGGCGATGCCCTTCGACTTGCCGATGGGGCTTGATATGAGCAGACATGCGTCAACCCTGTGACCCGCCGGCGATCCCCTGACCGCCGCGACAGACGACAGACGAAGGCAAGCCGGACATGGCGGAAGATGACAATGTGATCGCCGGGATACTGGCGGGGCTGGAACTGCGCTCGGCCTCGTTCATCGTGACCATCTATGGCGACGTGGTCGTGCCGCGGGGCGGGGTGCTGTGGACCGGCACCCTGATCGAGCTGTGCAGCCGCGTCGGCATCAGCGAATCGCTGGTGCGCACCGCCGTGTCGCGCCTGGTCACCGCGAACCGCCTGACGGGGGAACGCGCGGGCCGGCGCAGCTATTACCGGCTGGATGCCTCGGCCCGGCAGGAATTCGACCGCGCGGCGGCGCTGCTTTACGCGCGCGATGCCCCGGCGCAGGGCTGGCAGATCCTGCACGCGCCGGGGCTGACCGAGGACCGGGCCCGCCACCTGCGGCTTGGGCATCTGGGCGGGCAGGTGTTCATCCGCCCCGACCGCGGCGAGCCTCCCCCCGCCGATGCGGTGCTGTTTCGCGCCGCCGATCCCTTGCTGCCGGCCGACGCCTTGCCCGCCGACATCGCGGGCTATTGGGATCTTACGGGGTTGCAACTGCGCTATCTGGACATGCTGGCCCGTTTCGGCGGGGTCGAAAGGGCGGTGGGCCGCATCTCGGACGAGACCGCGCTGATCGTCCGGCTGCTGCTGGTCGAGGTCTACCGCCACGTTCTGCTGCGCGATCCGCGCCTGCCGGTGCAGGTGCTGCCGGCGGATTGGCACGGCCATGCCGCCCGCGACCTGTTCCGCCGTCTTTATGTCGCCCTGACCCCGGCGGCCGAGCGCCATATCGCCGCCCGGCTTGAGGCGATCGAGGCGTTCCTGCCGGCCCGCACCCGGCAATCGGACCGGCGACTGGTCGAAATGTGCTGAACTGACAATAGGTTGCAGGCAGGCGCGCGCGATCCGAAAGCATTACAGTGCATCGGACGATTTCTCTTTATCTGTGACGCTTTCCGCGCTATAAGCTGACCAATCGGTCGGCGAATTGGGAGAATCGCCGTCCTCTGCAAACACCTAAAGGGAGGCACGCGATGCGGGAAGCGTTCATTTGCGATGCGGTCAGGACGCCGATCGGGCGCTATGGCGGGGCGCTGGCCTCGGTGCGGGCGGACGATCTGGCGGCGATGCCGCTCAAGGCGCTGATGGACCGCAATCCCGGCGTGGACTGGTCCGCCGTCGATGACCTGATCTATGGCTGCGCCAACCAGGCGGGCGAGGATAACCGCAACGTCGGCCGCATGGCGGTGCTGCTGGCCGGGATGCCGGTCGGGGTGCCGGGAACCACGGTGAACCGGCTGTGCGGCTCGGGGATGGATGCGGTGGGCATGGCGGCCCGCGCGATCAAGGCGGGCGATTGCGATTTCGTCATCGCCGGCGGGGTGGAAAGCATGACCCGCGCCCCCTTCGTGATGCCCAAGGCGGAAGCCGCCTTTTCGCGCGGCAATGCCGTCTACGACACCACCATCGGCTGGCGCTTCGTCAACCCTCGGATGAAGGCGCGGTTCGGCGTCGATTCGATGCCGCAGACCGCCGACAACGTGGCTGCCGACTTCGGCATCTCCCGCGCCGATCAGGATGAATTCGCCGCCCGCAGCCAGGCGCGCTGGGACGCGGCGCAAAAGGCCGGCATCTTCCGCGACGAGATCGTGCCGGTCACCATCCCGCAGAAAAAGGGCGACCCCGTCGTCTTTGACACCGACGAACATCCCCGCCCCGGCACCACCGCCGAAACGCTGTCCAGGCTCAGGGGGGTCAACGGCCCGGATCTGACGGTGACCGCGGGCAACGCCTCGGGCGTGAACGACGGGGCCGCGGCGCTGGCGATCCTGTCGGCCGAGGCCGCCGCGCGGCAGGGGCTGACGCCCAGAGCCCGGATCGTCGCCATGGCGGCGGCGGGGGTCGAGCCGCGGATCATGGGCATCGGCCCGGCCCCGGCGGCGAAAAAGGTTCTGGCCCGCGCCGGCATGACCATCGACCAGATGGATGTGATCGAGCTGAACGAGGCCTTTGCCAGCCAGGCGCTGGCGACGCTGCGCGACCTGGGCCTGCCCGACGACGCGCCGCATGTGAACCCCAACGGCGGCGCCATCGCCATCGGACACCCTCTGGGCATGTCCGGGGCGCGGCTGGTCACCACCGCAATGTATCATCTGCACCGCACCGGCGGCCGCTACGCCCTTTGCACCATGTGCATCGGGGTGGGGCAGGGCATCGCCATCATCATTGAACGCGTCTGAACCGGGAGGAGCCGGCATGTATGCTCAGCTTGTGAATTCGGAAGGATCGAAACCCCGCGAGGAGATGACCCCCGAGGAAATCGCCTTTCAGGACCGTATCGACCGGGGCGAGAAGATCGAGCCCAAGGAATGGATGCCCGAGGGCTATCGCAAGACGCTGATCCGCCAGATCGGCCAGCACGCCCATTCGGAAATCGTCGGGCAGCTGCCCGAGGGCAACTGGATCACCCGCGCGCCCACGCTGGAACGCAAGGCGATCCTGCTGGCCAAGGTGCAGGACGAGGCCGGGCACGGGCTTTACCTCTATTCGGCGGCCGAGACCCTGGGCGTCAGCCGCGACGAGCTGATGGAGCTGCTGCACGCGGGGAAGATGAAATATTCCTCGATCTTCAACTATCCGACGCTGAACTGGGCCGACATGGGCGCGGTCGGCTGGCTGGTCGATGGTGCGGCGATCATGAACCAGGTGCCGTTGCAGCGGACCTCGTTCGGTCCCTACAGCCGCGCGATGATCCGCATCTGCAAGGAAGAAAGCTTCCACCAGCGGCAGGGCTACGCCATCATGATGAAGATGGCGCGGGGCACCCCCGACCAGAAGCGGATGGCGCAGGATGCGCTGAACCGCATGTGGTATCCGTCGCTGATGATGTTCGGGCCGTCCGACAAGGACTCGGTCCACTCTGCCCAGTCGATGGCGTGGAAGATCAAGATCAACACCAACGACGAGCTGCGGCAGAAATTCGTCGACCAGACCGTGCCGCAGGCCGAATACCTGGGCCTGACCGTCCCCGACCCGAACCTGAAATGGAACGAGGAAAAGGGCGGCTATGATTTCAGCGAGCCGGACTGGTCGGAGTTCTTCGACGTGATCGCCGGGAACGGGCCTTGCAACAAGGACCGGCTGGGCGCCCGCGTCAAGGCCTGGGAGGACGGCGCCTGGTTCCGCGAGGCGCTGGTCGCCCACGCCGACAAGGCCGCGGCGCGCCGCGCGGCGATCGCTGCCGAATAACCCTCGCACCGACAGGAATGCGCACCGCGCGCAAGCACCAAGTTTAGGGCCAGCACCAAGTTTAGGGAGAGAGAACCATGTCCAAGGAATGGCCGCTCTGGGAAATCTTCATCCGGGGCCAGCACGGGCTGAACCACCGCCATGTCGGCAGCCTGCACGCGCCGGACGCCGAAATGGCGATCATGAACGCCCGCGACGTCTATACCCGCCGCAACGAAGGCGTGTCGATCTGGGCCGTCAGGTCGGCCGACATCACCGCCTCCAGCCCGTCGGACAAGGGGCCGCTGTTCGAGCCGTCGAACAGCAAGGTCTATCGGCACCCGACCTTCTTCGACATTCCTGAAGAAGTGGGGCATATGTGATGCCGGCGCTGCATGAGGCGGCCGCCGATCGCGGCCAACCGGCGGTCCCCCGGCCCGACGCGGGGCAAGAGGCCCTGTTCGAGCTGCTGCTGCGCATCGGCGACAGCACCCTGGTGCTGGGGCATCGGGTCTCGGAATGGTGCGGCCATTCCCCCGTGCTGGAAGAGGACATCGCGCTGGCCAACGTCGCGCTGGACCTGATCGGACAGACGCAGATGTGGCTGGGCCTTGCCGCCGAGGTCGAGGGGGCCGGCCGCACGGCCGACGACCTGGCCTATCTGCGCGACGCCTGGGATTTCCGCAACCTGCTGATCGTGGAACGTCCGAACGGCGATTTCGGCCATACGTTGATGCGCCAGTTCCTGTTCGACGCCTATCACTTTGAACTGCTGAAGGGGCTTCAGGCATCCTCTGACCCGCGGGTGGCCGAAATCGCTGCGAAAGCCGCGAAAGAGGTGGCCTATCACCTGGAACGCTCGTCCGACCTGGTGATCCGGCTGGGCGACGGCACCGAGGAAAGCCACCGCCGGATGCAGGACGCGCTCGAATCGCTGTGGAGCTATACCGGCGAGATGTTCCTGTCCGACGACAAGGACAAGGCCGTCGCCGCCCTGGGGATCGCCCCCGATCCGGCCGGGCTGCGCGCCGCGTGGGACGCGACCGTCCGCCATGTGCTGGACGAGGCCACGCTGGCTGTCCCCAAGGGTGACTTTGCCCACAAGGGCGGCAGGCAGGGCGTCCATACCGAGCACCTGGGCTTTATCCTGGCCGAGATGCAGTTCCTGCAACGGGCCTATCCCGGCGCCAGCTGGTAGCACGCCATGGACAGGTCAGCGCACCCCGACATCGCCGAGGTCTGGGGCTGGCTCTCCGAGGTTCCCGACCCGGAAATCCCGGTGATCAGCCTGACCGACCTGGGCATCATCCGTGATGTCGCCTGGCAGGACGATACGCTGGTCGTGAAGGTCACGCCCACCTATTCGGGCTGTCCGGCGACCGGCATCATCAACCTGGATATCGAGGCCGCCCTGCGACGCAACGGCATCGAAAAGCTGCGGCTGGAACGGCAGATGTCCCCGCCCTGGACCACCGACTGGATCACCGCCGAGGGGCGCGAGAAGCTGCGCGCCTACGGCATCGCGCCGCCCATCGACGGCACGGCGGCGGATGGGGTCCTGGCCGGGCGGATCGACCGGCTGATGGGCAGCAACCTGACCATCGCCTGCCCGCGCTGCGGCTCGACCAACACCGAAAAGGTCAGCCAGTTCGGTTCGACCCCCTGCAAGGCCAGTTGGCGCTGCACGGACTGTCTGGAGCCCTTTGACTATTTCAAATGCATCTGAGGATGCGACCCGGATCAGGAAAGACACCCAAATGGCACGCTTTCATCCCCTGAAGGTCACCGATGTGCGGCGCGAGACCCGCGACGCCGTCATCGTGACGCTGATGCCGCGCGACGAGGATCGCGGCCTGTTCGATTTTACCCAGGGACAGTACCTGACCTTCCGCCGCGATTTCGACGGCGAGGAACTGCGCCGGTCCTATTCCATCTGCGCGGGCGTGGACGATGGCGCGCTGCGCGTCGGCATCAAGCGTGTCGATGGCGGGGCCTTCTCGACCTGGGCAACCGAAAACCTTGCCTCGGGCGACGAAATCGACGCGATGCCGCCGATGGGCAAGTTCCACACCCCAATCGACCCCGCGGCCGAAAAGACCTATCTGGGCTTCGCGGGCGGCTCGGGGATCACCCCGGTGCTGTCGATCATCAAGACGGTGCTGGCCCGAGAGCCGCAGTCCCGCTTTACGCTGGTCTATGCCAACCGCCAGATCAACAGCATCATGTTCCGCGAGGAGCTTGAGGATCTCAAGAACCTGCATCTGGGGCGGTTCTCGGTGATCCATGTGCTGGAGCAGGAAGGGCAGGAAATCGACCTGTTCACCGGCCGGGTGGATGCTGAAAAGATGGCCGGGCTGTTCCGGCACTGGATCGACCCGAAATCGGTGGATACCGCGTTCATCTGCGGACCCGAGCCGATGATGCTGGCCATCGCCGCCAGCCTTCGCGATCACGGGCTGGCCGACGAGCAGATCAAGTTCGAGCTGTTCGCCAGCAGCCAGCCCGGCCGCGCCAAGGCCCGCGCCGTCTCGCGCGAGGCGGTGGCGCCGGGCACCGGCACCCGGGCGACGGTGACGCTGGACGGCACGACCCGCAGCTTCGAGATGCCGCGCACCGGCGAAACCGTGCTTGAGGCGGCGCTGTCGAACAGCATGGACGCGCCCTATTCCTGCAAGGCCGGCGTCTGTTCGACCTGCCGCTGCAAGGTGCTGGAAGGCGAGGTCGAGATGGCGGTCAACCATGCGCTGGAAGATTACGAGGTCCGCGCCGGCTATGTGTTGTCCTGCCAGGCCTATCCGCTGAGCGACCGCGTGGTCGTGACCTACGACGAATAAGGGGGAAGGCCATGTCTGATACGATGAACCTGGAAGACTATCTGGCGCAGGGCGGTGTCCTGACCTCGCCCGGCAACGTGCCCGCGCGCTATCGCGGCGAGCTGCTGCGGCTGATGTCGTCCTTTGTGGACAGCGAGCTTGCGGCCTCGGCCGGTTTCGCGAACTCGATCAACTTCGCCCCGGCGATCAAGGAGCGCATCGCCGCCAGCCGGATCACCCTGGAAAAGGCCGATCACGCCGAGCGGGTGCTGGACGTGATGGGCGATTTCGGCACCGACAAGCGCCGCTACCAGTCCCAGCACGACTGGGCGGCGCGGGTGGATCGCGATGCCGACCTGGGCGCGGCGCGCCAGCAGGGCGACATGCGCCTGTCCGTGCTGCACTATCCGATTTCCGGCTGGACCGATGCGGTGGTGATGAACGTGCTGCAAGGGCTGGCGACCGGCGTGCAGATGACCGAGCTGACGCGCGTGTCCTATGCGCCGCTGGCCGAGGTCTTCCGCGAGATCGCCCCGCGCGAGGCGCGCCACGCGGAACTGGGCCTGGAAGGTCTGGCCGGAATCGTCGGGACCGACCAGGGCCGCGACGAAGCCCTTGCCGCCATTGCTTATTGGCGGCCCCGGGTGGCGGCAGGGTTCGGGCTGGTCAACTCGGCACGCTATGAAACGCTGCGCCGTTTCGGCCTGCGCCATACCCCCAACGAAATGCTGTTGGCCCGTTGGGAGACCCTGGTGGGCGAACATCTGGCCGCCCTGGGCCTTTGACCGAGGGGCGCGCCCGGCGCGCCCTTCATCCTGAGAACTGGAAGGAAACGCGATGATCGCAACGGCACAGACCCCGCGCCGTCTTGAAAGCTATGTCTGCGGCAGCTGGATTTCCGGCACGAAAGAGGGACAGGCGCTTCTGGATGCCGCGACCGGCGCGCCGGTGGCCCTGATCGATTCGACCGGGCTGGATTTCGCCGCGGTGCTCGAACATGGCCGCAATCTGGCCGGGCCGAAGCTGCGCGCCATGACCTTCCACGAACGCGCCGGGATGCTGAAGGCCCTTGGCATGGCGCTGCTGGCGCAGAAAGAGGAATTCTACGCCGAAAGCCTGCATACCGGCGCCACCCGCGCCGATGGCTGGGTGGACATCGAGGGCGGCATCGGCACCATGCTGGGCTTTGCCTCGAAAGGGCGGCGCGAACTGCCCAACGCCCGCGTGCTGACCGACGGAGAGGTCGAGGTCCTGTCGAAGGACGGCAGCTTCGTCGCCCAGCATATCCTGACGCCGCTGCATGGCGTCGCGGTGCATATCAACGCCTTCAACTTTCCCATCTGGGGCATGCTGGAAAAGATCGCGCCGACGCTGCTGGCGGGGGTGCCCTGCGTGGTCAAGCCGGCCTCGCAATCGGCCTATCTGACCGAACTGATGGTGCGCCGCATCATCGAGACCGGCATCCTGCCCGAGGGCGCGCTGCAACTGATCTGCGGCGGGGTCGGCGACCTGCTGGATCATCTGACCGAACAGGACGCGGTGACCTTTACCGGGTCGGCCGGCGTCGGCCGCAAGCTGAAGGCGCATCCGGCGGTCATCGCCAACTCGGTCCGCTTCACCATGGAGGCGGACAGCCTGAACGCCTCGATCCTGGGGCCGGACGCGGTGGCCGGGACGCCCGAATTCGACCTGTTCGTGAAAGAGGTCGCGCGGGAAATGACGGTGAAGGCGGGGCAGAAATGCACCGCGATCCGCCGCGTCATCGCGCCGCGCGCGCAGGTCGACGCGCTGGTTGCGGCTCTTGCCGCGCGCCTGGCCGGCACCCCTGTCGGCCTGCCCGGTGACGAGGGCACGCGGATGGGGCCGCTGGCCTCGCTGGGCCAGCGCGAGGAAGTGCGCGAACGGATCCGGGAATTGCAGGCGGTGGCGGAAATCGTCGCGGGCGATCCGGGGCAGGTGCAACTGGCCTCGGGCGATGCCGGCACGGGGGCCTTCCTGAACCCGGTGCTGCTGCACACCGACAAGCCGATGGCGGCCGGGGCCGTGCACGAGGTCGAGGCCTTCGGCCCCGTGTCCACGGTGATGCCCTATGACGACCTGGACGAGGCGATCGAACTGGTGCGCCGGGGCAAGGGGTCGCTGGTGTCCTCGGTCTTTACCGACGATCCGGCGGTGGCGCAGCAGGTTGTTCTGGGCGCGGCGCCGTGGAACGGGCGGGTGCTGATCGGCAACCGCGAATCGGCGAAAACCTCGACCGGGCACGGCTCTCCGCTGGCGCAGCTGGTCCATGGCGGCCCCGGCCGCGCGGGCGGCGGCGAGGAAATGGGCGGGATCCGCGGGGTCAAGCACTTCATGCAGCGCACCGCGGTCCAGGGTACGCCGCGGCTGCTGTCGGCCGTCACCGGCTGCTGGATCGAGGGCGCCCCGGTGCAGAACGGTGTGCATCCGTTCCGCAAGTCGCTGGCCGAGCTGCGGATCGGCGATCAGCTGGTCACCGAAAAGCGCCGCGTCACGAAAGAGGATGTCGAGCATTTCGCCCATTTCACCGGCGATACCTTCTACGCCCATATGGACGAGGCGGCCGCCAAGGCGAACCCGTTCTTCGACGACCGTGTGGCCCACGGCTATCTGGTCGCCTCTTTCGCGGCCGGGCTGTTCGTCGAGCCCAATCCCGGCCCGGTGCTGGCGAATTACGGCGTCGACAGCCTGCGCTTCCTGACCCCGGTCTATTTCGGCGACACGTTGCAGGTCCGCCTGACCTGCAAGGCGATCAACCCGCGGGAAAATGCCGGCCATGGCGAGGTCCGCTGGGATTGCCAGGTGACCAACCAGAAGGACGAGGTCGTCGCGCAATATGACGTGCTGACCATGGTGGCCAAGGAATGGCCCCTGCCAAAGGCGCAATGAGCGTCCGCGATCACCGCCGCCTTCGGGCGGCGGTGATCCGCGACCCACGGCAAGGGGCACTCTGAAGGGCGCGCAAGCCGGGGGCACACGGGCAATCCGTGGCGGCCCCGTGTGGTGGCCGGCCTGAATTGGCTGTCTGAATTGGCCGTCGCGGTGACCCGCCCATGCGGGCAGGGTGATGGGTGTAAAAGCCTGTCCGGCGAACAGGCGGCAGGCTTCAGCGAACCGCCTTGATACCTTCGAGGAACAGGGTCGTGGTGACGTCCGCATAGTCGTCGCGGGTGATCGGGCCACCATCCTTGAACCACATGTAGGCCCAGTTCAGGATACCGAAAAGCGTCATCGTCACCGGCATCAGCAACCGCCGCTCGGGCCGGTCGATGTTGGGGTTGATCTCGCGCAGCACCGTTGCAAAGCGGCGCACAATGCGCTTTTCGACGGCCACGATCTCGGCCTTTTGCGCATCGGACAGGGCGGCGGTGCCGTTAAGCTGCACCTTGTGGCGGTTGTCGGCGCCGCGATAGGCCTCCAGCACCGCGCCGACCAGCTGGCGCAGCCGTTGCGGCGCCGGCAAGGACTGATCCTCGGCGGCCTCGATCGCCGCGTCGAGTTCCTGAAGATGCGTCGAGATGATCGCGAAGATCAACGCATCCTTGCTGGGATAATAGTGGTAAAGCAGTGCCTTGGAGACCTGGCCGTGGGCCGCGATCTGGGACATCGAGGCCTTGTCCATCCCCTGTTCGGCAAACACCGTGGCGGCGGTGTCCAGAATGGCGCGACGCTTTTCCTCGAAATCAACTGCCCGGGTGCGCGCCATTCCAAACCTCTTTTCCGTTGTCCGCCCGGCAAACCTCCGGGGTATTTTCGCTTTTTTTCTCCTTTAGCGGGTCCGGCGCAGCTTGTCATCGTCTGCGCCGCACTGCGGCATCATTCCTTGGGACGATTGTCGATGACGCGCCGGGCCTTGCCTTCGGAACGGGCGATGGCGCTGGGGTCCATGACCTCGACCCGGGTGGTGACGCCGACCACGCTTTTGATGTGGTGGGACAGTTCCTTGGCCGATTTGGCGCGGGCGTCCGCGTCGGTCATGTCCGGGGTGCATTCGACATGCACGGTCATGTTGTCCATCCGGCCGGAGCGGTTCAGCTCGATCTGGAAATGGGGCGCCAGGCCCTTGCATTTCAGGATCTGTTCCTCGACCTGGGTCGGGAACACGTTGACGCCGCGCAGGATGATCATGTCGTCGCTGCGGCCGGTGATCTTTTCGATCCGCCGCATCGAGCGCGCGGTGCCGGGCAGGATGCGGGTCAGGTCGCGGGTGCGGTAGCGCACCATCGGCAGGGCTTCCTTGGTCAGCGTGGTAAAGACCAGCTCGCCCATTTCGCCGTCGGGCAGCACCTCTCCGGTCACCGGGTCGATGATCTCGGGGTAGAAGTGGTCTTCCCAGATGTGCAGCCCGTCCTTGGTCTCGACACATTCCATAGCGACGCCGGGGCCCATGACCTCGGACAGGCCGTAGATGTCCACGGCGTGCATGTCGAAGGCTTCCTCGATTTCCTGCCGCATGGCGTTGGTCCAGGGCTCGGCCCCGAAAATGCCGATTTCCAGCGAGGATTCGCGCGGGTCCAGCCCCTGGCGGCGGAATTCGTCAAGGATCGACAGCATGTAGCTGGGCGTCACCATGATGATGCGCGGCTTGAAATCGTGGATCAGCGTCACCTGCCGTTCGGTCATGCCGCCCGAGATCGGCACCACCGTGCAGCCCAGCCGCTCGGCACCGTAATGCGCGCCGATGCCGCCGGTGAACAGCCCGTAGCCATAGGCGTTGTGCAGCATGTCGCCCGACTGCCCGCCCGCCGCCCGGATCGAGCGCGCGATCAGGTTCGCCCAGTGGTCGATATCGGCCTGCGTATAGCCCACGACCGTCGGCTTGCCGGTGGTGCCCGACGACCCGTGGATGCGCACCAGCTTGGACTGCGGCACCGCGAACATGCCGAACGGATAGGTGTCGCGCAGGTCCTGCTTGACCGTGAAGGGAAATTTCGCTATGTCCTTCAGGGACTTGAGGTCCTCGGGGTGGACGTCTGCCTCGATGAACCGCTTGCGGTAGAAGGGCGAGTTCTCGAAGGAATGCCTCAGTGACCGCTTCATGCGGTGGAATTGCAGCGCCTCGATTTCATCGCGCGACGCGGTTTCGATCGGATCGAGGTCTTTACGGTTCGGCGACAGGTCGCGCATGATCTTCCTCCCTTGAAATGCAATATTCCGGTCAGGCTTCGACCGGCAGATGGGTGCCCTTGATAGTCCGCGAATGGCCGCGGAATTCGGCGACATGCTCGCCATGCTGGTTGGTGATGCGGATGTCGTAGATGCCCGAGCGGCCGCGGCGCGACGTTTCCGTTGCCGCCGCGCTCAGCCGGTCGCCGATCCGCACGGGGGCCAGGTAGGTCACCGAACAATGCTGGCCGACGGCGATCTGGTTGTAGCTGTTGCAGGCAAAGGCAAAGGCGCTGTCGGCCAGCGCGAAGATATAGCCGCCATGACAGTTGCCGTGGCCGTTCGACATCGAATCGGTGACGGTCATCGACAGGGTCGCCTGTCCGGGGGCGATGTGGTCAAGGTTCATTTGCAGGCGCTGGCTGGCGGAATCGTCGTTCCACATCGCCCTGGCAGAGGCCTCGGCCAGTTCCTGCGGGGTCATGTCGCTGACGGGTTTCATTTGCCGCGGAACTCCGCCTTGCGCTTTTCAAGAAAGGCGGTGACGCCTTCGGCATAATCGGCGCTGTGCCCGGCCCGCCGCTGCGCGTCGCGTTCCATGTCCAGCTGTTCGTCCAGGTCGTTGGTCGCGGCCGCCTGGATCAGCCGCTTTGTCAGGCCCAGCCCCAGCGTCGGCCCGGCCGCAAGCGAGGCCGCCAGCGCCCCGGCCTGATCCATCAGCGCGTCGTCATCGACGGCCTTCCAGATCAGCCCCCAGTCGGCGGCGGTTTCGGCCGGCAGCGGCTCGGCCGTCATGGTCAGCGCCTTGGCGCGCGGCTCGCCCAGGATGCGGGTCAGGCTGAAGGTGCCGCCGGCATCGGGAATCAGCCCGATCTTGGCAAAAGCCTGGATGAATTTCGCCGATTTCGCCGCCAGGACGATGTCGCAGGCAAAGGCGATGTTGGCGCCCGCCCCGGCGGCCACGCCGTTCACCGCGCAGACCACCGGCTTTTCCAGGCTGCGGATCAGCCGCAGCGTCGGATTGTAGAAAACATCCAGCGTCTGGCCAAGATCGGGGGCCGGGCCGCCCTTGCGCGGATCGCGGTCGCCCAGATCCTGCCCGGCGCAGAAACCGCGCCCGGCGCCGGTCAGCAGCACGGCGCGCACGTCGGAATCGTCATGGGCGCGCTGGATCCCGGCGCGCAGCGCAAGGTGCATTTCCTCATTGAACGAGTTCAGCTTTTCCGGTCGATTCAAGGTCAGCCTCAGCACGCCATGTTCAAGCGCGGCAAGCACCGTTTCCGTCATGTCAGAACTCCCTTTCCCCGATCATCATTTCGGGGGCTCCTCGAAGATTTGTGTTGCATAGACCGACCGGCCGGTCAATGATAATATCCAGTCTAGGGGAGGATACCATGACAGAGTTTTTCGACCGTCACCGGCCGATGCTTGACGCTGCCATTGCCGCGCTGCGGACCCGTGAATTCTGGACACCGTTTCCCGAAATTCCCAGCGGAAAAATCTATGGAGAATCAGCGCGCGAGGACGGCGAGACCGGCTTTGCGGCGTTGCTGGACACGGCGTTCGACCTGCCAGGCCACCCGGAACAATCGCGGCTTGGCGCCGAGCTTTCCCCCTATGGGCCGGAACTGCGAATCACCTATCCCGCCGCCGGGGCGCAGGCGCTTGTCGCGGCAGCGGAATCGGCGCGCCCGGCGCTGGCCGCGGCCGGGGTCAGGGCGCGGGTGGGCGTCTGTCTTGAGGCGCTGGCCCGGCTGAACCGGATCAGCTTCCTGATGGCGAACGCGGTGATGCACACCACTGGCCAGGCCTTTCCCATGGCGTTTCAGGCGGGCGGGCCGCATGCGCAGGACCGGGGGCTTGAGGCCGTCGCCATGGCCTGGGACGAGATGACCCGCTTTGCCGACACGGCGCGCTGGGAAAAGCCGCAGGGCAAGGCCGCCCCCATCGTGCTGGAAAAACACTGGTCCATCCAGCCGGTCGGGGTGGCGCTGGCGATCGGCTGCAACACCTTTCCGACGTGGAACTCCTATTCCGGCATCTTCGCCAGCCTTGCCACCGGCAACCCGGTGGTCGTCAAGCCGCATCCCGCCGCGATCCTGCCGCTGGCGCTGACCGTCCGCGTGCTGCGCGAAACGCTGGCCGAGGCCGGCCTGCCCGCCGACGCGGTGCTGCTGGCCGTGGACGCCGTGGGCGCCGAGATCACCCGGGATCTGGCCACGCGCCCCGAGGTGCGGCTGATCGACTATACCGGCTCGAACGCGTTCGGCGACTGGCTGCGGGAAAACTCCCGGCAGGCGCATCTGTTCACCGAAGAAGCCGGGGTGAACACCATCACCATCGCGGCGACGCGGGATTTCGCCGGGATGTGCGCCAACCTGGCTTTCTCGCTGGCGCTGTATTCGGGGCAGATGTGCACGGCTCCGCAGAACATCTACGTGCCCGAAGACGGCATCGACACCGATCAGGGCCACAAGAGCCTGGACGAGGTCGCGGCCGGAATCGTCGCTGCGCTGGACGATCTGCTGGCCGATCCCGCGCGTGCCGCCGGGGTGCTGGGCGCCATTGCCAACCCGGCGACCGTGGCGCGGGTCGCGCAGGCCCGGGGGCTGGGACGCGTGCTGCGCGATTCGGCCAGCCTGCCGGGCGAGGCGCGGACGGCCTCGCCGCTGATCCTGGCCGTGGCGGACGGCGACCCGGCCTGCGAGGCGGAATGCTTCGGCCCCGTCGGCTTTGTCGTCGCGGTGAAGGATGCCGACACCGGCATCCGGCGCGCCGCCGAGCTGGCGCGGCGCAAGGGCGCGATCACCGCGGCGCTTTACGATACCGACGAGGCGCGGACCGGCCGCGCCATCGCGGCCTTTGCGGCGGCGGGGGTGAACCTGTCGATCAACCTGACCGGCGGCATCTTCGTCAACCAGTCGGCGGCCTTCAGCGACTTTCACGTCACCGGGGCCAACCCCGCCGGCACCGCCAGCCTGACCGACGCCGCTTTTGTCGTCCCCCGTTTCCGACGGGTGATGTGGCGCCGGCCCGTTCACTGACATCCAACATATCTCTGGGAGGAGCACATAATGAAAAGAACCCTTGCGACGACGGTTCCCGCCGCGCTGATCGCGCTTGGCCTGGCCGGCGCGGCCCATGCCGAATTCAGGCTGGGGGCCTCGGTCTCGGCGACCGGCCCGGCCGCGTTCCTGGGCGACCCCGAAGCCAAGACCCTGGAAATGCTGGTCGCGGAACTGAACAGCAATGGCGGCATCGACGGCGAACAGGTCAAGCTGGTGCTGTATGACGATGGCGGCGACGCCAACAAGGCCCGCACCTTTGCCACCCGGCTGATCGAGGATGACGAGGTGCAGGCGATCATCGGCGGCACCACCACCGGCCCGTCCATGTCGATTCTTGCCGTGGCCGAGGATGCCGGGGTCCCGTTCATTTCGCTGGCCGGGGCCATCGACATCATCCAGCCGGTCAAGCCCTTCACCTTCAAGACCCCGCACACCGACCGCATGGCCTGCCAGAAGATTTTCGAGGACATGCAGAAGGGCGGCATCTCGCGGATCGGGATGATCTCGGGCACCGACGGCTTCGGCGCCTCGATGCAGGCCCAATGCAAGGATGTCGTCGGCGATTACGGAATCGAGATCGTCGCGGACGAAACCTATGACCCCCGCGACGCCGACATGACCGCGCAGCTGACCAAGATCAAGAACGCCGAGGGCGTGCAGGCGGTGCTGAACCCCGGCTTCGGCCAGGGGCCGTCCATCGTCACCCGCAACTACCGCCAGCTGGGGATCGAGCTGCCCCTGTATCAGTCGCATGGCGTGGCCTCGGACGGGTTCATCGAGCTTGCGGGCAAAGAGGCGGCCGAGGGCGTGCGCCTGCCGGGCACGGCGCTGCTGATCGCCGACCTGCTGGGTGACGACGACCCGCAGAAACCGGCGGTTTCCGCCTACAAGGCGGCCTACGAGGGCAAATACAAGCAGCCGGTGGGCACGTTCGGCGGCTATGCGCATGACGCCTTCGCGCTGCTGGTCGATGCCGTGATGCGCGCGGACTCGACCAAGCCGGAGGCGATCCGCGAGGCGCTGGAACAGACCGCCGGTCTGGCCGGGACCACCGGCGTCTACACGATGTCCGCCGAGGATCACCTGGGGCTCGACCTGTCGGCCTTCCGGATGCTCGAGGTCAGGGACGGCAGCTGGGCCGTCGTCGAGTGAAAGGTCGCGCGGCCCCCGGCAAGGGGGCCGCTTCCGCCCGGTCCGGGTGAAACCAGCCAGAAAGCCTCGGCATGTCTGAACTTTTGCAATTCCTGTTTTCGGGGCTGACAGTGGGCGCGGTCTATGCGCTGGTCGCCCTTGGCTTCACCATCATCTACAACGCCTCGGACGTGGTGAACTTCGCCCAGGGCGAATTCGTCATGCTGGGCGGCATGATCACCTGGTTCGCCCATGCCGCCGGGCTGCCGCTGCCGCTGGCCGCGCTGATCGCCATCCTGACGACGGCGGCGCTGGGGGTGGCGCTCAACAAGCTGGCCATCGAACCCGCGCGCGGGGCGCCGGTCGTGTCGCTGATCATCATCACCATCGGCGCCTCGGTCTTTATCCAGGGCGGGGCGCAGCTGGTCTTCGACAAGCAGATCCACAGCTTCCCGGCGTTTTCCGGCGACACCCCGCTGCGGGTGATGGGCGCGACGATCCAGCCGCAAAGCCTGTGGGTGATCGGCGGCGCGCTGCTGGTCTTTGTCGGGCTGTGGGCGTTCTTTACCCGCACGCTGTTGGGCCGTGCGGTGCTGGCCACCTCGAACAACCGCGTGGCGGCGCAACTGGTGGGCATCAACACGAATTTCGTGATGACGCTGTCCTTTGCGCTGTCGGCCGGGATCGGCGCGCTGGCCGGGGTGCTGGCGACGCCGATCACCCTGACCGCCTACAGCGTCGGCATCGGCTTTGCGCTCAAGGGGTTTGCGGGCGCGATGCTGGGCGGGATGGGCAATCCCAAGGGCGCGCTGGCCGGCGGTTTCCTGATCGGGCTGATCGAGGCGCTGACCGCGGGCTACCTGTCCTCGACCTACAAGGAGGCGGCGGCGTTCGTCGTCATCCTGCTGGTGCTGTTCTTCATGCCGCAGGGCCTGTTCGGCCGCAAATCGACGGAGCGGGTGTGATGCCGAGATTGACCACCAAATCCGCCACGCTTCTGGTGCTGGCGGCGCTGATCGTCATCACGCCCTTTTTCTTTCCGTCGGGCTATTATTACCGGGTCGGGGCGATGATCTTCGTCAACGGGCTGGCCGTGCTGGGCATCGTGATCCTGACCGGCTATGCCGGGCAGATCAGCCTGGGCCATGCCGGTTTCGCCGGCATCGGCGGCTATGCCTGCGCGCTGGCCCCTGTGCATCTGGGCCTGCACCCGGCGCTGGCCGTGGTGCTGGGCGCGGTCATTTCGGGCGCGCTGGCCTGGCTGGTCGGCCGGCCGATCCTGCGGCTCAAGGGCTATTACCTGGCCGTGGCCACGCTGGGCTTCGGCATCCTCGTCTCGATGATCCTGAACAACGAGCGGCAGCTGACCGGCGGTCCCGACGGCATCGAGGTGCCCGAGCTGGGCCTGCGCGGGCTGCTGAAGGGCTGGGGGCTTGAGCTGTCGAACGGCGAGTTCTGGTATTTCTTCTGCGGAATCGTGCTGCTGATCGGCGCCTGGCTGGCGCTGAACCTGTATCAAAGCCCGACCGGCCGCGCGCTGCGGGCGCTGCATGGTTCGGAAATCGCGGCGGGGACGGTGGGCGTCGATGCCGCCCGCTACAAGTTGCAGGCCTTTGTGATCTCGGCGGTCTATGCCTCGGTCGCGGGCTCTCTGGTGGCGTTGCAGAACAAGTTCATCACGCCCGACATCGCCGGCTTCATGCACTCGATCGAGATGGTCACCATGGCGGTTCTTGGCGGCGCGGCCTCGGTGCTGGGGGCGATCTTCGGCGCCGGGATCCTGACGCTTCTGCCGCAGGTGCTGACGGTGCTGGCGGAATACGAGCAGCTGGTCCTTGGGCTGGTGATGATGCTGGTGATGATCTTCCTGCCCCAGGGGCTGCTGCCGTCGATCCTGCGCAAGCTGAGGGGGAGGGACGAATGACACTGCTTTCAGTCGAGGGGCTGGGCATCACCTTTGGCGGCCTGAAGGCCGTCAACGAGGTCAGCTTCAAGGTCGAGCCGGGCGAGATCGTCTCGGTCATCGGGCCGAACGGCGCGGGCAAGACCACGCTGTTCAACATGATCTCGGGGGTTTACCGGCCCGACCGTGGCCGCGTGGTGCTGAATGGCGAGGACGTGACCGGCATGGCGCCGTTCCGGCTGGCGCAGCGCGGCATGTCGCGCACCTTCCAGAACCTGCAAATCTTCCAGAACATGACGGTGCTGGAAAACGCCATCCTGGGGTTCCACCTGCAGGAAAAAGGCTCGATCCTGGCCGATCTGTTCGACCTGCCGCCCTCGCGGGGGCGGGCCCGCCATGCGGCCGAGGGCGCGCGGCGGCTGCTGGCCCGCGTGGGGCTGGAACGCGCCGGCGACCGCGAGGCGGGCAACCTGTCCTACGGCTCGCTCAAGCGGCTGGAAATCGCCCGCGCGCTGGCGATGGAACCCAAGGTGCTGCTGCTGGACGAACCCGCCGCCGGCTGCAACGCCGTCGAGACCGAGGAAATCGACCACCTGATCGCCGAGGTCGCCGCCTCGGGCGTGGCCATCCTGCTGGTCGAACATGACATGAAGATGGTCATGCGCATTTCCAACCATATCGTCGTGCTGGACCATGGCGAAAAGATCGCCGAGGGCGCGCCCGCCGCGGTCAGCCGCAACCCGGCGGTGATCGCCGCCTATCTTGGAACCGAGGAGGCCGCCCATGCTGACGGTTGAGGGCCTGCGCTCGCGTTACGGGCGCATCGAGGTGCTGCACGGCATCGACCTGCATGTCGATTCGGGCGAGATCGTCACCGTGGTCGGCGCCAACGGCGCGGGCAAGACGACGCTGCTGCGCTGCCTGTCGGGGGTGCAGCCGGTCTCGGCCGGGCAGGTCACCTTCCGGGGCGAGCTGCTGAACGGGGTGGCCGCCCACCGCCGCCCGGCGCGCGGCCTGACCCAGTCGCCCGAGGGCCGGCAGATCTTCACCAACCTGTCGGTCGAGGAAAACCTGCGCCTTGGCGCCTTTCTTTACAGCGACGACCGGGTGGACAAGGACATGGAGGACGCCTTCCAGATGTTCCCGGTCCTGCGCCAGAAACGCGACCTTGCGGCCGGCGGGCTGTCGGGCGGCCAGCAGCAGATGCTGGCCATGGCCCGGGCGCTGATGGGGCGGCCGTCCTGCCTGCTGCTGGATGAACCCTCGATGGGGCTGGCGCCGATCATCGTGCAGCAGATCTTCGACGTGGTCAGCGGGCTGAAATCCCTGGGCGTGACGGTGCTGCTGGTCGAACAGAACGCCTTCGGCGCGCTGAAGATCGCCGACCGCGGCTATGTCATGGAAACCGGCCATATCACCATGGAGGGACCGGCGGCCGAGCTGATCGCCGACCCCCGTATCCGCGAAGCCTATCTGGGGATCTGAACATGCCTGTCGTCACCATCGCCCGTCAGGGGGACATCGCCGTCGTCACCGTGGACAACCCGCCCGTCAATGCGCTGTCCGCGGCGCTGCGGCAGGGGTTGTGGGATGCGGTCGCGGAACTGGACGCCGATCCCGGGGTCGCGGCCGTGGTGCTGGCCTGTGCGGGGCGCACCTTCATCGCCGGGGCGGACGTGACCGAGTTCGGCAAGCCTCCGGTCCCGCCGCATCTGCCCGACCTGATCGCCCGGATCGAGGCCGCCGCAAAGCCCTGGGTCGCGGCCATCCACGGCTCGGCCCTGGGCGGCGGGTTCGAGGTGGCGATGGGCTGCCGGTTCCGCGTCGCCCTGTCCGACGCGCGGGTCGGCCTGCCCGAGGTCACGCTGGGCATCGTCCCCGGCGCGGGCGGCACGGTGCGCACGCCCCGGCTGGCGGGGGTGGCGGCGGCGGTCGGGCTGGTCACCTCGGGCCGGCCGGTCGGCGCGGCCCGGGCCCTTGACCTGGGGCTGGTCGACGCGGTGGTGCAGGGCGACCTGGTGGCCGAGGCCGTGGCCTTTGCGCGCGCGGCGCTGACCCGCCCGTTGCCCGATCCGGTTTCCTTGCGCCCGGTTGCCGCGCCCGACCCGGGGTTCTGGGACGAGCAGGAAACATCCGTGGCCAAGGCCGCCAGAGGGGCCGCCGCGCCGCTGCGGGCGCTGGCCTGCCTGCGCAAGGCGGCCGAATCGGATTTCGACGCGGCGATGGCGTTCGAGCGGGAAACCTTCCTTGACCTGCGCGGCTCGGAACAGGCGGCTGCGCTGCGGCATGTGTTCTTTGCCGAACGCGGCGCGCCCCGGCCCGCCGCCCTGCGCGATGTCGAGCCGCTGCCCCTGCGCCGCGTCGCGGTGATCGGCGGCGGCACGATGGGCGCCGGCATCATCGCCGCCCTGCGCGAGGCGGGCCTGCCCGTCACCCTGGTCGAGCGCGATGCCGAGGCCGTGGCCCGGGGCATCGCCAATCTGGACGGCATCTTTGCCGGCAGCGTCAGGCGCGGCAAGCTGACCGAGGCACAGGCCGGGGCGCTGGCCGCCGGCGTCACCGGGACCAGCGACTACGCCCACATCGCCGATGCCGATCTGGTCATCGAGGCGGTGTTCGAGGAAATCGGCGTCAAGCGCGCGGTCTTTGACCGGCTGGGCGCGGTCTGCCGTCCCGATGCGGTGCTGGCGACCAATACCTCTTACCTGGATCCCCGCGACATCGCCGAGGGGCTGCCGCATCCCGACCGCTTCATCGGGCTGCATTTCTTCAGCCCCGCCAATGTGATGAAGCTGCTGGAAATCGTGCCTGCGCCCGAAACCTCGCAGCGCACGCTGGCCACCGGCTTTGCCCTGGCGCGGATGCTGGGGAAGATCCCGGTCCGTGCCGGCATCTGCGAAGGCTTCATCGGCAACCGCATCCTGAAACGCTATCGCGCCGCGGCCGAGGGGCTGGTCCGGCAGGGCGTGCCCATCGCCGAAATCGACGCCGCGATGCGCGCCTACGGCTTTGCCATGGGTCCGTTCGAGGCCCAGGACCTGGGCGGGCTCGACATCGCCTATCTGCAACGCGAAGGCGCGCGGGCGGCGGGGCAGGATGTCCCCGAAACGCTGGGCGACATCCTTGTGCGCGCGGGCCGCAAGGGCCAGAAAACCGGCGGCGGCTGGTATGATTATGCGCCGGGCGAGCGCAAGCCCCGGCCGTCTCCGGCGGTCGCCGAGCTGCTTGGCGCCGCGATCCGGCCCGGCGCGCCCCTGAGCCGCGACGAGATTTCGGCGGCGATGGTCGGCGAGATGGCGGCCGAGGGGCACGCGATCCTTGCCGAGGGCATCGCCCTTGCGCCCGCCGACATCGACCTGGTCGAAATCCACGGCTACGGCTTTCCGCGCTGGCGCGGCGGCCCGATGTTCGCGACGCGGGGATAAGGGCGCGGGGGCAGGGC
>JAZIHR010000024.1:0-28189 GCA_036678445.1 Alphaproteobacteria bacterium
GCCCAGAGTTGCCCCGACCGGAGTTGCTTTGCCCCCCACCATCGTGCCCGCCACCACCCGGCCCGGCCCGGCCCTGTGCCGGCCCGACCTGTCCCGTGCGGAACACATCGACAAAGACCCCGGCCTGGATCCGTTCCAGCCGGTCCTGCCGGGTCATCAGCGAAACCAGGATCAGCGCGCCCGCGTTCAGCAGCATGCTCCAGAACATCGAATGCACCAGCGGGTCGGTGTCCCCCATCCCGAACAGCGCCTGCGGGCGCAGCGCGGCGATACCCCGGGGGCCTTCGGCCAGCAGCGTGGCCACCGTTGCGCTGCCGGCGGCAAAGCTGGGCAGGAACAGCGTCCAGCCCCAGACCGCGAACCCCAGCCCCATCCCGGCCAGCGCACCGCGCACCGTGGCGCCGCGCCAGTACAGCGCCGCCAGCAGCGCCGGCAGGAACTGCGCCACCCCGGCGAATGAGATCAGCCCGATCGGCGCCAGCGCCCCGCTTTCCCCGGTCAGCCAGAAATAGATGAACCCCAGAAACAGGATCACCGCGATCGAGGTGCGCCGGCTGACCAGCAGCAGCCGCGCGATGCCCTGCGCCTCGTGCGCGGCCAGGTCGCGGGTAAAGCGCAGCGCCAGCGGCAGCACGATATGGTTCGACACCATGATCGACAGCGCGATGGACGCCACGATGATCATCGAGGTGGCCGAGGAAAACCCCCCGATAAAGGCGAACAGCGCCAGCGCGTTCTGGTCGGCCGCCATCGGCAGGGTCAGCACGAACATGTCCGGGTTCGACCCCTCAGGCATGGTCGCCAGCCCGTAAAAGGCGATGGGCAGGGTGAACAGGCTCATCAGCAGCAGATAGGCCGGGAACGCCCAGGCGGCGGTGCGCAGGTGGTTTTCGTCGGCGTTTTCCACCACGGTGATCTGGAACTGCCGCGGCAGGCAGATCACCGCGCAGCCCGACAGGAACAGCACCGTGACCCAGCGGCTGCCAAAGGGGCCGGGCTCGTGGATGGTAAAGCCGGCCTCGGCGGCGCGGGCGTAGATCTGCGCGGGACCATCGGACAGGCCAAAGACGACGAACAGCCCCACCGCCACCAGCGCCACGAACTTGACGCTGGCCTCGAACGCGATGGCGGCGACCACGCCGGGGTGCTGTTCGCGGGCATCCACGTTGCGGGTGCCGAACAGGATGGTGAACACGGCCATGCCCATTGCCACCGCCAGCCCCAGCCCCGCGTCGCCCAGCCCCGCCAGCCTCCCGCGTCCGTCGGCGGTCGAGATCACCTGGATCGAGGTCGTCACCGCCTTGAGTTGCAGCGCGATATAGGGGGTGATCGTCACCACCGCGATCACCGTCACCAGGATCGCCAGCTTGCTGGACTTGCCAAAGCGCGAGGACAGGAAATCCGCGATCGAGGTGATCCGCTGCCCGTGCGCGATCCGCAACAGCTTGCGCAGCAGGAACCACCAGCCGACAAAGACCAGCGTCGGCCCCATGTAGATCGCCATGAACTCCAGCCCGTTGCGGGCCGCCGTGCCCACCGCGCCGTAAAACGTCCAGCTGGTGCAGTAGATCGAGATCGACAGCGTATAGACCACCGGCGAACGCAGGAACCCCGCCCGCCCCTGCCGCGCCCGCAGGTCCGACACATAGGCCAGCGCGAACAGCAGCCCGACATAGGCCACCGCGGTCAGGATGACGAAATCGGGCGACAGCATCAGCCGTCGTCCCCGGCGAGGGGCGCTTCGGCCGCGTCGGCGGGGCGGCGGGTCATCGCAAAGGCGCCCAGGATCAGCGCCAGCCAGACGGTGAACAGATACACCGCCTCAAGCGGGATGCCGAACACCAGCAGCCCGCGGTTGAACAGGTTCAGGAACGGCGGCAGCAGCACCAGCGTGCCAAAGGCGGGCAGGATAAAGGCCGCGTCCCGGCGGCGCGTGTCCCCGGCGGGGCGGATCGGCGGCCCGGCCACACCCGCGCCCTAGCCCGAGGCAGCGATGCGGGCGGCGCGCTGTCCCAGCAGGCGCTGCACCTCGTCCACCACGTCGTCGTTGGCAAAGGGCTTTGAAATGAACCCGTCCGCCTGCAAGTCCAGCGCCAGCTGCCGGTCGTGGCTTTGCCCGCGCGCGGTCAGGATCAGCACCGGCGTGTCGGCATGTTCGGGGTCGGCCCGCAGCGACCGCAGGATGTCCAGCCCGCTGCGCCCCGGCAGCATCACATCCAGCACCAGCATCCCCGGACGCAGCCGCCGCACCATGTCCACCACCTCGGCGCCGTCAGTGACCGAGGCCACCTTCCACCCCGCGCGCCCCAGCAGGAAGCTCAGCGTTTCCAGTATGGTCGGCTCGTCCTCTGCGATCAGGACATCGCACATCTTGGCCGCTCTCCCCCTCGTCCGGGGATGGATGCTAGGCCGAGCCGCGGCGTTCTGGCAAGGGCGAAGGGCAGCCGGCAAGGCGCCCGCCGCAAAGGGAACGGGGCGCCCCGGCCGGAGGCGCCCCGTTCGTTCAGAACTTGGCCACCAGGTTCAGGAACAACCCGTCGCCAAGATAATCGAGGTCGGTCAGGTCGTCCGAGACCTTGCCCCATTCATAGCCGACCCCGATCTTGGCGTTGTTGCCGACATGGCGATAGACGCCCAGCAGCGCGCCGGTCTCGTTGATCTTCAGCTCGCGCGTGCGCAGGATGCGGCCCTCGGCCAGGATGTCCCACATGTGGACGACGTGCCAGTCCAGCCGCAGGATCGCCAGATCGGCGGACGAGGTCACGAAATCCTCGGTCCCGCGATCCGCCACCTTGGAGCGGCGATAGCCGTATTTGCCGCCGACGGTCAGCTTGGGCGTCAGGTCGTAGTTGGCATCCACCGAGAACACATGGCTTTTCTGCATCGGCCCGTCCTCGGACCCCGAGGCGGTGACCTGATCCTCGCCCGGCAGGTCGTGCAGATAGGTGTATTTCAGCAGCATGTTCAGGCGGTCGTTCAGCACCGGGCGATAGGCGTAGCCCAGGCCGAACTCCAGATACTCGCCGTCGCGATAGCTGTCCTCGGCGCTGTCGGAAAACAGCGAATCGAGATTGAACAGCATCCGCCAGTCGTCGTTGACCTTGTATTCATACCCCAGCGCCAGGGCCCAGGTATCGCGGTCGCGCGACAGCCCCTCGCCCTCTTCGGTGCGGTATTCCAGCCGGGCACGGCCGCGCACCAGGTCGTTGTCGCTGTAGCCCAGCCCCAGCGACACGGCCTTGCGTTCGAAATCGCCGCCGATGCTGTCGCGCACCGTGCCGATTTCCATGCCGCCGGTGATCGTCCAGCGTTCGCCCGGCGTATAGGTGACGCCATAGGATTCAGCCAGCGAGCGGCGGGTGCCGTAAAGATCCCAGCGGTTTTCGGCAAAGGTCGAGAAGCGGTCCGAATAGCGATACCGCGTCCCCGCGACGATCACGCCGTCGTCGCGGCCGGTCAGCTCGCGCATGTCCTCGCTGCGGGTCGGGTCCAGCGTATAGCCCAGATAGACCTCGCTGTCGGCGGTGGGCGCATAGGTGACGCGGGCAGCGCCCCCCTCGCCCAGCGAGCCATCGGAATATTCCGCGGCGAAGCGCAGCTTTTCGGTCAGCCGGGTCTCGAAGCCCAGCCCCAGCCGGTTGTTGCGCGACACCTGCCCCGAGCGGCTGACCGTGCCCTGCCCGAAGCCGTAGATCTTCAGGTCGTCGTCACGCTCCCACGTCAGCCGCGCGCCCAGATCGGTGCGGCGGCCGGTGTCCTCGGGGCGGGACACCAGCACGCGGTCCAGATGCGCCACCGCCAGATCCAGCGTCCAGTTGGCATCCAGATCGCGCGAATAGCGCAGCTCGCCGCTGTCCTTGCGGTCGCCGCCGTCGCGGTGGAACCTTTCATACAGCATCGCGACGCGAGCCTGCGCGCTCAGCTCGACCTCGGATTCAAGCCCCCACAGCCACTGATCCTCGGTCACGTCCTCGGTCAGGGTGGAAAACCCGGCCTGCTTGCTTTCGCCATAGACCGTCAGATAGCCCGGCACCGCCAGCCCCAGGTCGCCGAAGCTCAGATGGGTGTCGGCGCTGTAGGCGCGGGCGCGGCGGTCCGCGCCGGACACCCCGCCGTCGGTTATGGTCAGCCCGCCGTCGGTCGAGATCGAGCGGCCGAAACCCGGCCCCTTGCTTTGCGCGGCCTCGACCAGAACGTGGCTCTGTTCGCCGAACTCATAGCGCAGATCGACCGCCGCCATGCGCTGGTCGGCCGCGCCGGTGTTTTCCTTCATCGCCGAAACGCCCAGCCGCAGCCCCTCGGCCACGTTGAACTCGGCCCGGCCGCCCAGCGAATTGCCGTCCACGTCGCTGATCGTGGGGGTGTATTCATACTGCACGACCAGATTGACGTCGTAGCTGCCCAGCGGGCCGCTGCCGATCATGCCGCTGCCCGAGGCCGACGAATTCAGCGGCTCGGCCAGGGTGATGACGCCCTGGAAATAGTCGAGCTCGTAATCGACGCCGGCGGACAGGCGGCGGGTGCGCACCACCCGGCCGGTGTCGGGGTCGACGACCTGCACCGTCACGGTTTCCGAACCGCCGTTGATGTCCTGCCGCTTGAGGAAATAGACCGAGCCGCCGGTGCCGCGCAGGATGTCGCGCTGCGGCAGCGTGTCGGGCTGGGCCGCGTAAAGCACCACCCGCGCGCGGGGGTCGCCGTCCTCGGTCAGCCCTTCGGTCGCCAGATCCAGCTTGGCGCCGTAAAGCGCGCGCGATCCGGGGCTTAGCCGGCCGCTGATGCTGTCGGCCTTGAAATCGCCCCACAGGAAGCTGTTCTGGTCCTTTTCGACCTTGAGGTAGATCCGCCCCGAGGTCGGCGCATCGTCAAACGCCGAGCTGTCGTCGCCATAGGTCGGATACATGTCCTCGGGGTCAAGCCGGCGCAGCACGTTGCGCGGGTCCTTTTCGTCCAGCCGGCTGAAGATTTCGTCCACCGGCCCCTCGCCCGTGTCCAGCGACGAGGTGACGCGATAGCCGCTGGCGGTGCTGCCCTTGACGTAGAACGCCAGCCTGCCATCGACATAAGTGCGTTCGTAATCCGGCGCGGTCGATTCCAGGTCGTCGCGGAAACGGCGGCCGACGGTCAGGTCGCCGATTCCGACATAGAACCATTCGCCCTTGGGGATCGAGACATCGCGCACCAGTTCACGCTGCCGCCCGCCCGAGACACCCGAAACGGCGACCGCGTGGTCCCCTGCGGGCAGGATGCGGCTGACGACGAAACTGCCGCTGCCATCGACCGGCACCGGCTCTCCCATCACCTGCACGGTCGAGCCGGGGACGAAACCGTCGCCCGAGGCGGTGACCACGCCGCCATGCACCGGGATGCCGCGCCGGGCGGTGCGGTCCTCGGCCTCGCCCGCCGCGATCAGCGGGCCGCCGGTGGTTTCGTGGGTCGGGAACGCCTCGGCGCTGCGCGACAAGGGCAGCGGCCGGGTTTCGTCGCTGCGCCCGCGCGGGTCATAGACCTGCAACGCATAGGTATAGTCGGCCGGGCCGTCGGCGGGCATGGTCCACTCCACCTGCCCGTTCGGCTGCACCGGCAGCCGCGCCACCACCGGCTGGCCCGGGCGCGAGGGGTCGCGCAGCACCAGCTCGGCCCGCGCGATCCACGCGGGATAGTTGGTCGAGGCCCGGAACCGCACCGTGCTGCCCGCCGGGTAAGAGGCGCGCAGATCGGCGGTCGAGACGTTCAGCAGCCGGCGCGTGTCCAGCCCGTCATAGCGCACATCGACCCCCGCGGCCGCAGCCGCAAGATCCACGTCGCGTTTCGGGTCCGCGGGCATCCGCGCCCCGGCCAGATGTTCGTTGTCGATCGAGATCGAGAACCCGGCGGCCGCGAAATCGGCGCCCTCGGAACCCTCGTACATCTCGGTGTTTTCGCCCAGCGGCATGGTGACGGTCAGCCCGCCGTTGGTGCGGCGGCAGCCCTGCGGCTGGGGCACCATCGCCTCGTCGCAGGCGGTGGTTTCCTGGGCCGCAGCGGGTGCGGCGGCGAACAGCAACGGCAGGCCCGCAGGGGCGGCCACCAGCATGGTGCTGGTGGCCAGCGCGATGCGAAGACGGCGCGAAAGCACTTTTGGGTTGGAATAGGTGGTCACGCTCGCATCCTCAATCACTTGCCGTCCAGCACGATCGTCTGTTCGATGGTCAGCTTCACCCGCCCGACCTTGCGCCACGCCTCGCGGATGTAGCGCTCGACCAGGGCGGTGTTGCGGTTGGCCCGCTGGCGGTCGGCCTCGGCGTGTCCGCGCGGCAGGTGATAGGCCAGCCGCAGGTTCACCGGCTCTCCGGCGATCTGGGCCAGCAGGCTGTCCAGCCCCGCCGCCAGCGGCGCGGTCAGCCCGGTGCGGCCGTCGGCGCCGGTAGCAAAGGCCCGGTCACCCAGGTCCACCCGCACCACGCGGGTGATGGCCACACCAAAGTTCAGCTCGGTCATCTTGCCGGGGGTCAGGCGCACGACGCGCGGGTTCTCGGTGGTGATCCGATAGCCCGCGGGCAACGAGCGGGTGTCGAGCTTCAGGATGAAGTTCGAGCCACGATCCGCCGGCAGCATCGCGCAAGGCACATGGAAGCGGCCATGCTGGTCGGTGGTGATTACCGTGCCGTCCACGCCCACAACCCTTGCGGCGGGAATGCCCGGCTCGCCCTCGTTCTGGTAGCCATCGCGGTTGCGGTCGTCGAAGACCTTGCCGATCACGTCGCCGCAGTCGAACACCGGCTCGGGCAGGATCTTGACCACGGCAGTGGCCGGAGGCGCCATGGGTTCGCCCGTGTCCGGGTTGCGGATCGAGGCGGTGTTGACGTGATCGCCTACCGCGGCGCCGGTCGGCACGCGCACCGACAGCGTGGCGGTGACCGTGGTCAGCGGGGGCACCCGCACCCGCGGCCAGGTCACGTTGCGCCCGTTGACCACCACCTCGAACGACACGCCGTCCAGCGTGGCGCTGTCGGGCTGGTAAAGGAAGCCTGCCGGCAGGATGTCCACGATGTTCAGTTCGCCCGAAACCACCGTGTTCTCGTTGGTGATGGTGATGGTGTAGGGCACCACCGTGCCGCGCTCGACGATGGCCCGCGGCGTGGTCTTGGCCACGGTCAGCCCGGTCGGCGCCATCGAGGGCTCGATCGGATAGACCGTCGGGCTACGCTCGGCCGGGTCAGGATCGTCGGGGTCGTTGTGGGACCAGCTGTCCACCGGGTCCGGGGTCTCGCCCGGCTCAAGCAGCTCGGGGGGAACCACCGGATCGGCGGTGGCCAGCACATGGTTCCACAGCCCGCCGCCCGACACTGCCTCAACCGTCAGGAGGAAGGTGGCGGTATAGGTCGCGGTCTCGCCGATCTGCAACTCGCCCTCGGGCGAACCATGGTCGGCACCGCTGAAGGACGGCCCCGAATCCAGCACCAGCGCGGCGCTGGTTTCCAGGGTGCGGAAGGTATCGTCCAGCCGCATGTTTTCCAGCACGGTGTTGCCGGTGTTGGCGACGGTGATGGTATAGGTCATCAGGTCGTTTACGCCGTCGACGCCGTCGTCGTTGCTGTCCTCCAGATCCTGCGTCTTGAGCGTCACGATCCCCGGACGCGGCCCCTGCATCACGGTTTCCGTGGCCTCGTCGCAGATCGTTTCATAGGGCGGCTTGGCGCAGATGCGGTAATCGACCGTATAGCTGCCCGCCGGCAGGTCAGGCGCAAGGGTGATCAGCCCGGTCAGCGGGTCCAGCGTGACGCCTTCGTGGCTGGTGTCCAGCACGGTGATGTCCACGTTGTCCAGCGTCGCCGGCTGGCCCCCCACAAGGTCCGAGGCAAGCATGCTCGTCGTCGTCCCGCCGTTATCGGTAAAGGGCGGGAACGGCGGCGCGGTTTCGGGCACGGCCTCGATGGTCAGCACGGTGACGGTTTCGTCGTCATCGTCGCTGGCCGGTCCGCCGGTGGATTCGGCGGTGACCGAGGCAGTGTTGTCGATCTGGCCCGCGGTCAGGTCCTCGTCCTGCACCACCCATTCGCCGGCGGTGGCGACCAGATGCGATTCACCCGGTGCCAGTTCGTCCAGTTCAGGCGCGGTCAGCGTCAGGTTCAGCCCCAGCTTGGGGTCGCTGATCGCGATGTTGCGCAGCGCCACGTTGCCGGTGTTGGTCACGCGGAAGCGGTAATAGACCGTATCGCCCGGGGCAAAGACATGGCCCTCGGCCAGGGTTTCGTCCCCCGCTGCCGCCACGCCGAGCTTTTCAAGCTCGATGCCCGCAAGCTGGCCGACGGGCGTGGTGACCGTATCCTCGTCGGTCACGTCGTCACCGCTTGGGGGCGTGCCGGTCGCGGAGGCGGTGTTGTCCACCCGGCCCAGTTCGATGTCGTCCTGGGTGATCGGATAATCGACCGTCACCGTCACATCCTCGCCCGGCGCAAGATCGGGGATGGTGGCCGGGGTGCGGTCCAGCCCCTCGATCAGCGGATCGTCCAGGGTGATGCCGGTCAGCCGCACGTTGCCGGTGTTCTCGATCAGGAAGCTGTAGGTGATGAGCTCGCCCGGCGTGGGCGGGTCGCCCAGCCCCGAAGCGTCCGCGGTCTTGGTCAACTGGATCGACGGGCGCGAAAGCGTCGGCACCGAGGCCTCGGCCTCATCCGTCACGTCATCGCCCCGCGGCGGCGTGCCGGTCACGGTGGCGATATTGTCGATGGTGTCGCGGTCCAGATCATCCTGCGTCAGCACATAGGTCGCGCTATAGGCGTCGGTATTCACCGCGCCCGGCGCCAGCATCGGGATCGGGCTGCCGACCAGTTCAAAGGCACCACCGGCACCCGCCATCATCTCGTCGGTCAGCGTGACCCCGGTCAGGTTCACGTTGCCGCTGTTGGTGATGGTGAAGCTATAGGAGATCACATCGCCCACTTCCGGCACGTCGTCGCCGCTCCACGGCGGGGTGGCGGTCTTGGTGACGGTGATTACCGGCTCCATCGGCGGGATCGCGACCGGGGTCGGGTCATCCTCGCCCGGATCGCCCGGGTTGCCATTGCCGTTCGGGTCGGGGTTGCTGCCATTGTCGGACAGGTCCGGTTCGGTGGGGTTATTGCTGTAAACGCCGCTCCCCTGACCCGATGCCTGGTTGAGATAGTCCTCGGTCGGCGCCGGATTGGTCGGCCAGACCCGGATCGCGACCGTGATCTCGCAGCTGGCACCCACGGCCAGCGCCGCGCCCGAGACCAGCGTTTCGGCCGCGGCGGTGCCGTTGAAGCCCGCATGCAGCGTGCCGCAAGAGCTGCTGGTGGCCAGCACCCAGTAATTACCCGGCGCAGCGCTGGCGCCATCCGCCACCGGTGTGCCGAAGCTGCGCCCGCCCTCGTCCAGCCGGTCGGTGATGGTGATCCCCTCCAGCGGCTCATACCCCAGGTTCCGGGCCAGCACGGTGAACGAGACGTCAAAGCTGCCGTCGGCATTCAGCGTCGGTCCGGCCGAGACGCGCTTGGCCAGCCCCAGCATCGGCCGGGGCACCAGGCCAAAGTTGATCTCTCCGTCGGTCTCCGAGCCGGGGGCGGTCGCCGTCAGCACGATGTTCGACACCGACAGCCCGTCGCCGGCCCCGGTCGCGCCGGGGAAATGGCTGCCCGCCGTCGCCGCGCCATCGCTCAGATAGTTGTCCGCGTTGGGCGGCGTGCCGCGGGTGATCGTATAGGTGCCGCGCGGCAGGTGCGGAAATTCATATTGCCCGCTGCCGTTGCTGTTCACCTGGATCGTGGTCGAGATCGGCGTGCCGTCGAAATAGGCGCCGGTCAGCGTCAGCGGCACCGAGGCAATGCCGGTTTCGGTGGCGCGGTCGTATTCGTCGTTGCCGTTGAAGTCGCGATAGACGTTCCCGTACAGCCGATAGGATTCGATCTCGGCCGGCGCGGTGTCGCGGTTGTTGCTGTCATTGACATCGATCGAACTGGTCGCAACCGTGGCGGTATTGACCAGCGTATGCGGCGAACTGCCGGTCACCGCGATCGCCTTGACCGGAACCGTCAGCCGAACCGCCGCGCCGGATGAAAGCGTCCCGAAAGAGCAGCTGAAGGACGTGTCCCCTTCCTCGCCGGTGCAGGCTGCCGCCGTGGCGTTCGTGACCGTGCCGTTCGTCACCTCAAAGCCGGGCGCCCCGGTCAGCTGCATCCCCGCGGGCAGCGTATCGGTCAGGACGACGTTGTCGGCCTCGGCATAGCCCGTGGCGTCGATGTTGGTCAGTTCGATGATGAAATCGAAATTCTCGCGCAGTTCGACCCGTTTGCCCGGGCCGGTCTTGACCACGGCCAGGTCCACCCGCGTGCGCACCGAGGTCGGTTCGTCCACGATGTTGTTTGCCAACGCGGTGTCGAAATTTCGGCGGCTGTCGTCCAGGCTGACCTCGTTCGCGGTGACGGTCACGCGGTTGGTCGAGGTCCCCTTGGCATGGGCCCTGGCCACCAGCTTCACCACCCGGTTTTCCCCGGCCCGCAGCAGCGGGAAGGTGCAGACCAGGCTTTCGCCGCTGCTGCCCGCCGTGGGCGGCGAACAGCTCGCATCCGTCGGCGCGCTGTGGCTGACATAGGTAAAGCGGCTGTCCGACGGCATGATGTCGGTCAGCACCACGTTGGTGGCGGCCGAGGGGCCGCTGTTGGCGACCGTCAGCGTATAGGTCACGTCGTCGCCGACCGCCACCGGGTCGGGCGTGTCGGTCTTGTTCACCAGCAGGTCCAGACGGGCGTCGGTCACCGGGGTGATAACGCGGTCCAGGTTGTCGGTGCCGTCGCGTTCGGGGGTGTCGGTGGCGACCTCGACCTCGTTGACGATCTGGGCGGGGTCGGCATCGAGATGCTGAAGCCCCGGCATCACCCGAACCTCGAAGCTGCGGGTCACGCCGGATTCGATGGTATCCAGCGAGCAGGTGATCGTCCGGTTGGCTGCGGTGACCTGCTGGCCCACCGCTGGGCCGCCAGTGCAGCTGGCGCCGTTGACCCCCAGGAAGATCACCCCCAGCGGCAGGCGCTCGGTCGCGATGACGTTCTGGGCCGGGCTGAACGCATAGGCGATCTCGCCCCCCGACTCGGGGATGATGCTGGCCTTGTTCGAAACCGCGATGCCGTAGATCAGTTCCTGCCCCGCCGGGACCGTCAGCTTGTCGGCAAGCTTGGTCACGGTGATGTCGGCAACCGGATCAAGTTCAAAGCTGGCCGTGTCGCGGTTGTTCGACCAGTCGGGGTCGGCCACGTTTTCCGACCAGACTTCGGCGGTGTTATAGTAAGTGCCGCCCGCACCGCCGGGCCGCACGGTGACGGCGATCACGGCATCCTCGCCGGATTCAAGCCGGTCGATCTGGCAGCTCAGCCGGCGCGACTGCCCGCCCTGCGCCGTGCTGCCGCACGACGCCGTGCTGCCGGCCGGGTGCGAAACGATCTGATACCCCACGAATCCGGCATGGTCCCCGGCATCAAGGCTGTTGAGCAGCCCGGTCAGCGTATCCTCGACGGTGATCGCGGTCGCCGGGCTGTTGCCGTTGTTGCGCACGGTGATGTTGAAGGTCTGGGTGTCGCCCAGCGTGACCCGCGGGGACACCGCGGTCTTTTCCACCGCAAGATCGGTCGACCGGCCCACGAGGTCGATGCCCACATCGACGCTGACCGAGGGGATGTCCCCGATCCCCGGCGCGGACAGGTTGAGCGTGTTGGTGACCCGGACCGGCCCGGCCAGATCGGGGTCGGCCTGGGTGGTCAGGGTCGCCAGCGGGGTCGAGGCACCCACCGCGAGCGGGCTTTCGGGGGGATAGGTGATCTCGCAGACCACGGTGCCGACCCGTGTGGGCCATTCGGAACCCGTGCCCGGGGTGCAGGTCCAGCCGTTCCCCTCGTGGCTCACATAGGTCAGCTCGGCCGGCAGCACGTCGGTCAGGGTGATGGTGCCGATAAAAGGCACGTTGCCCGAGTTGATGGCCCCGACCTGAAAGTCGTAGGGACGGCCCGCCGAAATCAGCGCCGGGCTTTGGCCCCGCTTGACCCCGGCCAGCATCGGCATCGGTTCCTCGATCACCACGCCCGAATCCTGGGCGGTGTTGTTGTTCGGGTCCTGATCCTCGGGGCCCTCGGCGTCGATCATGGCGGTGTTGCGGACAAAGCCGCCGCCCTCGGCCACGGCGACCACATCGGCGACGATGGTGATCTCGCCCAGCGCCACGTCTGCCCCGGCAGGGCCGATGCCCTGCGCCATTTCGCAGCTGACAAGCTGCCCCTGGGTGGTGCAATCCCAGCCGGGGGCGGTCACGGGCGTGATGATCGCATAGCTGTCGGGCAGCAGGTCCTCGACCCGGATGCCGAAGGGCGTGTCCCCGGTATAGCGCGGGTTCAGGGTAAAGGTGACCTTATCGCCCACCATCAGCGGCGAGCCCGCGGGCGAGCGGGTCTTGCTGAGCCGCAGGTCCGTCCCGCCGGTGATCTCCAACTGGAAAGAGGAACCGTTGTTGTCGGTGATCGGGTCGGCGGGCTGGTCGGGATCGCTTCCGGTGACGCTGCCCAGGATGATCAGGTTCGAGGCATTCGCCACCGCAACCTGCGCGCTAAAGTCGATCTTGTAGCTGTCGCCCGGTTGCAGCGTGCCCGGCACGGTGCAGGAATAGGCCCCGTCGATCAGTTCGCAGCCCGCGGGGAAGCTGAGGTTCGCCAGCCCTTCCGGGACCGGAATCCGGACCGCCGCGCCGCTGATCGGGTCCGGGCCGTGGTTGGTCACCGTCGCGGTAAGACCGACCGTGGACCCCGCCGCCGCCGTCCCGGGGCCGGTGATCCCAAGCTCAAGGTCCGCGCCTTCCCTGATCGTGGTGGTCGAGGTGATGACGTTATCGCCGGGGTTGTTGTCGCGTGTGGGATCCACCTCGAAGGAATAGGTCAGGATGCCCTTTTGGGTCGCCTCGACCGAGAACGTCGCACTGAGCACCTCGGCCGGGTTCAACCCGGGCAAGGTGCAGGTAAGCTCGACCGTCTCGCCCGGGGTGGCGGGGCCGGACAACGGCAGGGCGGGGTCACAATCAGCAGGCGAAAGCCCGCCGCCGACGTTGGTCACGTTGCCACCGAACGGAATGTGGAAGACCAGCGGGTTTACAGGGGTGCGGACAGAGCCGTTATTCTCGACCGAAACGGTATAGACCACCGTGCCGTTGACCGGCATCGGGTCATAGCCCGAATCGTGGACGTTGAGCGTCCAGTCATAATCGCGAGACTGCGCCTGTGCCGGTGCCGGGCCGGCCAGCATCGCCGCCGCGGACAGGCCGCCCATGACCATCCGTGAAGCTGTCAGGATTCCGGAAAACCCGAGCCTGTTTTCCATGAAATCCCCTGAAATCTTCAAAAACGAAAACCTGCCCATCTACCCGCCAAGCCCCGTAACGCCTTGATTCTTGCAGCGACTACGATGTCGTGGCCGGATTGACTATCCAGCAGTTATGAACTTGTTAATTAAGAGGTATTTTTAGTATCATAATCGCAACAACAGCGGCGAAGTGTCGCGGTGCCGTGCGGTGACGGCGGGGGCAAAGGGCGCGGCTTGCGGGCCAGGAAAAGTCTTTGAAAATGTGCTCCGGCGCATTTCACGCAGGCAGAGGCCGCCCGTCCTTGCGACGGAATCGGGCGCGGCGATGGCGCCCGGCCATGCAGCTTTCAACAAAAGCGGCTGAGACAAGTGCTGCGCGTCACCCTGACGATGGGGGTGCCGACTTTCGCGGGGCTGGTGCCACTTGACCGGCCGCGATGGCGGCTGCTGGGCTGGCTGTGGCCTTGCGCCGCCGCACCCGTGCCCGCAGCCTTGCCGCCTTCAGCCGGCCGCGACACGCAGCAGCGGCAAGGGCGCCTGGCAAGACCAGCGCGGGCGGGTAAGCTTCATCGCTGATCGTCGCCCGGCAGGGACGGCTGCCGGGCAGGGTTCAGATATGCAGCAGCTTGATCGCGCCCAGCGTGAACCCGGCCAGAAGCACGGTCAGCCCGCAGACCATGGCGATGGCGCCGCCGCCGACCTCGCCCAGCTTCTTCAACGAGGTCTTCATGCCCAGCGCGGCGATCGCGGTGAGCAGGCACCAGCGCGACAGTTCCAGCAACAGCGCCGTCATCTCGGGCGGAATGACGTTGGCGCTGCCGATCAGCACCAGCGCGGCAAAGCCGATCACGAAGAATGGGATGGGCAGGCCGCCGGACTGCCCGGGGACGCGGTTCTTGCCAAAGACGACCGACAGGGTCACCACGACCGGCACCAGCAGGGCCACGCGCAGCAGCTTGACAAAGGTCGCGGTCGCACCGGCCTCGTCCGAAACCGAATACCCCGCGCCCACCACCTGCGCCACATCGTGGATGGTGGCGCCGAAGAACACGCCCATGGCGTGATCCGACAGCCCCAGCGCCGAACCGATGATCGGATAGACAATCATCGCCAGCGTCGAAAGCGCGGTGATGGCGATGACGGTAAAGATGGTGTCGCGTTCGTGGTTCGGGTCGGTTTTCGGCAGGACCGAGGAAATCGCCAGCGCCGCCGACGCCCCGCAGATCGCCACCGCACCGCCGGCAAGCAGGCCGAAATGCAGCGGCCGCCCGGACATCCGCGCCAGCGCCACTCCGGCCGCGATGGTCAGCCCGACGCCGGCCAGGACGATGAACACGACCTCGATCCCGGCCGAGGCAATCTGCTGGACGGTAATCCCCAGCCCCAGCAGCGCCACCCCGAAGCGCAGCAGCTTCTTGGACGCGAACTCGATGCCGGGTTCCGTCGGCGCCCCCGGCTCGGCCAGAAAGGTAAAGGCCATGCCAAGCAGCAGGGCCATGAGCATCGCCGGCGCGCCGTAATGTTCCGAGATGAACTTGGCGGCCAGCGCCACGATGATCGAGAACACCAGCCCCGAAAACAGCGGCCGCAGGTTGCGCATCATGGTGGCGACGGGCTGCATCATTGGATCAGCCCCGGTTTCCCGGACCGCCGCGTGAAGCCGGAATTTCTGGTGCCGGGGGCCGGCCGCAGGGCGGCTGCGGCCGGGGCGGTGTCGAAAATGATCTCGCGCGGGTTCACTCTGCGATCTCCATTGCCATGGCCCGATGCGCGGCCTCGCGCCGCTGACAGGGGGGTAAACCAGTCCGGATCGGGGCGCGCTGCCCGGCACACCCGTCCGGATGGACGCGGACGACCGCACGGCGCGGAAACGGGCAGAAGAGATGATCCGACCTCTGCATCTGCCGGGGCGCGAAATAACCGACCTCGATATCGGTAGCAATGGCGATATTCCTGTCGCGTCCCCCCCATTCCTGCCATGTCCCCCGCCGCGCCCGGCCACCCCGGCCGTGCGGGGCGCGCGCAGCTAGCCCCGCAGGCTGGCGACCGGGGATTGCCGATAGGCCAGCCACGCGGGCACCGCCGCCAGCAGCGCCGCCACGACAAGCAGCAGACCCAACCCGGCAAGATCGCCGCCGCTCAGCGCGACCGGCAGGTCGAACCCCTGCCGTTGCGCGATTGCGCGGGACAACAGCCGGGCGGCAAGGAAGCCTCCGCCAAGGCCAAGCGTGGCCCCGGCTGCGATCAGGGCGAAAAGCTCGGCCCAGACCATCGCGAAGATTGCCCCGCGGGGCGCGCCCAGCGCACGCAGCGCGCCGATCTGCCGCCGCCGCTGGCCGACATGGGTCAGCGTCACCAGCAGCAGCGCGACCGCGACCAGCGCCTGCGCCGCGATGGCAACCGCCGACAGCACCTGCCGCGCATCGCCCAGGGTGGCATAAAGGCTGGTCAGCACCTCGGCCGGGAACACCGCCATGGTGTCGTCCTGCGCGCGGTAATCCTGCCGCAGCCTGTAGGCATCACCGATAGAGGCAGGCTTGACCAGGATGGCGGGAATGCCGGGGGCGGCCTGCCAGTTTTCGTCCCCGGCCAGCGGCGCATCGCGACTGCTGCCGGCGGGATGCCCGGTTTCCGCCGGGTTATGCGCACCTGCCGGTCCCGCCGACATGCCATGCACGCGCCACACCGCCTGGATCGGCACCAGAATCGCGCGATCCCACGGCGTGCCGGTGGGCTTGAGCCGGCCGGTAACGCGGTAGCGGATGCCGTCGTGATCGTGGCCGATCGTGCCATGCGTCGGCGTGAACCCCTCCCCCGGCGCCAGATCGACCAGCGCGCCGGCCACCGCCTCGTCCTCGGCCGCGAACATGGTGCCCTCGGCCAGCCCGGAGGCAGTTTCGGCGATCAGGCGGGCGGTGGTGCCGACCACCGGGGTGCCGTCGTGAAAGTCGCCGAACCCCACCGGGGCCGCCCAGGCGACGCGGGGATCGGCCTGTAGATCGGCCAGCACCCTGCCCGGGACCAGCGGCAGCGCGGCGGGTTGCAGAAAGACGGTGGACAGGACCAGCTGCATTTCGCTGCCCCTCGCGCCGATCACCAGGTCGAACTTGTCGGCGGCGCGGGCGCTGCCCAGCCTCAGGGCGCGTTCCTGCAAGGTGACCCCGACACCCAGCGCCACCGCCAGCGCGATCAGCGCCACGACGACCAAGGCGCCGGTCTTCATGCGGCCCAGGTCGGCAAGGATAAAGCGCAGCATCAGGCGGGCTCTGTCACGTCGTTGTGGACCACGCCCCCGGCCAGCGTGACGCGGCGGGGCAGCAAGGCGATCAGCGCGGGGTCATGCGAGACGACGATCAGCGTCGCCCCGCTTTGGCGCGCCAGCCCGACCAGCAGCGCACCGATGGCGGCACCGTTGGCGGGGTCGAGGCTGGCGGTCGGTTCATCCGCGACGATCACCCCCGGCCGCCGCAGCAGGGCGCGGGCGACGGCAACGCGCTGCATTTCGCCGCGCGACATGGTCGCGACCTTCTGCGCGGGGCGGTGCAGCCCGACCTCGGCCAGCAGATCGCCGGCGCGCGTCACCAGCGCCCGGTCCGCCACCCGCGCCAGCCGGGCCGGCAGCAGCACGTTTTCCAGCGCGGAAAGCCCGGGGAACAGGTGGAAATCCTGCATCACCAGCCCGACATTGGCGCCGCGCCAGCGGTCGCGGGCACTTTCCGACAGCCGCGCGATATCGGTGCCGTTCCACAGCACCCGACCCGCGCCGGGGCATTCCAGCCCGGTGATCACGTTGACCAGCGTCGACTTGCCCGACCCCGAGGGTCCGGCGATAGCCAACTGCCCGCCCGCGGCAACGCCGAGCCGCGGGATGTTCAGCGCCGGGGTATCAAGGCCGGGGAACCCGACCTCGACCCCGGTCAGGGCCAGCGACAGCATCCCCGGTCAGACCTTGGCGAAGCGCGCGTCGCGCAGGCGCAGCTGGCTGACAAAGCCGGTTTCGGGGTCGGTCCAGGAACCGCGCTCCAGCGTGCCCCGGGCCTCGATCCGCTGGTTGGGGTCGGTGAAGGTCTGCTTGCGGTCCAGGTAGACGACAAGGATATTGTCCGGCCAGTCCGCATCGGTCGAGCAGAACGGGCACAGCGCCATCGGGATCTCGGTCAGGACAAAGAACTGCGCCTCGGCCTTCAGCGGCGGGGCCATGAAGCCCCGGATACTGACCTTGCGCCCGGTCAGTTGCCTGACCTTGTCCGAGAACTCTAACCCCAGCGCGCTGAACGAGCCGTAAAGCTCGCCGAAGGAAAGATCGGGAGAGGCCGCGGCGGCCGGGCGCAGCGCGGGCAGCGACAGCCCGGCGGCCAGCAGCGGCAGGCAGGCTCTGCGGGTAAGGTTCTGGGTCATCACGCTTTCCATCCATCAGGATGCGGCTGCCCGGCCCCCCGGGCAGCCGCGTTCAGCAGGTCATTTCTGGTCGGTGCCCAAGGCAAAGGCGTCGGCCAGAATCTTGTAGACGTCGGACTGTTCCATGTAGCCCTTGAACGCCTCGGCACCGGGGCCCGAAGCCTGCAACACCACATCATCCACCGTGTGCACGGCGGTATCGTTATCGCGCGGCAGGTTGCCGATGCGCAGCACCGCGCCGGGCACGTCCTTGTAGGCCTCGTTCGCGACATAGCGGCCCTCGCCGTCCTGGATCGCGGGGACGAACGGGCCGTCGAGCTTGGCGCCCCAGGTCTCGTAGTAATCCGGGAAGTTCGAGGAAAAGATCGCCAGCGGGCGCTTGACGTCCAGGTTGTCGGGATAGCCGTCGCCATCCGCATCGACGTAATCGGGAAAGCCCGCGTCGTCATAGACGGCGATTTTTTCGCGCATGTCGTCGCCGGGCTTTTCGGTGTCGATGGTGCCAAGCAGCGAAATGCCGTGGGTGTGATCGCCGGCCAGCACGATCAGCGTGTCCGGGTTCCGGGCGGCGAAATCGCGGGCCAGGGCGACGGCGTGGTCCATCTCGATCGTGTCCAGAACGGCGCGTTCCCAGTCCATCGGGTGGGACATCTTGTCGACCGAGGCGGCCTCGACCATCAGGAAGAAACCGTCGGGATTGCGCGACAGCTGCTCCAGCGCGGCGGCGGTCATGTCCACAAGTCCCGGCTGGTCGGGGAACTTGTCGACCGTGCCCTTGCCCAGCTGGTTGCGGTCCAGCCAGGTATCCATGTTGCCGGTGTGGAACAGCCCCAGCAGCCGGTCGCCGTTGGTGCCCGCGGCCAGCTCGGCCCGGTTGGTGGCGATGGCATAGCCCGCGTCGCGGAACAGCTGGATATAGTCCTTGTCGTCCTTGCGCTTGGACCCCGGCACGTCGGATTTCAGGAAATAGGCCGAGCCGCCGCCCAGCACCACCTCGGGCAGCAGATCGTGGAACATGCCGGTGATTTCGGCCTTGTCGCCGCGGCGGCGGGTGTGGGCGACGACTGCCGCCGGGGTGGCGTCCTGCAATTCCGAGGTCGAGACGATGCCGATCGACTTGTTGGTGGTGCGGCGCAGCGCCTCGGCGATGGTTTCGACGCGGGGGTCGTCCAGGGTGTCGGGGGTGCGGTCGGCATAGACGCCCAGCGCGTTCACCCGGCCCTTGTGCCCGGTCATGTAGGCCGAGGCGGTGTTGGCGGAATCGGTGGCGATGGAATGCGTCGAAGAGGTGCCGATGAAGGCCATGTGGTCCAGGTCGTCCATCGCCAGCCGGCCGTCGGCCTTGCCGCCGGTCATGCCCCGGGACATGATCCGGGCCGAGGTGCGATGCGCCACCGACAGCCCGTCGCCGATGATGAAGATGACGTTGCGGGCGCGCGGGGCCTCGGCGGTGGCATAGACCTCCCACGTCGCGGATTTCGTCTCGTCGCCGGCCCTGACCTCGACGGTATAGCGGCCCGGCTCGGCCAGTGACAGGTCGCGCAGGATCAGCGCCGAACCCAGGGCGGCGCCGTCGGCGTCCTTTTCCTCGGCCACGAATTCAGCGGGCTTGCCGAACAGCTCGGCATAGGGCTTGCCGTTCACCGTGACCGAGATGTCGGATTCGCCGTGGGCGGCATCAAGCTCGACCTTGAAGTCGAAAGGCGATTTCGCAAGGATCGTCGCCCGGTCCAGCGGGTAGATCTCGGCCGCGCCGGCAGCGCCGGCCAGAATGGTGCTGGCCGCAAGGGCGGAAACGATGGTGCGCATATGGTCCTCATCGGGGTTTCGTGCAGGGCGGGAGGCCCTGCGGCACCGTCTAGCGGGACTGTGTGACAGCGACGGCACGGGGGTGTGACAGTTCGGTGAAATCGGCGCCCCCGGGTGCGGGGACGCCGAAAGGGGCGCCGGGGCCGTCAGCGGGCAGCCAGCAGTTCGGGCACCGACAGCAGGATGAACTCGTTGTTGGCAGCGGCGCCGATTTCTCGGCCGCCGGAAAACGGCAGGTTGTTGTCATTGGCGATCAGGATGTGGGTGGCGTCCACCCGGGCCACGTCCTCGATGGTGAAGAAGGGAAAGCTGAACGGGCCCTCGGCCGGTTTCATGCCGTCCAGCGCGCGGCCGTCCGGGTCGGCGATGTCCAGCAGGTCGATATGCCCGATGCGACGGACGAAGCCCTCGGCATCGACATCGGCGGCATCGACCAGCACCACCCGCTTGGTCCGGGCGGGCTGGGGATAGCAGCCGGAGGGGTCGGCGCCCTCGGCGCAGCCGCGGGCCGCGTCGCCTTCGCCGTTGTCGCGCTCGATCACCAGGGCGCGGGTCTCGTCGATGAAGTTGAAGTCGCCGATGGCGGTCGCGCCCTGCCCCAGTTGGAAGCGGAAGCTGTCGCCGGTCCAGTCGCCCGCCGCGGGGTCAAAGGTCATGATGCGCAGGAAATCGCCCTCGGTCCCGCCGTCCTCGGCCAGCAGCGGCTTTTCAAGCATCGCCCAAAGCAGCCCGGTCCCCGGTTGCAGCGCCATGCCTTCGTAACCGCCCGAACGCTGGACGCGGAAATCTTTTCCGGGCTGTGCGGGCACCACGGTGCCGGGGGTGTCGGGGCCGGAAATCACCGCGCCGTCCAGCCGGGTCGCGAACACGTCGCGCAGCACGCCGTCGCGGGTAAAGCGCAGCAGATAGGGGCCGAACTCGTCACCGATCCAGATCTCGCCATCGCGATACTGGATGCTTTCGGGGTCGAAATCGGCGCCGGTCAGGTAGCGGCCCGGCGCGGCCTCGTTGGCGATGCGGAACGGCGCCTTGTGGTCGGGGTCGCGCAGGAACACGGTTTCGCGGTGCTCGACCCGGCCAGAGTCGAAATCGGGGGCAAGCCGATGGAAGAACAGCATCGCGTCGGGGCTGTTGACCTTGCTGCCAAAGCCGTTGTCGGTCAGCACGAACCAGCTGCCGTCCTCGGCCCGGTTCATCGCAAAGCCCGACATTCCCTGCACCGGCTGGCCGATGAAGGGCAGCGAAATGCCGGTGGGATGGCTGCCGTAGGCCGCCCCGACATCGCCCATCACCGACATCGGGGTTTCGTTGCGGGTCCTGCCGGTGAACTTGCCCGAGACCCACAGGTCGCGCGGCGCATCCGCCGGCGGCGTAACCAGCGTCATGGCTGGCAGATAGGCGTGGCCGGCCAGCGTGGCCGGAAAGCTCTGTTCGGCCCAGGCGGGGGTGGAAACGGCGGTGAGGCCGGTCAGAAGGGCCAAGGGCATTCGCATCATCTTCTCCTGCGGGGAACCTGGCCCTGCTGGTAGCGAAGCGGCGTGACGATGCGATTGCAGCGGTGTGAAAAGCTGGTGACAATTCGTCTTTCCGGCCTGTCTTTCCGGCGGCGCGGCCCCCGCGGAAACGGAAACCGGGCGGCATCGGCGCCGGGGCCGATGCCGCCCGGCAAAGAGGCGGTCAGTAAGGTGCGCGGCGGGGCTGGCTCAGCCCAGCGCGTAGCCCGCGCCGCGGACCGTGCGCAGCAGGTCGTCGCCGCCATGCTGGCACAGCGCCTTGCGCAGCCGGCCGATATGAACGTCAACCGTGCGCGATTCGACGTGGATGTCGCGCCCCCACACCCGGTCCAGCAGCCGTTCGCGGCTGAGCACCTGCCCCGGCTTTTCCATCAGCGTCGCCAGCAGGCGGAACTCGGTCGGGCTCAACTCGATCTCGTGGCCGCCACGGGTGACGCGATGCGCCTCGGCGTCCAGCCGCAGGTCCCGGAACTCAAGGACCGCGCCGACCGCAGCCGGGTGCACCCGCCGCAGGTTGGCGCGGATGCGGGCCATCAGCTCGGCCACGGAATAGGGCTTGCCGACATAATCGTCGGCGCCGGTTTCCAGCCCGCGCACCCGGTCGGGCACGTCCAGCCGCGCCGACAGCATGATCACCGGAATCGCGCGGGTGCCGGGGTTGGACTTGAGCCGGCGGCAGACCTCGATCCCCGACAGGTTCGGCATCATCCAGTCAAGGATCACCAGGTCGGGCGGGTTTTCCGCCACCAGAAGCATCGCCTCTTCGCCGTCCTGCGCCTGGGCCACGTCGTAGCCCTCGGCTTCAAGGTTATAGGCGATCACGTCGCGCTGCGCGGGTTCGTCCTCGACCAGCAGGATCCGGGGCTTCACGGCGACTGCCATGTGCTTTCCTGCCGGGGCGCGCCCGAGGCCAGGGCGGTGTGGTCCGCCTTGGGCCGTTCGTCGTCCGGCAGGCTGCCGGTGACCAGGTAGATCACCTGCTCGGCGATCGAGGTGGCGTGGTCGCCCATCCGCTCGATGTTCTTGGCGATGAAATGCAGGTGCATGCAGGGGGTGATGTTGCGCGGGTCCTCCATCATATGGGTCAGGAACTCGCGGAACAGCGTGTTATACATCTGGTCGATGTCATGGTCGCCCCGCCGCACCTGTTCGGCCAGCACCTCGTCGCGCTGGATAAAGGCGTCCAGTGCGCTTTTCAGCTGCAACCGCACCGCATCGCCCATGCGGCGGATCGAACCCGAGGCGCCCTCGATGACCGGCATCTGCGCCAGCACGGTCGAGCGCCGGGCCAGGTTCTTGGCATAATCGCCGCAGCGTTCCAGCGCCGCCGCGATCTTCATGGTGGCCAGCACATAGCGCAGGTCGGTCGCGGCAGGGGCGCGCAGGGCGATCAGCCGCGCGGTCTCGACGTCGATCTGTTCTTCCAGCGCGTCGATGGTCTTGTCGCCCCGGCGCACGGTTTCGGCCAGTTCCTCGTCGCCGGTTTCCAGCGCGCGGATCGCGTCCATGACCGCGGCTTCGACCAGCCCGCCCATGCGGGCCAGCAGTGCCTCGATTGTTTCCAGGTCACGGTCGAAGGCCGTGACGATATGCTGTCGCTTGTCCATCATCCCCTCCGTCATCCGATCCGGCCCGTAATATAGTTTTCCGTGCGCGGATCGACAGGGTTGGTAAAGATTTCTTCGGTATCGCCGTATTCGACCAACTCGCCCAAATGGAAGAACGCCGTGTGCCGGCTGACGCGCGAGGCCTGCTGCATCGAGTGGGTGACGATCACCACCGAGAACTGGCCGCTGAGCTCGTCGATCAGTTCCTCGATCTGCGCCGTCGCGATGGGGTCCAGCGCGCTGCACGGCTCGTCCATCAGCAACACCTCGGGCGAGGTGGCGATGGCGCGGGCGATGCATAGCCGCTGCTGCTGGCCGCCCGACAGGCTGGTGCCGGTATCGTGCAGCCGGTCCTTGACGTCGTTCCACAACGCGGCCCGGCGCAGGGATTTTTCCACCACCGCGTCCAGGTCAGCGCGGGAGGGCGCCAGCCCGTGGATGCGAGGGCCATAGGCCACATTGTCGTAGATCGACTTGGGGAACGGGTTGGGTTTCTGGAACACCATCCCGACGCGGGCGCGCAGCTGCACCGGATCGACGCGGGGGTCCTGAATATCCTCGCCGTCCAGCCGGATGTCGCCCAGCACCCGGCAGGTGGCGATGGTGTCGTTCATCCGGTTCAGGCAGCGCAGGAACGTCGATTTCCCGCAGCCCGAGGGGCCGATGAACGCCGTCACCGCCCGGTCGGCGATGTCGATATCGACATCGCGCAGCGCGTGGGTGGCGCCGTAATATACCTGCACCCCGCGGGCGGTGACCTTGCTGACCGCCGCGGTCGCCAGGGGTTTCGGCATCCGCATCTCGTTCATGGGAAACTCCATTACCAGCGGCGCTCGAAACGCCGGCGCAGCAGGATCGCCGCTGCATTCATGATCAGCAGGAACACCAGCAGCACGATGATCGCGCCCCAGGCCCGTTCGACAAAGGCCGGGTCCGCCCGCTGGGTCCAGTTGTAGATCTGCGCCGGCAGCGCCGGGGCGGGGTCGAAAAAGCCCTGGGGCGGGGCGGCGGGAAACTCGCGCACGAATGCGACCATCCCGATCAGCAGCAGCGGCGCGGTTTCGCCCAGCGCCTGCGCCAGCCCCAGGATGGCGCCGGTCAGGATGCCGGGCATCGCCAGCGGCAGCACGTGATGGAACACCGCCTGCATCCGCGACGCCCCCACCCCCAGCGCCGCATCGCGGATCGATGGCGGCACCGCCTTCAGCGCCGCGCGGGTGGCGATGATGATGGTGGGCAGGGTCATCAGCGCCAGCACCAGCCCGCCGACGATGGGCGCCGATTGCGGCAGCCCGGCAAAGTTGATGAAGATGGCCAGCCCCAGCACCCCGAACACGATCGAGGGCACCGCCGCCAGATTGGCGATGTTGACCTCGATCAGGTCGGTCCAGCGGTTTTTGGGCGCGAATTCCTCCAGATAGATCGAGGTCGCCACCCCCAGCGGCAGCGCCTGCGCCAGCACGATCAGCATCATATAGGCCGAGCCGAGGATCGCGACGCCCAAGCCCGCCGCCTCGGGGCGCAGGTCCGAGGCATCGGGGGCGGTCAGGAAGCCGGGGTTGAGGTCCATGGACATCATCCCGCGCGCCACCATCTGATCCGCCAGCAGCAGCTGCTGCGGGGTGACGTTGCGGTCCAGCTGCGCGCTTTCCATGGTCACGCGGCCTTTCAGATAGCCGTCGATGCGGCCATTCGCCAGCAGCGGGACATTGACCGTGCTGCCCACCAGTTCGGGATCGGCCAGCACCTTGTTGCGCAGCTGCGCCGGGGCCTCTTTCGACAGCATCGCCGCGATTTCCGCGTCGGTCAGTTCAAGCGTGATGCCGGCCTGCGCGATGGCGTCCTTCAGCGCCGCCTCGATCACCTTGCCGTAGCCGATGGTGGTGACCTTGCGCAGCGCAGCCGGGTCGCGGACCCCCGAGGGGTCCAGCACGGTTTCGGTCAGCGCAACGGGGATGTGGATCTGGGTCTGCCGGAACGCGCCCAGCCCCGAGGACAGCACCGAGCCCAGCAGCAGCACAAGCGCCGCCACGCCGACCAGCACCGCGCCCATGCCATAGGCGCGGAACCTGGCCTCGGACGCGCGGCGGCGGGCGGTGCGGGGGTCGCGGACGAACAGCGATGCCGGACCTGCGGATACGGGGGTCATGCTCATTCGTATTGCTCCCGATAGCGGCGCACGATGACAAGGGCGAGCACGTTCAGCCCCAGCGTGATAAGAAACAGCGTCAGCCCCAGCGCGAATGCCACCAGCGTTTCCGGGGCGGCGAAGTCGTTGTCGCCGGTCAGCTGGCTGACGATCTTGACGGTGATGGTGGTCATCGCCTCGAACGGGTTGAGGCTGAGCCGCGCGGCCGCCCCCGCCCCCAGCACCACGATCATGGTTTCGCCGATGGCGCGCGACGCGGCCAGCAGCACCGCGCCGACGATGCCGGGCAGCGCCGCGGGCAGGATCACCTGCCGGATGGTTTCCGAGCGGGTGGCCCCCAGCGCCAACGCCCCGTCATGCAGCGACCGCGGCACCTGGCTGATGATGTCATCCGACAGCGACGACACGAACGGGATCAGCATGATCCCCATCACGACCCCCGCCGTCATCACCGAGGACGCGCTGTTGCCCAGCCCCAGCGGCTGCGCCAGCCAGTCGCGGATCAGCGGGCCGACGGTAATCAGCGCGAACAGCCCGTAGACGATGGTCGGGATCCCGGCGAGGATTTCCAGCGCCGGCTTGACCAGCGCCCGCATCCGCCGCCCGGCGTATTCCGACATGTAGATCGCCGCGAACAGCCCCACCGGCACCGCGAACGCCAGCGCGATGAAGCTGATATACAGCGTTCCCCACAGCAGCGGCAGGATGCCCAGTTGCGACTGCCCCTGGAACTGCGGCGCCCAGGTGGCCGAGAAAAAGAACTCGCGCCAGTCGTAGAGGGCGAAGAAATTCCGCGTCTCGAACAGCATCGACAGGATGATGCCCGCCGTGGTGGCGATGGCGATGGTCGAGGCAAGGACCAGCACCGCCATCATCCCGCGCTCGACCGCGTTGCGGGCGCGGAACCCGGGGGTGTTGCGGCGCAGCGCCATGGCCAGCCCGGCCAGCGCCAGGGCCAGCGCGGCGGCAGCGGCCACCGGCACGGCCAGCCCGGCCAGCAGCAGCAGCACATACAGCAGCAGCGCCGGGCCCAGCGTCAGCTGCACCGCCGCCCAGCCGTAATGCGCAGGCAGCGAATGCAGCACGCGATGATCGCCGCCGGCCGCCGACAGCGCACGCGCGCGGCCAAGGGCATAGGCAAGGACGGTCAGCGTCAGCACCGCCGCGAGGAACCAGAATTGGGACACGAGACCTCCGCTCGGCAGGAACGGGCGCTCCCGCCTGCCGCCGGCTCGCCGCCTTGGTTTCGGCCTTTGGGGATCAGTCCAGCGTGGTCTCGTCGGCGACCACGGCCTGCGCTTTCGCCAGCTCGGGGTCGGGCACCAGGCCGTATTCGGCCAGCGGGCCGCCGGCACCGGCGATCTCGTCCGAGACGAACAGCCCGGCGTATTCCTTCAGCCCGGGGATCACGCCGATGTGGGCCTTCTTGACGTAGAAGAACAGCGGTCGCGACACCGGGTATTCGCCCGAGGCGATGGTCTCGGTCGAGGGCGAGACCCCGTTCATCGTCGCGACCTGCAACCTGGCGGCGTTGTTTTCAAAGAAGGACAGGCCAAAGACGCCGATGCCTTCCTTGTTGCTGTCGATGCGCGACAGGGTTTCGGTGTAGTCGCCGTCGATTTCCACCGCGCGGCCGTCGGTGCGCAGGGTGGTGCAGGTCTTGGCGGCGTCGTCGCCGACCAGAGCCTTCAGCGCCTCTTCGGCGCCGCTGTCCTTGCAGCCGCGTTCGATCACGTTCAGGTCGAACACCTCGCGGGTGCCGTGCTTGGTGCCGGGGATAAAGGCCATGATCGGTTGTGCCGGCAGGGCCGGGTTCACCTGGTCCCAGCTGGTGGCGGGGTTCGCAACCAGCTTGCCGTCCACGACGACCTGCGCGGCTAGCGCCTTGTACCAGTCGGCCGGGGTAAAGGCGAAGCCGTTGCCCCCGATGTCCGAGGCAAAGACGATGCCGTCATAGCCGAACTGCACTTCGATGATGTCGGTGACGCCGGCGGCGGCGCAGGCCTCGATCTCGCTGTCCTTGATGCGACGCGAGGCGTTGGCGATATCGACGGTGTTTTCGCCGACACCTTCGCAGAATTTCTTCAGCCCCGCCGAAGAACCGCCGGATTCGACGACCGGGGTCGGGAACCCGGCGCTTTCGCCGAAGATCTCGGCGACGATGGTGGCATAGGGCAGCACGGTGGACGACCCCGCCACCTGCACCTGGTCGCGGGCGGCGGCAGCGCCGGCCGACACAGCCAGGATTGCAAGGATCGAGGCGGTCTGTTTCATGCAGGACATACGGTTTTCCTGTTCGTATCACGCACGACCGTCGGAGTGAGGGTCGATGCGGGCAGGTCTATCGCCGCCCTGCAACGATTCGGTGACAGCCCTGTAACGGTTTCATGAAGATTGCGAGGGCGACCCGCAGGGGCGTGCATCCCCCCACCCCCGGCGGGCGCGTTCAGGATTTCGGCAGGAACACCGAAACGCAGGTGCCCTTGCCGCGTTCGCTGGTGATCGCCAGCCGGCCGCGGTGGCGGTTGACGATATGCTTGACGATGGCCAGCCCCAGTCCGGTGCCCCCCTGCTCGCGCGAGCGGGAACGGTCCACGCGATAGAACCGCTCGGTCAGGCGGGGCAGGTGCTGGGGCTCGATCCCCTCGCCCCGGTCGGTCACGTCGATGCGCAGCATCGTCCGGGAATCGTCGGGATGAAGGGCGACGGTCACCCGCTGGCCCAAGGTGTCGTATTTGATCGCGTTCTCGATCAGGTTCTGCAACACCTGCGTCAACTGGTCGGCATCGGCGGGAATGGGAGGGATGGCGTCAGGGGCGTCGGGGACCTTCAGTTCCAGCACCACCCCCGCGGCCTCGGCCAGGGGGCGCAGCGTGTCGGTGACGCGTCGGGCCAGCTCGGCCACGTCTACCGGCGTGGTGGGCCGGCGGCGGCTTTCGGCCTCGGTCCTGGACAGCGACAGCAGGTCGCGCACCAGCCGGGTCATCCGCTGCGCCTCGTTCTGCATGGCGGTCAGGAAACGGGTCCGGGCGGCGGGGTCGTCGCGCGCCGCGCCTTTCAGCGTCTCGATCATGCTGACCAGCGTGGTCAGCGGACTGCGCAGTTCGTGGCTGACATTGGCGACGAAATCCCGGCGGAACGCGTCGATCAGTTCCTGCTCGGTGATGTCCTGAAAGGCGCACAGCGCCTCGTGCCGGCCGGCGCCGGGAACCGGAGTGACCGTGACCATGTAGGTCACCGTGCCGGATGGCTCGATCAGCTTGTATTGCGCCTGCCCCCCGACCCCTTCGCGAAGCGCCTTGCCGATGGTTTCAAGCAGGCCCGGCTGGCGCAGGCCGATGGCGTAATGGCGCCCGACCTGCCCGGCCCCCAGC
>JAZIHR010000025.1:0-25560 GCA_036678445.1 Alphaproteobacteria bacterium
AGCGGGGCGGCGCGGGGCCGGGCGGGGGGGCGGGTGGATTACGCGGCGGCGCGGGGGGGGGGCGCGGCCGGGGCCGGGGACGGGGGCGGAGCCGGGGTCTGAGGCCGGGACGGGGCGTAGACGGCGGCGTCGTGAGCCGGGGTTTTCCACCGCGCGCCCCTCGCACGGATATTTTGCAGGGACGAAATGCTGCTGGGGGTGCCAAAGGCGCGGCGGTGCCGGACGCACTGACGCCGGCGGCCGCGCCATGCGCTCCGGGCAGCCGCCCCCGGCCAGCGCGGGAAGAAGCCGCCGCGCGGTGCTGGCCTTGTCCGGGCGGGCGCGCTATGGCCGCGCGGCCCACGAAACCATGAGGTTGCCATGACCCTGACCGCCCTGCTGCCCTATCTGGCCGCGCTGTTGCTGGCCGGCGGTTTCGCCGGGATCCTGGCCGGGATGCTGGGGGTCGGGGGCGGTATCGTGCTGGTGCCGGCCTTCATGGCGATCCTGACCGCGGCGGGCCATGGCGGGCCGGACGTGATGCAGATCTGCCTGGCGACCTCGCTGGCGACGATCTTTGTCACCTCGATCCGCTCGGTGCTGGCGCATCACCGCAAAGGGGCGGTGGACTGGGAAATCCTGCGCAACTGGGCGCCCTGGATCATGCTGGGCGCATTGGTGGGGGTGTGGCTGGTGTCGCGGCTGACCACGCGCGAATTGCAGCTGATCTTTGCGGTGCTGGTGTTCGTGGTGGCCAGCTTCATGCTGCTCAGCCGGGCCGAGTGGCGGCTGGCCGAGACCCCACCCACCGGGTTGCGCCGCGTCGGGCTGGCCGGGGCCATCGGGCTGGTCGGCGTGCTGCTGGGGATCGGCGGCGGCTCTCTGGGGGTGCCGATGCTGACCCTGCACGGGCGGCCGATCCACCGGGCGGTGGCGACGGCGGCGGGATTCGGGGCGGTGATCGCGCTGCCCTCGGTGCTGAGCTTCCTGTTCCTGCCGGCGCAGGAAGCGCCGCCCGGCACGGTCGGTTCGGTCAACCTGCCGATGTTCGGCATCGTGATCGCGATGACGCTGCTGACCGCGCCTTTGGGCGCGACGCTGGCGCATGGCACGAACCCGAGGCTGCTCAAGCGGCTGTTTGCGCTGTTCCTGATGGCGGTGGCCCTGAACATGCTGCGCAAGGCGCTGTTCTAGGGCGTTTTTTCGGCCGCCTTGGCCGCGTTCCACAGCGCGTCCATTTCGTCCAGCGAGGAATCCTCGGGGCGGCGACCCTGCGCGGCCAGCGCCGATTCGATCGACTGGAAGCGGCGGGTGAACTTGGCGTTGGCGGCGCGCAGGGCTTCCTCGGGGTCGATGTCCAGGTGCCGGGCCAGATTGGCCATCACGAACAGCAGGTCGCCGAATTCTTCGGCCAGATGGGCGGGGTCGGCGTTGTCCCTGGCCTCGACCAGCTCGGCGGTTTCCTCGGCCAGCTTGTCCAGCACCTGCGCCGGTCCCGGCCAGTCGAAGCCGACCCGCGCGGCGCGGTTTTGCAGCTTGACCGCCCGGGTCAGCGCCGGCAGCCCCAGCGCCACCCCTTCCAGCACGCCGCGTTCGGCGCGGGCGGCGCGTTCCTGCGCCTTGATCGCTTCCCAGTCGCGGACCTGCTGGGCGGCGGATTTGTCGCGCGATTCGTCGCCGAACACATGCGGATGCCGCGCCACCAGCTTGTCCGAGATCGCCCGCGCCACCGTGGTGAAATCGAACATCCCCTGTTCCGAGGCCATCTGCGCGTGGAACACCACCTGCAACAGCAGGTCGCCCAGCTCGCCCGGCAGTTCGTCCCAGGCCTGGCGGGCGATGGCGTCGGCGACCTCATGCGCCTCTTCGATGGTGTAGGGGGCGATCGAGGCAAAGTCCTGCTCGATGTCCCAGGGACAGCCGGTCTGCCTGTCGCGCAGCGCGGCCATGATGTCGATCAGCCGCAAGGTTTCCGTGGCGGCGTCGGGGGTGTGCGGCATGGGGCCCTCGGGTGTCGGGAAGCTGCGGGGGAAAAAGACACGAGGCTTGCGGGAAAGTCCATCGCCGTTGCCGGCGTGACGGATGCCGGGATCGTGAACTTGCAGGGCGGGAAACCCCGGCCCGGATGCGGTGGCCGAGGGTGCCGGGGTTTCTGGACAAGCCGGGGGCGCGCGACTAGGTTCTGCGCCAATCTTCCGGGCGGCCTGTTGCGCCCGGCTTTCGACTGGCAACCTGCACAAGGACCGCGCCCCATGCTGATCACCCCTGCCTTTGCCCAGGCCGCGGCCCCCGCCGCTGGCGGCGGCGGCGCCGCACTCGCCCAGTTCGTTCCGCTGATCCTGGTCTTCGCGATCATGTATTTCCTGATCATGCGGCCGCAGCAAAAGAAGATGTCCCAGCACCGCGCGATGGTCTCGGCGCTGAAAAAGGGTGACAACGTGATCACCCAGGGCGGGATCTTCGGCAAGGTCGTGGCCGTGCGCGACGAGGATGTGGATGTCGAGATCGCCCAGGGCGTGCGTATCCGCGTGGTCCGCTCGACCATCGCGCAGGTGGTGGACCGTGCCGGCGCCCCTGTCGCCGCCAACGGCTGAACGGGCGGGCCGCGCATGGTTCAGATCTCTGCCTGGAAACGCATCGCCATCATCGGGCTGATCCTGCTGGGGCTGCTGTATGCGATGCCCAACCTGTTCTATCAGCGGGTCGAATCGCACAACGACGCCGTGGTCGCCGCCGAACGCGCGGGGTTCGAGACCCCCGAGCAGGCCGCCGCCCGTTCCGGCTGGCCCGACTGGCTGCCCTCGTCCCTGGTCAGCCTGGGGCTGGACCTGCGCGGCGGCGCGCATCTGCTGGGCGAGGTCAACACCGCCGAGGTCTATGCCTCGCGCATGACCGCGCTGTGGCCGGAGCTGCGCGACGCGCTGGCCGAACAGCGCGACGTGATCGGCCCGGTGCGCCGGGTCAAGGGCCCGGCCGACCAGCTGCTGGTCGAGATCGGCAACCCCGACCAGATGGCCCGCGCGGTGGAAATCGCGCGCAAGCTGGCCGCGCCCGTCACCTCGTTGACCGGGGCCGGGGCATCCAGCCTTGACATCTCGGCCCGGGGAAACACGCTGATCGTGCAACTGTCGGCCGCCGAAAAGGCCGCTACCGACGACCGCACCATCCAGCAATCGCTGGAAATCGTGCGCCGCCGCGTGGACGAGGTCGGCACCCGCGAACCCACCATCCAGCGGCAGGGCAAGGACCGCATCCTGATCCAGGTGCCGGGCATCGGCTCGGCCGAGGAACTCAAGGCGCTGATCGGCACCACCGCGAAACTGACCTTCAACCCGGTAATCGGGCGGGGCACCGACCCCAATGTCGCGCCGGGGCTGGGCAATATCGTCGTGCCCTCGCTGGACGAACCGGGGGTCTACTACACCCTGGCCGAGGCCCCCGTGGTCACCGGCGAGGACCTGACCGACGCCCGTCCCGGCTTTGACCAGAACGGCGCGCCCTCGGTCGATTTCCGTTTTGGTCCGCAAGGGGCGCGGCGGTTCGGGGCCTATACCTCGGCCAATGTCGGGCAGCCCTTTGCCATCGTGCTGGACAACCAGGTGATCTCGGCCCCGGTGATCCGGCAGGCGATCACCACCGGCTCGGGGCAGATCTCGGGCGCGATGGACGTGGCGCAGTCGAACCAGCTGGCGGTGCTGCTGCGCGCCGGCGCCCTGCCGGCCGAGATGACGTTCCTTGAAGAACGCACCATCGGCCCCGAACTGGGGCAGGATTCCATCGACGCCGGCCGCAAGTCCGCAATCATCGCCACGGTGCTGGTGGTGGGCTACATGATCGCCAGCTACGGGCTGTTCGGGGTGTTCGCCTCGATCGCGGTCATCACCAACGTGATCCTGATCCTGTCGATCATGTCGGCGATGGGCGCGACGCTGACCCTGCCCGGCATCGCCGGCATCGTGCTGACCGTGGGCACCGCGGTCGATGCCAACGTCATCATCTATGAACGCATCCGCGAGGAACTGCGCGCCGGAAAGACCGTGGTCAAGTCGATCAACGACGGCTTCGGAGAGGCGATGAGCGCGATCATCGACGCCAACCTGACCACCTTCATCGCGGCGGTGGTGATGTTCTTCCTGGGGTCGGGGCCGGTCAAGGGCTTTGCGGTGACGCTGACCATCGGGCTGGTCACCTCGGTCTTCACGGCGATCTATTTCACCCGGCTGATGATCGTCATCTGGCTGGAATGGCGCAAACCCAAGACGCTGGTTCTGTAAGGGGACGACCGACATGGCATTCCGTCTGAAACTCGTCCCCGATGAAACCCACATCGACTTTCTGCGCTGGCGCTGGCTGACCAACGGCGTGTCGATCGTGGGGATGATCGCCTCGGTGATCCTCGTCATGACGATGGGGCTGAACTTCGGCATCGACTTCAAGGGCGGCACCACCATCCGCACCGAAAGCTCGAACGCCTTCGAGGTGTCCGACTACCGCGAGGCGCTGAGCGGGCTGAACCTGTCCGACCTGTCTATCACCGAGGTGTTCGACCCGACCTTCGGCACCGACCGCCATGTCGCGCAGATCCGCATCGGCACCGCGGACGAGACCGGCTCGGTCACCCCCGAGGAACTGACCCGGATCGAGACCGCGCTGAAACAGGTCGATCCGCAGGTCCGGTTCGCCTCGGTCGAATCGGTGGGGCCCAAGGTCTCGGGCGAGCTGATCAAGACCGCCTTCTACGCGGTCGGCGCCGCGGCGCTTGGCATCCTGCTGTATATCTGGATGCGGTTCGAATGGCAGTTCGCGGTCGGCGCGGTCACGGCGCTGATCCACGACGTGCTGCTGACGGTCGGCATCTTCGCGGCATTCCAGATCCGCTTTGACCTGTCCACCATCGCGGCGCTGCTGACCATCCTTGGCTATTCGGTCAACGACACGGTGGTGGTGTTCGACCGGCTGCGGGAAAACCTGATCAAGTTCAAGACCATGCCGCTGATCGACGTGATGAACCTGACGGTGAACGAAACCCTGTCGCGCACGGTGATGACCGGGGTCACCACCTCGCTGGCGCTGGGGGCGATGCTGATCTGGGGCGGCGACGTGATCCGCGGCTTTGTCTTTGCGATGTTCTGGGGCGTCGGCGTCGGGATCTATTCCACCGTCTATCTGGCCAAGAACATCGTGCTGTCGCTGGGCGTGCGCCGCGACTGGGAAAAGCCGGTCCGCGGCGAGAAAAAGGAACTGGACGAGCTGTCGGGCACGCCCTTCCGGGACGCGCCCTGATGCCCGAGATGCAGGACACCGACTATGGCGGCGCAACCCCGGTCGATGGCTACGGGCCGGGGTTCTTCCGCGCCGGCGGGCAGGTCCACCACAGCGCGCTGATCGTCACCGCCGAGGGCGTGCGCCCCTGGGGCGGGCTTGACGATACCGCGGCGCTGCTGGCGCTGGCCGGACAGGTGGACGTGCTGTTTCTGGGGCTGGGCGGGCAGGTCTCGCACCCGCCGCGGGCGCTGGTCCAGGCGCTTGAGGCTGCCGGGCTGGGGGTGGAGCCGATGACCAGCCCCACCGCCGCGCGCTGCTACAACGTCACCCTGACCGAGGGGCGGCGCGTGGCCTGTGCGCTGATCCCGGTCTAGGTGCCGGGGGCGCGGGCGGTGGCGCCGCTGCTGCAAGTGCATGATCTGGCCGTGTCGCGCGGCGGGCGCCGCGCGGTCGAAGGGGTGGATTTCGCCCTGTCCGCCGGGCAGGCGCTGATCCTGCGCGGCCCCAACGGCATCGGCAAGACCACGCTGCTGCGCACCGTCGCGGGGCTTCAGCCCGCCGCCGCCGGCCGGGTCGAGGCCGACCCCGACGCCATCGCCTATGCCGCCCATGCCGACGGGCTGAAGGCCGCGCTGACCGTGACCGAGAACCTTGAATTCTGGCGGCTGGTGTTCGGCGGCCCTTCCATCGTCGCGGCGATCGAGGCGCTGGACCTGGCCGCGCTGGCCGCGCGTCCGGCGGCAATGCTGTCGGCCGGACAGAAGCGCCGGCTGGGGCTGGCGCGGCTGCTGGTTACCGGGCGCAAGGTCTGGGTGCTGGACGAGCCCACGGTGTCGCTGGACGCGGGCTCGGTGGCGTTGTTCGCCCGCGCCGTGCGCCAGCATCTGGCGGGCGGCGGCGCGGCCCTGATCGCCACCCATATCGACCTTGGCCTGCCCGAGGCGCAGGTTCTGGACCTTGGCCCGTTCCGCGCCGTGGGCGCACCGGTCCGCAGCCGCGCGCCGGCCAGTTTCGACGAGGCGTTCGGATGAGGGGTGTCATGCTTGCGTCGCCGTTGCAGCGGGGGTTTTGCACCCCCGCACCCCCGCAGGATATTTACAGACCGCCCGAAGGGGCCGGGTGTGTGGCAGAACCCGAAGGGAGCGGCCGATGATCGCCCTGTTGCAGCGCGACTTGCGGCTGGCCACGCGGGCAGGCGGGGGCTTCGGGCTGGGGCTGGCGTTTTTCCTGATCGTCTGCACGCTGGTGCCGTTCGGCGTCGGGCCGCAGGGCGGCACGCTGGCGCTGATCGCGCCGGGGATCCTGTGGGTGGGCGCTCTGCTGGCCTGCCTGCTGTCGCTTGACCGCATCTTTGCGCTGGACTGGGAGGACGGCAGCCTTGATCTGCTGGCCACCGCGCCCCTGCCACTGGAAGGCGCGGTGCTGGTCAAGGCCGCCGCACACTGGATCACCACCGGCCTGCCGCTGGTTGCCGCCGCGCCGGTGTTCGGCATCCTGCTGCATCTGCCGGGCGCGGCGCAGCCCTGGCTGGTGGCGGCGCTGGCGCTGGGGACGCCGGCGCTGTCGATGCTGGGAGCCTTTGGCGCGGCGCTGACCGTGGGGCTGCGCCGCGGCGGGCTGCTGATGTCGCTGCTGGTGCTGCCGCTTTACGTGCCGACGCTGATCTTCGGGGCCGAGGCGGTGCGCCGCGGGGCCTCGGGGGGCGACGGCACCACGCCGCTGGTGCTGCTGGCCGGGATCACCATGGCGGTGCTGGCCACGATTCCTTTCGCCGCGGCCGGCGCCCTGCGGGTCAACTTGCGGTAAGAGGGCTTCACGCGGCATCGTTGCCGGGCTAGAGAACACGCCATGTCGATCTGGGAATACGCCAACCCCGTCAAGTTCATGCGCACCTCGGGCGCCGCGCTGCCATGGGTGGTCGCGGCCGCCGCGATCTGCCTGCCCGCCGGGCTGATCTGGGGCTGGATGACCCCCGAGGACTACAAGCAGGGCGCGACCGTCAAGATCATGTTCCTGCATGTGCCCTCGGCGATGCTGGCAATCAACATCTGGGTGATGATGCTGGCCGCCTCGCTGATCTGGCTGGTGCGCCGCCACCATGTCAGCGCGCTGGCCGCCCGTGCCGCCGCGCCCATCGGCGCGGTGATGACGCTGATCGCGCTGGTGACCGGCGCGGTCTGGGGGCAGCCGATGTGGGGCACCTGGTGGGAATGGGATCCGCGGCTGACCTCGTTCCTGATCCTGTTCCTGTTCTACCTGGGCTACATGGCGCTGTGGGCCGCGATCGAGAACCCCGACAGCGCCGCCGACCTGACCGGGGTGCTGTGCCTTGTCGGCTCGGTCTTTGCGCTGCTGTCCCGTTACGCGGTAAACTTCTGGAACCAGGGGCTGCATCAGGGGGCCTCGCTGTCCATCGCCCCGGGCGAGCGGATGAGCGCGGTCTATAAATACCCGCTGTATCTGTGCATGCTGGGGTTCTTTCTGCTGTTCCTGGCGCTGCTGCTGGTCCGCACCCGCACCGAGATCCGCCGCCGCCGCACCGCCGCCCTGCTGAACCGGGAGATTCGCACATGATGGTGGAACTTGGCCGCTACGCCGTTCCGGTGCTGACCGCGTGGGGCGTGTCCGCGCTGCTGGTCCTGGGGTTGATCGCCCAGACGCTGGCGGCCAGCACCCGCGCCCGCAAGGCGCTGGAGGAGGTCGAGCGCCGTGGCTAGGATTTCCCCGCTTGCCATGATTCCGCCGCTGGTCTTTGCCGGGCTGGCCGCGATGTTCATGTGGGGCATGGGGCGCGAGGATCCGACTGCGTTGCCCTCGACGCTGATCGGGCAGCCGGCGCCGGCAATGTCCGGGACCACGCTGCCCGGAAAGACCCAGCTGACCGATGCCGACCTGCGCGGCAACGGGGTGTTACTGGTCAATTTCTGGGCCAGCTGGTGCCCGCCCTGCCGCGCCGAGCACCCCACGCTGAGCGCGCTTGCCGCCGAAGAGGGGGTGACCGTGGTCGGTGTCGATCTCAAGGATCCAGAGCCGGCGGCGCAGCGGTTCCTGGCCGAGCACGGTGATCCTTTCGCCAGGCTCGCCACCGATCCGCAGGGGCGCACGGCGATCGAATGGGGTGTGACCGCCCCCCCGGAAACCTTCATTCTCGATAACGAGGGGCGCGTCCTGTATCGCCACGCCGGGCCGCTGGTGCGCGAGGATTATACCAACCGCTTCCGCCCCGAACTGGACAAGGCGCTGGCTGCGGATCGGTAAGATGGGGGCTTTGCCCCCGTTCCTTCGGAACTCCCCCAGGATATTTTTGACCGCCCGAAGCCCATGAGTTTCGGGCGGTTCGTAAATATGCTCGGGGCTGGCGAACACCCGGGAAACGGTCCGGTAGGCCGTAGGGGCAGAGTCCGGAAAGGCCGCAAGCCTTGCGGGGGCAGATAGCTCTGTCCGACATTTCCCGTTGAACGCGAGGGCGGGGCGGGCCACTCTGCCTGCACGAGTTGCAGGAAGAGGGATCGCCATGACCAGACGGGGACTGACCTTGCTTGCGCTGCTGTTGGGCAGCGTGCAGATGGCTGCGGCGCAGCAGGCCACCGACGCGTTCGCGCCCGAGGCCGGGACCGCGCCGGCGGCACAGGCTGCCGCCTTTGGCCCGCTGGGCGAGGCGGCGCGCGGTGCTTTGGCCGCCAAGACCGAGGGTCGCGCCGTCACCGGCAAGGACTGGATGGTTGCCGCCGCGCATCCGCTGGCGGTCGAGGCCGGGGCCCGCGTGCTGGAACAGGGCGGCAGCGCCGCCGATGCGATGATCGCGGTGCAGGCGGTGCTGGGGCTGGTCGAGCCGCAAAGCTCGGGCCTTGGTGGCGGGGCGTTTCTTGTCTGGTATGACGCGGCCACCGGGGCGCTGACCACGCTTGACGGGCGCGAGACCGCGCCGCGCGACGCCACGCCGACGCTGTTCCTGGGCCCCGACGGCCAGCCGATGAAGTTCATGGAGGCCGTGGTCGGCGGCCGCTCGGTCGGCACCCCCGGCACCCCGGCACTGCTGGCCGAGGCGCATCGCCGCTGGGGCCGGATGAACTGGGCCGGGCTGTTCGACGACCCGATCCGGCTGGCCGAGCTGGGCTTTGCCGTCTCGCCCCGGCTGGCCGAGCTGGTCGCGGCCGAGGGTGAGGCCCTGCGCGGCGACCCGGCGACCAGCGCGTATTTCTTTCCGGGCGGCCAGCCGGTCGCGGCCGGGCAGGTCCTGACCAATCAGGCCTATGCTGACACGTTGCGGGTGCTGGCGCGACAGGGTGCCGACGGGTTCTATCGCGGCCCCATCGCCGAAAGCATCGCCGCCGCAGTGCGCGGCGCTGCCGGCAACCCGGGCGTGCTGTCCACCGCCGATCTGGCCGCCTATCGGGTGATCGAACGTCCGGCGGTCTGCGTCGAATACCGCGCCCATGACATCTGCGGGATGGGGCCGCCGTCCTCGGGCGGGCTGACGGTGGGGCAGATCCTGGGGATGCTGGGCGGCTATGATCTGGCCGCGCTGGGGGCGGAAAGCCCGGAAAGCTGGCGGCTGATCGGGGATGCCTCGCGGCTGGCCTTTGCCGACCGTGAACGCTACATGGCCGATTCAGACCATGTGCCGGTGCCGGTCGCGGGGCTGGTCGATCCGGCCTATCTGGCCAAGCGGGCCGGGCTGCTGGCCGGCGACGACAGCCTGCCCGAGGTCACCGCCGGCGCGCCGGGCTGGACCCATGCGGCGCTGTGGGGGCAGGACGAATCGCTGGAGCTGCCCTCGACCACGCATATCTCGGTCGTGGACAGCCACGGCAACGCGCTGTCGATGACCACCACCATCGAGAACGGTTTCGGCGCGCGGCTGATGACCAATGGCTTCCTGCTGAACAACGAGCTGACGGATTTTTCCTTCCGCACCCATGACGACGCGGGCGCGGTGATCGCCAATGCGCTGGCGCCGGGCAAACGGCCCCGGTCCTCGATGGCGCCGACCATCGTGATGAAGGACGGGCGGCCTGCGATGGTGGTGGGGTCCCCGGGCGGCAGCCGGATCATCGGCTATGTCGCCCGCGCGATCATCGCGCAGCTTGACTGGGGCATGGACCCGCAGCAGGCGGTGGGGGCACCCAATATCCTCAACCGGTTCGGCAAGATGGAGGTCGAGCCGGGCCGCGCGCCCGAACTGGCCGCCGGACTGGCCGGGCTGGGGTTCGAGATCGACGAGGAAAGCGCCCAGACCTCGGGGCTGCAATCCATCGTCATTACCCCGGACGGGTTGCAGGGCGGTGCCGACCCGCGGCGCGAGGGGATCGTGATCGGCGGCTAAGCCTTGACCGCGCAACGAAAAACCCCGGCCGCAGCGGCCGGGGTTTCCTTTTGCGGTGCTGTCAGGCTCAGCCCTTGGCGAGGTTGCGCAGCACATAGTGCAGCACGCCGCCGTTCTTGAGGTATTCGATCTCGACCTCGGTATCGACGCGGGCTTTCAGTTGCACGGTTTTTTCGGTGCCGTCGGCATAGCGGATCACCGCAGGCACCAGCGACAGCGGCTTGAAGTCGCCCGCCAGCCCGGTGATCGAGATCACCTCGTCGCCCTTCAGCCCCAGGGTCCTGCGGTTGTCACCGCCGGTGAACTCGAACGGGACCACCCCCATGCCGACCAGGTTCGAGCGGTGGATGCGCTCGAACGATTCGGCGATCACCGCCTTGACGCCCAGCAGATTGGTGCCCTTGGCCGCCCAGTCGCGCGACGAGCCGGCGCCGTATTCCACGCCGCCCACCACGATCAGCGGCGTGCCCTGTGCCTGATAGGCCATGGCGGCGTCGTAGATCGAGGTTTCCTGCCCGTCGGGGCCCTTGGTATAGCCGCCCTCGACCCCGTCCAGCATCTCGTTCTTGATGCGGATGTTGGCGAAGGTGCCGCGCATCATCACTTCGTGGTTGCCGCGGCGCGAGCCGTAGCTGTTGAAGTCGCGCGGCTCGACGCCCCGTTCGGTCAGGTAGCGGCCGGCCGGGGTGGTCGGCTTGAACGAACCCGCGGGCGAGATGTGGTCTGTGGTGATCATGTCGCCCAGCACCGCCAGGATGCGCGCGCCCGAGATGTCCGAGATCACCCCCGGCTCGCGGCCCATGCCCCGGAAATAGGGCGGGTTCTGGATATAGGTCGATTCGGGCGGCCAGTCATAGGTTTCGCTGTCGGTGACCTCGACCCCCTGCCAGCGCTCGTCGCCTTTGAACACGTCGGCGTATTTCTCGATGAACATCTCGCGGGTGACGATGCGGTCGACCAGGTCCGACACCTCTTGCGAGGTCGGCCAGATGTCCTTCAGATACACGTCCTGCCCGTCTTTCGACTTGCCCAGAGGTTCGCGCGTCAGGTTGATGTTCATGTCGCCGGCGATGGCATAGGCCACGACCAGCGGCGGGCTGGCCAGGTAGTTGGCGCGCACGTCGGGAGAGATCCGCCCCTCGAAGTTGCGGTTGCCCGACAGCACCGACACCGCCACCAGGTCGTGATCGTTGATCGTCTTGGAGATTTCCGGTTCAAGCGGGCCCGAGTTGCCGATGCAGGTGGTGCAGCCGAAACCGACCAGGTTGAACCCCAGCGCGTCCAGATGCTGTTGCAGCCCGGCGGCTTCCAGATATTCGGCCACCACCTGCGACCCGGGCGCCAGCGAGGTCTTGACCCAGGGCTTGCGGGTCAGCCCCAGCGCATGCGCCTTTTTCGCCACCAGACCGGCGGCCATCAGCACATAGGGGTTCGAGGTGTTGGTGCACGAGGTGATCGCCGCGATCACCACCGAGCCGTCGCACAGCTGGAACGATTCGCCGTTGATGGTGCAGGTCTGGCCGCGCTCGCGGTCGCCGCCGGGGATATGGGCGGGGGCAGGGGAGCCGCCTTCCTCGGTCATCTCGGACTTGGCTTGCGGCGAAACCGGGGGCACGACGCGGATGCCGTTGATATAGTCGGCAAAGGTCTGCGCGGCGGCGTCCAGCGCCACGTGGTCCTGCGGGCGCTTGGGGCCGGAAATCGCCGGCACCACGTCGCCCAGATCCAGATTCAGGGTCGAGGTATAGACCGGGTCGTAATTCTCGTCCCGCCAGAACCCGTTTGCCTTGGCATAGGCCTCGACCAGCGCGATGCGGGCTTCGTCCCGGCCGGTCTGGCGCAGGTAGCGCAGGGTTTCGCCGTCAACCGGGAAGAAGCCGCAGGTGGCGCCGTATTCCGGGGCCATGTTGGCGATGGTGGCGCGGTCGGCCAGCGGCATGTTGTCCAGGCCGGGGCCGTAGAATTCCACGAACTTGCCGACGACCTTGTGGTCGCGCAGCATCTTGACGACCTTCAGCACCAGGTCGGTGGCGGTCACGCCCTCGCGCAGCGCCCCGGTGACCTTGAAGCCGACGACCTCGGGGATCAGCATGGACACCGGCTGGCCCAGCATCGCGGCCTCGGCCTCGATCCCGCCGACGCCCCAGCCCAGCACGGCCAGTCCGTTCACCATGGTGGTGTGGCTGTCGGTGCCGACCAGCGTGTCGGGATAGGCGATGGTGGCGCCGGTCTGGTCGGTGTCGGTCCAGACGGTCTGCGCCAGATATTCCAGGTTCACCTGATGGCAGATGCCGGTGCCGGGCGGCACCACGCGGAAATTGTTGAACGCGCCCTGGCCCCATTTCAGGAACTGGTAACGTTCCATGTTGCGGGCGTATTCCAGATCGACGTTGCGCTGAAAAGCGCGGGGGTTGCCGAATTCATCGACCATCACCGAGTGGTCGATGACCAGATCGACCGGGTTCAGCGGGTTGATCTTTTGCGCGTCGCCGCCAAGCGCCTTGATCCCGTCGCGCATCGCGGCCAAGTCCACCACCGCCGGCACGCCGGTGAAGTCCTGCATCAGCACGCGGGCGGGGCGATAGGCGATCTCGCGGTCCGACTTGCCGCCGTTCTTCGCCCAGTCGGCAAAGGCCTTGATGTCGTCCACGCTGACCGTGAAGCCGCCGTCCTCGAACCGCAGCATGTTTTCCAGCACGACCTTCAGCGCGGCGGGCAGGCGGGAAAAATCCCCCAGGCCTGCCTCGGTCGCGGCGGGGATCGAGTAATAGGACACGTTCTGCCCGGCGACCGTCAGGTCGCGGCGGGTCTTGGCGGTGTCGGTTCCGGTGACGATCGGCATGGGCTGTGCGTCCTCAGTGTGAACAAGGTGGCTGGCAACGCCCCGATTGCCCCGACTCACCCCCCGGGTGCAAGCGCGGGGTGAAAACGGGGTGACGGCGTGTTGTATGCGACGGTATACAAATGCGCCGCGACATGCAAGTCTCAACTCATGTCCACAGGGCGCGCGCGGCTGCTAACGAAGCATTGATTTGGCGGACGGCCCCTCGCTGACCTAATTCCAATGCAATGACAATGGCAGTTCTTCATCGGGTTCCGCAGGGGTGCGCGCGGCAGGTGGGGCGGCGGATTTCCGCGGCACGGCTGGCGCTCGGGCTGGTCCTGGCGCTGATCGCTGCCCCCGCGGCGATGGCGCAGACGTCCCTTGACGCGGGGCCACAGGCGGCCGGCCCGGCAGAAGCTGCGGCAAACGGCAGCACCGCTGCGGCCGCCCCCGGGTTCGGCGCGGAGCCCGCCGTCCAGCCCGATCTTTCCCCCGGCATCGGCGTGATCGAGGCCCCGGCGGGCGCTGCCAAATCCGCCCCGGCCGAGGCGTTCTCGCTGGCGCCGCCCGGTGTCGCGGCCAGTGCCGTTTCCAGTGCCGTTCCCAGTGCCGCGCCCGGCGCGGCGTCCAGTGTTGCGCCGGGGCTCGCGGCGCCCGCCCAGCCCCCGGCGGCGATCGCGGTGGGGGTCATGCCTCCGGCGGCGCACAAGCCGATCCTGGGGGCGCCGCCGGTGGTGGTCGAGCTGTTCACCGCGCAGGGCTGTTCGTCCTGCCCGCCCGCCGACCGGCTGATCGCGGGGCTGGCCGATGCGCCCGGGGTGCTGGCCCTGACCTGGCATGTCGATTACTGGGATTACCTGGGCTGGAAGGATGGCTTCGCCAGCCCCGCCCACACCGCCCGGCAGGAAGGCTATGCCGCCGTCGCCGGCGAGCGCGGCGTCTATACCCCGCAGATCATCGTCGACGGACAGGATACGCTGCTGGGGCTGGGCCGCGCGGCACTGCTGTCGGTGATCGAGGATCACGCCGCGCGCCCCTCGGCGGTGATCGTCACCGCCACCGACGCGGGCGAGGCCCATGTGATCCAGCTGACCCCGCGCGCCGCGATTCCGGGCGGGGCGGATGTGATGCTGATCCGCTTCCTGCCCCGGCGCAGCGTGCAGGTCGAGGACGGGGAAAACCGCGGCATGAAGCTGGATTATCGCAACGTGGTGGTGGGGGCGGAACTGCTGACCCACTGGCCCGCCCGCGCGCCGCTGCGGCTGACGGTCCGCGCCGGGATCGACCCCGACGACCGTTTTCCCGACGACACCAGCCACGCGCTGCTGGTGCAGCAGGCGCTGGGGGCGGGGCGGCCGGGGCCGATTCTGGCGGCGGTGCGGCTGGACTGAACCTCCGGCGTGTCGTCGCGGTGTCTTGACCTGATGCCCGGGGCTGCGCATATCACCCACGCGCGGATGGCCGGATGACCGCGGGCGGCGCTTTGCCGTTCGAGGAAAGTCCGGGCTCCATGCAGGCATGGTGCCGGGTAACGCCCGGCGGGGGCAACCCCAGGGAAAGCGCCACAGAGAACAGACCGCCTCGCCTAGCGGGGCAAGGGTGAAACGGTGGGGTAAAAGCCCACCGCGGGACGGGCGACCGGACCGGCAAGGCAAGCCCCACCAGGAGCAATGCCGAATAGGGATCGCGCGCGGGGGCAACCCCGCAGGGCCGCCTGCGCCCCAGCAGATCCGGGTTGGCAGCTAGATCCCGCCGGCAACGGCGGGGCCAGAGGAATGGTCATCCACGGGGTCGCAAGGCCCCCGGACAGAACCCGGCTTACAGGCCATCCGCGCGTGTTTTCTTTTCCAAGACGGTGGGTTGCGGGCGATAGCTCGCCTGAAAAAGCGCCGGCTCTGGATGGACCAGAGCGGGGCGTTTCACGGATCCAGCCTGCGGGCTGTCTGGGATTTTGTCGAATTTACAGGCTGTTGTCTCGGGTGCCTTGTGTGACGAAAAGGCAGCGCCCTTCTTGTAGCCCCGTAAAGGCCGGTGTCGGCCCCCGGCGCCAGCGCCTCTTCTTCATGGAGTGCTGCGCTTCATGAGGTCAGGCTTGCCTGGTTTTTGGATTTTTCACGTTATTACAGCCGGTTGTCATCTGTAATTAATGCAGTTCGGAGGGCGCGCCTAGACCCGCAGCCCCGCAAAAATCATCGGGTCCAGGCTGGCCTGCGCGAAGGTCGGACCCTCGGTCAGCAGGCTGACCGCATCATGCGAATGCAGCGATTCCTGGTGGCTGGCGATGACGCGGAAATCGCCAAGGCGAGGCTCGGCCTCAAGCTCGCGGGCAAAGGCGCGCACCGCGTCCTCGACGAAGATCGGGTTCGCGGCGTTCAGCTCGGCAAAGGCCTGCTCGTCCTCGCGCTTGACCATCACTTGCGTCTCGGTGGCGACGGCGCGGCGGCACAGCGCCACCATGTCCTCAAACCACAGCTTTTCGTCGCCCTCCATCACCGCGGAAATCCGCGCGACCGAGCGTTGCGAATGTGGCGTCGCCAGTTGCGCGCGGGCATTGCGCGCGTGTTCGGCCAGTTCCAGCGAACAGGGGCAGGTCGAGGAATACACATAGTCGAAATGCATCACCCGCAGCCGCTGCCCGCCCTGGTCGATCAGCTCCATCGCGATGTCGTAATATTGCCAGCCTTCCAGCCCCGAGCGCAGCGAGCCGACCTTCATCGGATAGGACAGCCGCATCAGCAACCGTGCGTCGAAACTGTCCAGGTGGTCCTTGTAGTCGCTGACCGCCGCCGCCAGCACCCCCAGCGAGAACTGCTGTTCCGCATGGGTGTAAAAGGACCGCATGATCCTGCTCATGTTGATGCCCTTGCGGTCGGCCTCAAGGCTGACGGTGCCGGTCACGCTGGTTTCCAGCATGATCTCTCCGCCCTCTTTGCGGCGATAGCGGATCGGCAGGCGGAAGTTGGAAATCCCCACGTGCTGGATCGCCTTGCGGGCGCCGACGATCAGGCTGGCCGGGCCGTTCTGCAGGTCGGGCAGGGTGGCGCGGTAGGCCTCGTCCACCCGGAAATCGGCCGGATAGTCGCGGCTGAGCGCGGGCGGGACGACAGGAGGCGGCCGGTGTTCGGTCATGTCAGGTCTTTCAGCTTGGCAGGGCTGAATATGGGCAGCCGCGGGAAAAAGGCCAGTGTTCGAGTGCGACCTTATGCGATCTTGCCTAGGCCAGCGCGCCCAGCAGGTCGGCGATCAGGTCGTCGGGGTGTTCCAGCCCGACCGACAGCCGCAGCAGCCCCGGCCCGATGCCCAGCGCCGCGCGGTCGGCCTCGGGCAGGCGCTGGTGGGTGGTGGTCGCGGGGTGGGTGACGATCGACTTGGCGTCGCCCAGGTTGTTCGAGATCGACACCAGCCGCAGCCGGTCCAGCATCGCAAACGCGGCCGCTTTCGTGTTCAGGTCCAGCGCGACCATCGTCCCGCCCGAGCCGATCTGCCGCATCGCCAGCGCGTGCTGGGGATGATCGGCGAGCCCCGGATAAATCACCCGCACCCCTGCGCCTTGCAGCGCCCTGGCCACCGCCAGCGCGCTGTCGGCCATGGCGCGGACGCGCAGGTCCATCGTGGTCAGCCCGTTCAGCATGATCCAGGCGTTGAAGGGCGAGATCGCGCCGCCGGTATGCTTGAGATAGGGTTCCGCCATGCCGCGCACGAAATCTCGGCTGCCGCAGATCACCCCGCCAAGCGCCCGTCCGCCACCATCGACATGCTTGGTGGTGGAATAGACCACCACGTCGGCGCCCAGTTCCACCGCGCGGCTGAACACCGGGGTGGCGAACACGTTGTCGGCGATCACCAGCGCGCCGGCCGCATGGGCGATCGCGGCGATCCCGGCCAGATCCATCACCTCAAGCGTGGGGTTCGATACGGTTTCAAGGAAACAGGCCGCGGTTCCCGGCGTCACCGCATCCCGCCACTGGTCCAGGTCGGTGCCGTCGACCAGCACCAGCTCGACCCCGAATTTCTGCAACAGTTCAAGCACATAAAGGCAGGACCCGAACAGCTGCCGCGCCGCGACGATTCGCTTGCCCGGCGCTGCCACCGCCATCAGCGCCCCGTTGACCGCCGCCATCCCCGAGGCGGTCGCGAACGCGTCCTCGGTGCCTTCGAGGCTGGCCATCCGGTCCTCGAACATGCGGCTGGTAGGGTTGCCGTAGCGGGCATAGATGAATTCGTCCGGGCCGCTGTGCTGGAACCTCGCCTCGGCCTGCTCGGCGCTGTCATAGGCAAAGCCCTGAGTCAGGAACAGCGCCTCGGCCATCTCGCCATACTGGCTGCGGCGGATGCCGTGGTGAACGGCGCGGGTGCGGGGGTGAAGCGGACGATCAGCCATGCCCGTCGCATACGCCTGTCGCAAATAAAGCGCAATCGCCCCCTTGATTGCCGCGTCCCGATCCCCAGATGAACAGCCGACCGGGCCCCTCTGGCGATCTGTACGGATCGTGATGTCGGTCGCATCACGCAACATCCGTCGGAGATCACCTGTGGAGCTTTCTTCCCTGTTTCTTGGCCAGCCCCTGTGGATGTGGGTGGTCTTTCTTGCGCTGGTGCTGGGACTGCTGGCGCTGGACCTTGGTGTGCTGAACCGCGGCGGGCAGGAAATCGGTGTGCGCAAGTCGCTGCTGCTGTCGGCGTTCTACGTCTCGATCGGGCTGGGGTTCGGCGGTTTCGTCTGGGCGCGGCTGGGGCCGGGGCCAGCGGTGGAATACTGGACCGGCTTCGTGGTCGAAAAGTCGCTGGCGCTGGACAATATCTTCGTCATCGCCACGATTTTCGGCGCCTTCGCGGTGCCGCGGCATTTGCAGCATCGGGTGCTGTTCTGGGGTATCCTGGGGGTGATCGTGCTGCGCGCCCTGATGATCGGTTTCGGCGCGGCCCTGGTGCAGCGTTACGACTGGGTGCTGCTGCTGTTCGCGGGGTTCCTGATCCTGGCCGGCGCGCGGATGCTGCTGGGGGGCGATGGCCCCGAAGCGGACGTGGCCGGCAGCCGGCTGCTGGCATGGATGCGCCGCAACCTGCGGGTGACCGATGATTTCGTCGGCCACCGTTTCATCGTGCGCCGTCCCGACGACGCCGGGCGGATGCGGTTGTTCGCGACGCCGCTGTTGCTGGCGCTGGTCGCGATCGAGTTCGCCGACGTGGTGTTCGCGGTCGATTCGGTGCCGGCGATCTTTGCGATCACCACCGATCCTTACCTGGTCTATACCTCGAACATCTTTGCCATCCTTGGCCTGCGGGCGCTGTATTTCGCGCTGGCCGCGGTGCTGCACCGGTTTTCCGGGCTGAAACCGGCGCTGGCGGTGCTGCTGATCTTCATCGGCGGCAAGGTGGTGGTGGCCGAGGCGCTGGGGATCGAAAAAGTCCCCGCCTTGCTGTCGCTGGGGGTGACCTTTGCCATTCTTGCCACGGGCGTGGCGGTGTCGCTGGTCCGCGGCGCGCCGGCCCGGCAAAGGGCCCGGTAACCGAACCGTGCAAAATGCGAACGGAATGGGAACTCGGGCTTTGCAGCGGTGCCCGGCTTCTCTATGTTGCAGGGCATGAGCCAGTTCGACGACCACGACGCCTTTGAAGCCGCGGCCCGCCCCTCGCTGTCGCAGCGGGCGATGGCGCCGCGGCCCGCCCCCTATCTGGACGGGCTGAACCCGGCGCAGCGGCTGGCGGTGGAAACGCTGGACGGGCCGGTGCTGCTGCTGGCCGGGGCGGGCACGGGCAAGACAAGGGCGCTGACCACCCGAATCGCGCATCTGCTGATGCAGGGCCGCGCCACGCCGGGGCGCATCCTTGCCGTCACCTTTACCAACAAGGCCGCGCGCGAGATGAAGGATCGCGTGGCCCGCCTGTTGGGCGAAACGGTCGAGGGGATGCCGTGGCTGGGCACCTTCCATTCCATCAGCGTCAAGATCCTGCGCCGCCATGCCGAGCTGGTGGGCGACGGTGAACTGCATCTGAAGCCTGGCTTTACGATTCTGGATACCGACGACCAGCTCCGGCTGCTGAAACAGCTGATCGCGGCGGAAAACATCGACGAAAAGCGCTGGCCGGCGCGGATGCTGGCCGGGCTGATCGACGACTGGAAAAACCGCGCGCTGCCCCCCTCGCGCGTGCCGGCGGGCGAAGGTCACGCCTATGACCGCCGCGGAGCCTTGCTTTACGCCGCCTATCAGCGCCGGCTGCTGGAACTGAACGCGGTCGATTTCGGCGACCTGCTGCTGCATTGCGTGATGATATTCCAGGCGCACCCGGACGTGCTGGCGCAGTGGCAGGACCGCTTCCGCTATATCTTGGTGGACGAATATCAGGACACCAACGTCGCGCAATATCTGTGGCTGCGGCTGCTGGCGCAGGGGCATCGCAACATCTGCTGCGTGGGCGACGACGACCAGTCGATCTATGGCTGGCGCGGGGCCGAGGTCGGCAACATCCTGCGGTTCGAGACTGATTTCCCCGGCGCGCAGGTCATCAGGCTGGAGCAGAACTACCGCTCGACCCCACATATCCTCGCCGCCGCCTCGGGGCTGATCGAGGCCAACAAGGGCCGGCTGGGCAAGACCCTGTGGACCGAGGCCGAGGGCGGCGAAAAGGTCCGGCTGGTCGGCCACTGGGACAGCGAGGCCGAGGCCCGCTGGATCGGCGAGGAAATCGAGGCGTTCCACGGCGGCCACCGCCACTCTATCGGCAAGCGCAGCCTGAACGACATTGCGATCCTCGTGCGCGCCAGCCACCAGATGCGGGCGTTCGAGGACCGCTTCATGACCATCGGCCTGCCGTATCGGGTGATCGGCGGCCCGCGGTTCTACGAACGTCAGGAAATCCGCGACGCCATGGCCTATTTCCGGCTGGCGGTCAGCCCCAGCGACGATCTCGCGTTCGAGCGGATCGTGAACACCCCGCGCCGGGGGCTGGGCCAGAAGGCGGTGCAGACCATCCAGCGCGAATCGCGCGAGCGTGGGCTGCCGCTGCTGGGCGGCGCGGCGGCGGCGCTGGCCGGGAGGGCGTTGTCCGGCCGGGGCGCGTCCGCGCTGCGGCAACTGGTCGAACAGCTGGGGCGGTTCCACGCTGACGCGCTGGATCCTGCCGCCAGCCATGTCGATCTGGCCGAACGTATCCTTGACGAAACCGGCTACACGGCGATGTGGCAGAACGACAAGTCGCCCGACGCGCCGGGCCGGCTCGACAACCTCAAGGAGCTGGTCAAGGCGCTTGAGGAGTTCGACAACCTGCAAGGTTTTCTCGAACATGTCGCGCTGGTGATGGACACCCCCGAGGGCGAGCAGGCCGAAGAGGTCTCGATCATGACGCTGCATGCCGCCAAGGGGCTGGAATACCCGGTGGTGTTCCTGCCGGGGTGGGAGGACGGACTGTTCCCGTCCCAGCGCAGCATGGATGAAACCGGCGCCAAGGGCCTGGAAGAAGAACGCCGGCTGGCCTATGTCGGCCTGACCCGGGCCGAAGAACTGGCCACGATCACCTTTGCGGGGAACCGCAGGCTGTATGGGCAGTGGCAGTCCAGCCTGCCCTCGCGCTTCATCGACGAACTGCCCGAGGATCACGTCGAGGTGCTGACCCCGCCGGGGCTTTACAACGGCGCCTACGGGGCCGCGGCGCCGATGCCGCAGCCCTTCGCGAAATCGACCATGCACGACCGCGCGGCAGGCGCCGATGTCTACAACTCTCCCGGGTGGAAGCGGATGCAGGAACGCGCTAGCGCCCGCCCGGCGCCGGTCCCGCGCGCCCCGATCACCATTGACGCCGAGCCCGCGGCGCGTTTCGCGGTGGGCGACCGGGTGTTCCACCAGAAATTCGGCACCGGCAGCATCATGGGCATCGCCGAAGATACCTTGACGGTCGAATTTCCGGCCGGTTTCAAGACGATCAAGGCGGCCTATGTCCAACAGGCATCTGCCGCCGCCGCCCCGGATAGCGCGCCCGACGACGTGCCGTTCTGATTTCCCCAACGCAAAGGCTGCCCATGTCCCCGAAACTCAAGGCGGTGCTCGACTACGGGCCGTTGCTCGTCTTTCTCGCCGTGTTCCTGCTGTATCGGAACGAAACCATCGTGCTGTGGGGGCAGGACTACCCCGGGCTGATCCTTGCGACGCTGGTGTTCGTGCCGCTGACGGTGGCGGCGAACTGGATCCTCTGGGCGCGCACCGGCACGCTGTCGGTGATGCAGCTGGTGACGCTGGCGGTGGTGGTGGTGTTCGGCGGGCTGACCATCTGGCTGAACGACCCGCGCTTCATCAAGATGAAGCCGACGCTGATCTACCTGATCTTCGCGGCGCTGCTGGCGACCGGCGCGGCGTTGCGCCGCAACTGGCTGGCCGCCGCCCTGGGCGAGGCGCTGCCGCTGTCGCCCGAGGGCTGGCGCATCCTCACCCGCCGGCTGATCTGGTTCTGCCTTGGCCTTGCCGTCCTGAACGAGGCGATCTGGCGCACCCAGTCCGACACCACCTGGGTGGTGTTCAAGACTGTCGGGCTGATCCTGCTGACCCTGGGTTTCTTTGCCGCCAACGCCCCGCTGTTCGCCCGCCACGCCCTGCCGGACGATTCCCGCCCCGACGCCCCCTGAAAACATCTTCTGTCCAAAAATATCCTGGGGGGAGGCGCAGCGCGCCGGGGGGCAACGCCCCCCCTTTTTTCCTCCGGTCCAAAAAGAAAAACCTCGCCGCGGCGATCTGCCGGGCGCGGTTTTCGGTCCTTTGCGGAACGGCGTGATCTTACTTGATCTTGCCTTCCTTGTATTCGACGTGCTTGCGCACGACGGGGTCGTATTTGTTGACGGTCATCTTTTCGGTCATGGTCCGGGCGTTTTTCTTGGTGACGTAGAAATGCCCGGTGCCTGCCGTCGAGTTCAGACGGATCTTGATCGTCGTCGGCTTCGCCATTGGTCCTGCTCCTGCTTCGGGGCGGGCCGCTGGCCGTCCGAGAACCCCGTGAAATCCTGTGAAGCCTGCCTTTTAAGCCGATACCCGCCCGAGTCAACCGTATTCTGCCGTATTTCGCGGAAATCCCCGCGGTTTTCGCGGGTTTCCCGCAGGCCGCCCGGGGCAGGGCGCGGACAGGGCGCAGGCAGGCCCCGCGCCCTGTTCCGGGCGGCCCGTTCAGCCCCCCAGCACCGCGTCGCAGCGGGCGCAGGTGGCCTCATGCGCATGGCTGCCCACGTCGGGCAGGATCTTCCAGCAACGCTGGCATTTCTGGCCCGGAGCTTCCTCGAACACCACGCCGATGCCCGGCACCTCGGGCAGGCGGAAAGCCTCGGGCGGGGCGGGGTCGGCGCTCAGCTGGATGGCGCTGGTGATGCAGACATCGGCAAAATCGACCGAGCGCAGCGCCGCCAGCAGGTCCGCGTCCTCGACATGCACCACCGGCGCGGCCTCAAGGCTGGCCCCGATGGTCTTGTCGGCGCGCTTGAGCTCCAGCGCGGCGGTCACCGCCCGGCGTGCGCGGCGCACCGCTTCCCATTTCGCCGCCAGTGCCGGGTCCAGCCATTCGGCCGGTGTGGCGGGGAAGTCATGCAGATGCGCGCTGTCATCCTCGGACGGAAAACGCGACAGCCACACGTCCTCGCAGGTAAAGGGCAGCATCGGCGCCAGCCACAGCGTCAGCCGGTGGAACAGCAGGTCCATGACCGTGCGCACCGCCCGGCGGCGCAAGCTGCCCGCCGCGTCGCAGTAAAGCGCATCCTTGCGGATATCGAACCACAGCGCCGACAGGTCGCCGGTGGCGAAATCGAACAGCGACCGGAACACGCCCTGGAAATCATAGGCGGCGTAGCCTTTGCGCACCCGCTGATCCAGCTCGGCCAGCCGGTGCAGCACCCAGCGTTCCAGCTCTGGCATTTCGGCCGGGTCGACCCGCTCGGCGTCCGAGAACCCGTCCAGCGCCCCCAGCATGAAGCGCATGGTGTTGCGCAGCCGGCGATAGGCGTCGGCGGTGCCTTTCAGGATCTCCTTCCCGATGCGCAGGTCGGCGGTATAGTCCGACTGCGCCACCCACAGCCGCAGGATGTCGGCGCCATACTGGTCGATGACCTCTTGCGGGGCGACGGTGTTGCCCAGCGACTTGGACATCTTCATGCCCTTTTCGTCCAGGGTGAAGCCGTGGGTCAGCACGCCGCGATAGGGCGCGCGGCCGCGCGTCGCGCAGGCCTGCAACAGCGAGGACTGGAACCAGCCGCGATGCTGGTCGGTGCCCTCCAGATACAGGTCGGCCAGCCCGTCGGGGGTGCCGTCCTCGCGGTCGCGCAGCACGAAGGCGTGGGTCGAGCCGGAATCGAACCACACGTCCAGCACATCCGTCACCTGATCGTAATCGGCCGGATCGACGATGCCGCCCAGAACCTGTTCCTTGAAACCGTCGCGATACCAGGCGTCCGCACCATGTTCCTGAAAGGCTTCGAGGATGCGGGCGTTGACCTCGTGGCTGCGCAGCAGGAAATCCGCGTCGTCGGGCCGCGCGCCGCGCTTGGTGAAACAGGTCAGCGGCACCCCCCAGGCGCGCTGGCGCGACAGCACCCAGTCGGGGCGGTTTTCCACCATCGCATGGATGCGGTTGCGCCCGGTCTGCGGGGTCCATTCGACCAGAGCGTCGATCGAGGCCAGCGCCCGCTGCCGGATCGTCCGCCCGTAATCGTCCATCCCGTCGTTCAGGTCGCGGTCGATGGCGGCGAACCACTGCGGGGTGTTGCGATAGATCACCGGAGCCTTCGACCGCCAGCTGTGCGGGTAGGAATGCTTGATCTTGCCCTTGGCGAACAGCGCCCCCTGCGCGGCCAGCGCCTTGATGTTGCTGACGTTGGCCGGGCCTTCCTTGCCCTCGGCGGTCAGGATCGCCTGCCCCCCGAACACCGGCAGGTCGGCGCGATAGCTGCCGTCGGGCAGCACGTTATGGGTCATCGCCAGGCCGAATTTCAGCGCCAGCTGATAGTCGTCGTCGCCGTGGCTGGGGGCAGTGTGGACAAAGCCGGTGCCGGCGTCCTCGGTCACGTGATCGCCGGGCAGGACCGGGACGTCATAGTCCCATTCGCCCGCGCCGCCCTCGATTCCGCGATAGGGGTGGGCCAGCACCAGCGAACCCAACTCGTCCGCGCCCACGTCGCGCAGCCGCCGCCAGCTGCCGGGTTCCAGCCTGGCCGCCGTGAACACCTGCTCGGCCAGCGCATCGGCCAGCAGCACGCTGCCCTTGCCGGTCACGTCATACAGCCCATAGGCGATGCCCGGCCCGTAAGCCACGGCGCGGTTCTGCGGGATGGTCCAGGGCGTCGTGGTCCAGATCACCACCGCGGCGCCCAGCAGGTCGGTCCGCATGCAGCCGTCCAGCGGCGCGAAGTCGCGCTGCGAGACGACCGGAAAAGCCACCCAGATCTGATGGCTGGTGATGTCGTGGTATTCGACCTCGGCCTCGGCCAGCGCGGTCTGTTCGACCGGCGACCACATCACCGGCTTTGAACCCTGATACAGCGACCCGTTCATCAGCAGCTTCATGAACTCGGCCGCGATCACCGCCTCGGCGTGATAGTCCATGGTCAGGTAGGGATCGTCCCACTTTCCGGTGATGCCCAGGCGCTTGAACTCCTCGCGCTGGATATCCACCCAGCCCTCGGCAAAGCGGCGGCATTCCTGCCTGAACTCGACCACGTCCACCGCGTCCTTGTCGCGGCCCTGGGCGCGGTATTGTTCCTCGATCTTCCACTCGATCGGCAGGCCGTGGCAGTCCCAGCCCGGCACATAGCGCGATTCGCAGCCCATCATCTGCCGGCTGCGCACGATGAAGTCCTTGAGCACCTTATTGAGTGCGTGCCCGATATGCAGGTGCCCGTTGGCGTAGGGAGGGCCGTCGTGCAGCACGAACAGCGGCCGGTCGCCGGCGGTTTCGCGCAGCCGGTCGTAGATGCCGATCCGTTCCCAGCGGGCCAGCCATCCGGGTTCGCGCTGCGGCAGGCCGGCGCGCATCGGAAAGTCGGTGTGCGGCAGGAACACGCTGTCGCGATAGTCGGGTGCGGCAGGGGTGGCGGAGACAGGGGTGGCGGAATCGGTCACTTGGGTCTCGGCGGTCATCGGGCGGTTTTCCTTGGTCGGACGCGGGCGGGCGCAAAGCTGTGCAAGCCGGGAAGGGCGGG
>JAZIHR010000026.1:0-25443 GCA_036678445.1 Alphaproteobacteria bacterium
CCGGCGACCCCCGCGCCCGAGGCCCCGGCCAAGCCCGCACGGCGCCGGCTGGCAGCGCCGGCCGACGGCAAGCCCGCGGCACCCAGGCGCCGCCGCAAGCCGGCGCCGCCGCCCCCGAAACCGGGGCTGAGCCTGGCCGCGGTCATCGCGGTGGTGGTGCTGACGCTGGACCAGCTGAGCAAATGGATCGTGGTGCATCTGCTGAACCTCAAGCAGGTGCAGGCGATCGACGTGTTCGACCCGTGGCTGAACCTGCGCATGGCGTGGAACCAGGGGATGAACTTCGGGCTGTTCAGTTCGGATGTCGAGGTGATGCGCCTGGTGCTGATCGCCGTCGGGCTGGTGATCTGCGTCTGGGTGGCCATCTGGCTGGTACGGGTGCGGCCGGGGCGGCTGGCGCAGATTTCGGCCGGACTGCTGATCGGCGGCGCACTGGGCAACGTGATCGACCGCATGATCTACGGCGCGGTCGCGGATTTCCTGAACATGTCGCTGCCCGACTGGCGCAACCCCTACAGCTTCAACGTCGCCGACATCGCGATCTTTGCCGGCGCCATGGGGCTGGTGGTGCAGCCGGGCCCTTCGTCCAGCGGGCCGGCGGGCAAGGCCGCCGGGAAAACCGGGGGGAAAACCACGGGCAAGACGCGCCCGACCTCTGGCGCAAGGCCAAAGGGCGACAAGACCCGTGACGGCGCCCGCAAGACGCGCTAGAAGCGGGGCAACGCTCTGACTGGTGGTGCGATGCGGGCTGTTCTGTTGACTCTTTCCATGCTGACGCTGGCCGCCTGTGGCGGCGATGGCCGGCTGATGCATCTGGGCAAATCCGGCGACGGCCCCGAGGAATTCGCCATCGTCCCGACAAGGTCGCTGGAAATGCCTCCTGACCTGGCCGAACTGCCCACCCCGACGCCGGGCGGCAGCAACATCACCGACCCCAACCCCAAGGGCGATGCCATCGCCGCGCTTGGCGGCAATCCGGGCCATCTGGCCGCACAGGGAATCGGCGCCGCCGACGCGGCACTGGTCGCCCATGCCGGCCGCGCGGGCATCCAGCCCGACATCCGCGAAGTCACCGCCGCCGAGGACGAGGCCTTCCGCGGCCGCAACCACCGCCGCGTGATGGAGGCCATCGCCGGCGCCAACGCTTATTACCGGGTCTACGACCGGCAGTCGCTGGACAGCTGGGCCGAAAACGAACGCTGGCGCCGCAGCGGCGCCCAGACCCCCAGCGCCCCGCCGGCCGGCGCGGCGCGCTGACGCCAGCTTTCGCGCGCTCCCGGCGCCGGCCGCGCCCGTTCACCATGGCTTGACCGGCGGCCGCTTGCGCGCGGCGCGCCAAGCGGCCACCCTTGCGGCGAATTTCCCCGAGCCAGGAGCCGCGGATGCGCCACAACACCTTGCTGTTTCCTGCCGCCCTGCTGGCCCTGCTGTCCGGCACCCTGTCGCCCGCGCTGGCCGAGATGCCGCCGGGCGTCAGCCATTTCACCCTGAACAACGGCATGCAGGCAGTGGTGATCGAGGATCACCGCGCCCCGGTGGTGGTGCAGATGGTCTGGTATCGCATCGGCTCGGCCGATGAGCAGCCGGGCAAGTCGGGGCTGGCGCATTACCTTGAGCACCTGATGTTCAAGGGCACCGACAGGATGGCTGCGGGCGAACTGTCGCGCACCGTCACCGCCAACGGCGGCATGGACAACGCCTTTACCAGCTACGACTACACCGCCTATTTCCAGCGCATCGCCTCGGACCGGCTGGACCTGGTGATGGGGATGGAGGCCGACCGCATGGAAAACCTGCGCATCGGCGAGGATGACTGGCAGGCCGAACGCCAGGTGGTGCTGGAAGAACGCGCCCAGCGCACCGACAGCGACCCCCGCGCGCTGTTCGCCGAGGAACGCTCGGCCGTGCAGTTCTACAATCACCCTTACGGCCGCCCGGTGATCGGCTGGCGGCAGGAAATGGTGGACCTCACGCGCGAGGATGCGCTGGACTGGTATGACCGCCACTATGCCCCCAACGCGGCGGTGCTGGTGGTCGCGGGCGACGTGACCGCCGACGAGGTGCGCCGGCTGGCCGAAACCCATTACGGCCCCATCCCGCCCAAGGACGGCGCCGCCCGGGCCGAACGCCCGCAGGAACCCGCCCAGCGCGCCGAACGGCGGATGCAGATGACCGATCCTCGCGTGCCGCAGCCGGTGCTGTCGCGCAGCGTGATCGTGCCGGAACGCAACCCCGGCGACCAGGCGACCGCCGCCGCGCTGAGCGTGCTGGCCGAGTTGCTGGCCGGGTCGCCCCAGACCTCGTATCTGGGGCAGCGGCTGGTGCTGGCCGGCAAGGCGCTGTGGGTGGGCGCCAGCTATGACGGGCTCAGCGTGGACCCTACGACCTTCAGCATCTCGATGGCCTATCCCCCCGGCAGCGACGATGCGGCGGCCGAGGCCGCGCTGATGCAGGCGCTGGCCGATTTCCGCCGCGACGGCCCCGACCCCGCGCAGCTTGAGCGGGTCAAGATGCAGCTGCGCGCCGCCCGCATCTACCAGCGCGATTCGGCGCATGGGCGGGCCTATGACTATGGGCAGGGGCTGTCGATCGGGCTGGGCATCGAGGATGTGAACGACTGGCCCGAGCTGCTGGCCGCCGTCACCGCCGACGACGTGCGCGCCGCGGCCGAGCTGGCCCTTGGCGACCGCGCCGGAGTGACCAGCCTGCTGAAGCCGGCGCCCGCCGACCCCGACGCGCCCCCCGAAGCCGGCACGCCTCTCGACACGCCTCTCGACACGGCCCCCGACCTCGACACCGCCGCCGAACCGGAGCAGCACCAATGATCCGCCACGCGCTTGCCGCCTTTTCGCTGTTGCTGTCGCTGCTGCTGGCCTTGCCCGCGCAGGCCATCGACATCCAGCAGGTCACCTCGCCCGGGGGGATCGACGCCTGGCTGGTCGAGGACCACTCGATCCCTTTCGTCGCCGTCGAGATCGCGTTCCGCGGCGGCGCCTCGGTCGATGCGCCGGACAAGCGCGGCGCCATCCACCTGATGACCGCGCTGCTGGAAGAGGGCGCGGGCGACCGCGACGCGGTGGCCTTTGCCGAGGCGATGGAATCGCTGGCCGCCTCGGCCGCTTTCGACGTGTCGGACGATGCGGTGATGGTCGGGTTCCGCAGCCTGACCGAAAACCGCGATGCCGCCGCCGACCTGCTGGCCGATGCGCTGGCACGGCCGCGCTTTGACGCGGATGCGGTGGAACGCGTGCGCGCACAGGCGCTGTCGGTGATCCGCGCGCAGGACAGCGACCCCGGCAGCATCGCCGCGATCGAGATGGCCAGGCGCATGTGGGGCGACCACCCCTATGGCTCGGCCCTGACCGGCACCGCCGAATCGGTTTCGGCCCTGACGCGCGAGGATCTGGCCGATGCCCATGCGCGGGCAATCGCGCGCGACCGGGTAATCGTGTCGGCCGCGGGCGATATCGACGCACAGGCGCTGGGGCTGCTGGTGGACCGCATCCTGGACGGGGTGCCCGCGCAGGCCACCGCACCGCTGCCGCCGCCGGCCCGGCTGCAACTGACCGGCGCCACCACGGTGATCGACTGGGACAGCCCGCAGACGGTGGTGCGTTTCGCGCAAGAAGGGCTGCCGCTGGACGACCCGGATTATTTCGCGGCGGTGGTGCTGAACCACGTCCTTGGCGGCGGCGGGTTTTCGTCGCGGCTGATGGACGAGATCCGGGAAAAGCGCGGGCTGACCTATGGCGTGGGCACCAGCCTGTCCAACCAGGTGCTGGGCGACAGCTGGGGCGGCGGCATGGCCACGGCCAACGACCGCACCGCCGATGCCGTGGCGCTGGTGCGCGACATCTGGGCCACGATCCGCGAAGGCGTGACCGAGCAGGAACTGGCCGACGCCAAGACCTATCTGACCGGCGAATACCCGCTGCGCTTTGACGGGAACCGCCGCATCGCCGGTATTCTCAGCGGAATGCAGCTGATGGGGATGCCGCCCGACTATATCAACACGCGCAACGACCGTGTGCGCGCCGTGACGGCTGAGGACGTGCACCGCGTCGCGCAGCGGATGCTGCACCCCGAATCGCTGGAGTTCGTGCTGGTTGGCCGCCCCGCCGGCATCGGGGACTGATAGCAGAACGCCGCCCGGCAGAGGGCGGCGTTCATGGACAGCCGCGAGCGGCCCGTTATGGCAAGGGCAGTTATTGCACCCTGACCACGCCGCTGCCGCCGATGGCGGCGCCGGCAACGGCCCCGACCGGCCCGGCCACCACCGCGCCGGTCGCCGCGCCGGTCGTGGCGCGGGTGGCGACATTCGGGCCGCAGGCGGCAAGCGCCAGGGCTGCAAAAACAACGATCATGTTCGTAATCTTCATGGCCGGTTCCAGTCCTGCATCTGTTGCAAGGTCAACGTCCCTGCCCTCCGCCTGTTCCATATCTCTGTGACAGTGAACATAATCATTTCCGCCTCTTTGGTGCCCCTGCTATATATGGGGGCATGACTCGCCCCGAACTCAACATCCGGCCCCGCATCCGGCAACTCGACGAATCCACCGCCAACCGCATCGCGGCCGGAGAGGTGGTCGAACGCCCCGCCTCGGCCGTGAAGGAACTGGTCGAGAACGCGCTGGACGCCGGCGCCTCGCGCATCGACATTGCCATCGCGGGCGGCGGCAAGCGGCTGATCCGGGTCAGCGACGACGGCTGCGGCATGGCGCCCGACGACCTGCCGCTGGCGCTGGCCCGGCATGCGACCTCGAAGATCGACGGCTCGGACCTGCTGGACATCCGCAGCTTCGGTTTCCGGGGCGAGGCGCTGCCCAGCCTGGGCGCGGTGGCGCGGCTGTCGATCACCAGCCGCGCGGACGGAACGGACGCGGCGCGAATCACCGTCGAGGCCGGGCGGATCGGCCCCGTGCGCCCGGCCGCCGGCAATCGCGGCACCGTGGTCGAGCTGCGCGACCTGTTCTTTGCCACCCCCGCGCGGCTGCGGTTCCTGCGCGGCGACCGCGCCGAAACCCAGGCCATCGCCGAGGTGGTGCGCCGGCTGTCCATGGCCGAACCCGCGGTCGCCTTTACCCTGACCGACGAGGACGGCGCCCGCATCCTGTTCCGCGCCGACGCCGAACAAGGCGATCTGTTCGACGCGCTGTCCGCCCGCATCGGCCGGGTGATGGGGCGCGAGTTCCTTGAAAACGCCATTCCCATCGACGCTGAACGCGACGGTTTGCGCCTGACCGGGCTGGCGGCGCTGCCCACCTATTCGCGCGGCGCGGCGGTGGCGCAGCATCTTTACGTCAACGGGCGCCCGGTGCGCGACCGGCTGCTGACCGGGGCGCTGCGGGCGGGATATTTCGACGTGCTGCCGCAAGGGCGGCACCCGGCGGCGGTGCTGTTCGTCGATTGCGACCCGCAGGGGGTCGATGTGAACGTGCACCCCGCCAAGGCCGAGGTGCGGTTCCGCGAACCCGACGCGGCGCGCGGGCTGGTGGTCGCGGGGCTGCGTCATGCGCTGGCAGGGGCGGGGCATCGGGCCTCGTCCACCGGCGGGGCTGCGACGCTGGCTGCCTTCCGGCCCGAGCCGCGCCCCTCGGCCGCCGCGACGCTGGTCGCCTGGCAGGCGCAGGCGCCGCTGGCCCCCGTGCCGGCAGAGGGGCTGGCCGAGGCCCCCGCCGCGGGCTGGGCGGATGCCTCCACCGCAGCGCTGCCCCAGCCCATGGCCGCGCCGCTGTCCGCACCGGTCTTCCCCGCCGCCGCCCGGGTCGAGCCCGCCGCCGCGCCGACCGACGCGCCGCTGGGCGCCGCCCGCGCGCAGCTGCATGAAAACTGGATCATCGCGCAGACCGCGGACGGCATCGTGATCGTCGACCAGCACGCCGCACATGAACGGCTGGTCTATGAACGGCTCAAGGCACAGGCCGCCGCCGCGCCCCGCATCCCCGGCCAGGCGCTGCTGATCCCCGAAATCGTCGATCTGGGCGCCGATGCCGAGCCGCTGCTGGCCGCCGCCGCCGAGCTTGACCGGCTGGGGCTGGTGGTCGAGCCCTTCGGCCCCGGTTGCGTGGCGGTGCGGGAAATTCCCGCCGCGCTGGGACAGGCCGACGCGGCGGCGCTGCTGCGTGACATCGCCGACGACCTGGCGGATGCGGGCGCGTCCGACAGGTTGCAGGGGCGGCTGGACGCGGTGCTGTCCTCGATGGCCTGTCACGGCTCGGTCCGTTCGGGCCGCAGCCTCAATGCCGACGAAATGAACGCGCTCTTGCGCGAAATGGAACGGACGCCGCGGTCGGGCCAGTGCAACCACGGCCGCCCGACCTGGGTAGAACTGAAACTATCGGATATCGAGCGGCTGTTCGGCCGCAAAGATTGACGCCCCCGCGGACCCGGGCGACAATGCGCCGAAAAAGAGGACAGCCATGTTCGAACTCAGCGCCGACAAGATCGCCTTCGTCATCCTCCGCGCCCGGGAATATGATTTCGGGACCGACGGCAGCGGCAGCCGCAGCGCCTATGAGCTGCGCGATTTCATCGCCGGCCTGACCGAGGACGAACAGGCCGAACTGACGGCGGTGATGTGGATCGGCCGCGGCACCTTTGACGCCGCGGACCTGGCCGAGGCGATCGACACCGCGCGCAGCGAAAAGACCACCCCGACCGAGGATTACCTGCTGGGCGAGCCGCAACTGGCCGACCACCTAGAATCGGGGATGGAGGCGCTTGGCCTGACCCCCGGCGCCGAGGGCGACGATCTGCTGCGGATGTGATCACGCGCCCCGTGATCACATCCGGGCCGCGCAGGGTCATTCCCGGCTGACCCGCAACAGCGCGCCGTTGTCCTCGTCCGTCAGCAGCATCACCGCGCCGTCGGCGGCGACGGCGATGTCGCGGACCCGGCCCACGCCGTCCAGGTGGCGCGCCTCGCCCGCCACCCTGTCATCCTTGAGCCGCAGCCGGGTAAATGCCTTGTCGGTCTGCAAATTGCCGATCAGGATATCCCCCTGCCATTCGGGAAACATCGCGCCGTCATAGAACACCGCCCCCGAGGGCGCGATCACCGGATCCCAGTAATAGACCGGCTGTTCCATGCCGTCGCGGGCAGTGATGCCTTCGTTGATCGGGGCGCCTGAATAATCCAGCCCATATGTGATCACAGGCCAGCCGTAGTTGCGGCCGGCCTCGGGGCGGTTCAGCTCGTCACCACCTCGGGGGCCATGCTCGACCGTCCACAGCCGCCCCTGCGCGTCGCGGGCGGCGGCCTGCACGTTGCGGAACCCCTTGGCCCAGACCTCGGGCAGGCCCAACCCCGGGTTGCCTTCGGCAGGGGCGCCGGTCAGCGCGTCGATGCGCAGCAGCTTGCCCAGATGGTTGTCGTCCTGCTGCGCGGTGTCGCGGATCGGGGTGTCCCCCCGTTCGCCCAAGGTGACGAACAGGTTGCCTTTCCCGTCGTGGACCAGCCGGCTGCCGAAATGCAGCTTGCCGTCATGGACGGGCAGCTGCGCGAAAATCTGCCTGACATCCTCCAGCGTGGTCCGATCGGCGGACAGCGTCGCGGTGGCGACGGCGGTATGGTTGCCGCCCTTGGCCGGGGCAGCATAGCTGAACCACAGCCGGCGGGAGCGGGCGAAATCCTCGGCCAGCAGCACGTCAAGCAAACCGCCCTGCCCGGTCACGTCGATTTCGGGCAGACCCCCGATCGGGTCGGACAGCGCGCCATCGGGCGCGACCACCCGCATCCGGCCCGGACGCTCGGTCACCAGCCAGCTGCCATCAGGCAGCTGTTCCATCCCCCAGGGGTGGCTCAGCCCTTTTGTGATCACATCGACCTTCAGCACGATCCCGTCCGCCATCACCGGGGCGCGGGTCTGACCCTCGAAAGCCGGGCGCTGGCCGGGTGCGTTCGGCGGCGCGGCGTTGAAATCCTGGGCCGATACCGCCAGCGCCGGCAGGATGCTGGCCACGGCAGCCATGGCGGAACGCAGCAGGCTCATCGCAATGTCCCCCTGAAATCTTTCCGTCCGAGCAGGAAAAACCGCCGGCGCCCGGAATCGTTCCCGGCGCGGCAGCGCCATCAGCCTTTCAGGTGGTCCAGCTTTTCCATGTAATCCGCGATGCCGCCGATCTCGGCCAGCCAGGCCCCGACCAGCGCCATGTCGTCGGGCGCGGCATGGACACCGGGCGCGAACCCGCCCGCCAGCACTGCCTCGGTCGCCAGCGCCACGGGAATCGAGACCAGCTGCGCCATCGCGCTGCCATCGGCGTTGCCGCGCGTGTCCAGCGCCCATTCCCGGTCGAACACCGTCTGCCCGTCGCGGCGCGCAACCAGCCGCACGAACAGCACCACGCGGTCGGGTTCGCCCTCGGCATAGGCGTTTTCGGCCCGCAGCCGCTCGGACAGTTCGCGCAGCCGCGCCTCGGCGGCGGGGCCTGCAAGAGGCTCGATCTCGGCAAAGACCCCGGCCCAGGCGTCGGCCCAGCCCCGCAGATGGATGGTCCCCCGCACAAAGTCGCGGATCTTCCAGTCGGGCGCAAAACCGTATTGCCCGATGAATTCCACCGAATCGCGGTTGGGATAGACCTCGAACTGCTCGGGCTGCGGCAGCGGCGCCTGGTAGGGCTCGATGGCCTGCCAGGGACGCTGGGCGATACGCTCGACCCCGTTGCGCAGCGACCGCGAAGGCAGGCGCAGCGCCCGCAGCATTTCGGGCGGAGACCAGGAAAACTTGTAGCGGAACGGGTTGGGGTTGGCGGGAAACCCGCCGCAATAGCTGGTAAAGCTGACCTCGTCCCCCGGCCGGGCGATCCTGCGGTAGTCGGCCACCAGCTCATGCGCCATCAGGTGGTCGATGCCGGGGTCCAGGCCGACCTCATTCACCAGCGCGACCCCCGCATCCATCGCGGCCTGTTCCAGCGCCGCCATCTCGGGCGAGATGTAGGAGGGGCTGACGAAATGCGCCCTTCGTTCAACGCACATCCGCGCCAGCGCCGGGTGGCGGTCAGCAGGCAGCATCGAGACCACCACGTCGCCGGGTCGCACCTCGGCCGCAAGCCGCTCGGACGAGAACTCACGGATGTCGTCGGTCAGTTCGCCAACCGCGACCTCGGCCTTTTCGACGGTGCGGTTCCAGACCGTGACCGGGGTCTTGCCACCCAGCAGCCGCCGCAGCCCCGGAATCGAGGACAATCCGGTTCCGACCCAATGGATGGTCATGGCTGAAGCCCTTTCAGATGCGTGTCAAAGATCGCCGCGGCCCGCCCCCAGGCACCGGCGTCAATGGTGTCAAGCTCGCGCAGCGCCGGCAAGAGCTGCGCGGCATAGTCGAGGCTGGATTCACGCGGCAGCAACAAGGGCAGGTTGTCGATCGCCACAACATCCAGAGCCGGGTTTTCCGCCACCCGTCGCGCCGGGGCGTCCCAGCTGGTGGGGCGGTCATAGACGCGCACCGGATTGAATTCGCTGGCGGGATCGCAGGCGATATCGCCGATCACCCGCAGCGCGCGCCCGGGATTGACTGCGGTTTCGGGCACGAAAACCGGGCAGCCCGGCTGCGCGAGAATGCAGTTCAGGAAGATCCCGTGCAGCAGGATTTCGGGAAAAGGCCCGCCATGCGCGGTTTCGTCCACGTCCCATTTCGTGACCCGAACGCCCATTTCCGCGCAAAGATCGGCGGCGCCGGTGCCGACGCGGCCGCGCGCGCCGATCACGATGGCGCGGGGGCGCGGCTGGCCGGTGGCATCCAGTTCCGCGCGCAGCCCGGCGGCCAGCGCATCCTTGTCGGCACAGGCGCCGACCGGGCCGCAGATGCCGCCACGCTGTTGCGCCGCCCAGGATTTCAGCGATACCGCCGCGCCGGCATAGCCCGCCCAGTAGCCAAAGGCGGCCAGCCGCCGGCCCTGCTCATCCAGCAGGTATTCCAGGTCGTAAAGCCGGCCCCCGCCAGCGCGGAAACGGCGCAGCAACGCCTGCCCGGCGGGCTGGCCGTCGAAGGCATGGGCGAACATGATGTGGCGATGGAGCAACGCCGAACCATCCTCGGGCAATTCGTCCAGGCCCAGGATGATCGCGTCCGGCGGAGCTTCGGGCCACGAGCCCCTGGCCACGACCAAGGCCCCCGCAGCGCGATATTCCGCCGTCGGGATCACCCGGTGCGGGCTGTCTTCGACCGAGACGCGAAAGCCGCGGCGGATCAGGTCGCGCGCGCCGTCGGAGGTAAGGCCGACCCTGCTTTCGTCGCGGCGGCTTTCCGCCCGGACCCACAGATGCACCATGCGATTCCCTCTCATCTGCACCACGCTACCCGCTCCCGGTAAAGCACAGGTTAACGCGCGGCCGACAGTTAGGGAAAGCCGATGCGGCCGTCCAGCCAAGGCCGCCTTGCGCCCAGGAACGGCCCTTCGCCGGCGGCATCTATCCGGGCGATGGCCGCGGCGACCGGCTCTGTGATCACAGCCATGGCAAAGGCGGTGGCGTGGACCATCCGATGCGCATCCAGCGCCAGCGCCACATGGCCCGGCCAGAACAGCAGGTCGCCGCGGGCGATCTGCGAGACCTCGGGAAATGCGGCACGTTGCAGGTCGCTGTCGCCCGGACAGGCGATACCCGCACCATGCAGCGCCGCCTGCGCAAGGCCGGAACAGTCGATCCCCCAGCGGCTGTTGCCGCCCCACAGATAGGGCGTGCCCAGCAGCGACAGCGCAATCTCTGCCGCATCCCCGGGCTGGTCCGAGAGATGTTGCAGCGGCACGAAGCCGCCCTCCGCCAGCCGGGCAAAGCGGCCCTCGGCCCCGGTCACCGACAGCCGCGACCCCAGCGACAATGACATGATTTCGCGGTGCTTGAAATCGGGGCAGGGATAGACATGCGTCGCCGGGGCGTTGACCCGGTGTGTGATCACATCCCCCGAGTCCCCCAGCGCCGACAGCCGGACCCAGCCGCAATACCCGTCCGCAAGCGCCTGCACAAAGCCCCAGCCCCCCCGCGCCTCGATCAGCAGCACATCGGCGCCGAACAGCAACTGGCGGTCGCGGGCGCCCTCGGGGGCGCGGCACAGGTCGGAAAGCGGCACCGCGATCCGTCGCCGCTCGCCCTCTGTGATTACATCGCGCGCGACCCCGGCACCCCGAAGCGCCACCCGGTCGGTAGCAGGGGTCAGGCGGCGATCCGGCGATGGGGCCATCACACCAGTTCCGGCAGCGCATGCAGGATCGCGCGCATCCCCTGCCCCACCCCGCCCTTGGGCCGGCCCGGCGCCGCCGTCGGCTGCCAACCGTAGATGTCGAAATGCACATAGCGCGCCGCACCATCGGCAAAGCGGCGCAGGAACAGCGCGGCGGTAATGGCACCGGCGAAGCCGCCCGAGGGCGCGTTGTCCAGATCGGCGATGGCAGGCTCGATCATGGCCTCGTAGGGTTCCCAGAACGGCAGCCGCCAAAGCGGGTCGGCGTGATCACGGCCGGCGCGGAACAGCGCCTCGGCCGCGGCATCGTCGTCGCAGAAGAACGGCGGCAGGTCCGGCCCCAGCGCCACCCGCGCCGCCCCGGTCAGCGTCGCCATCGAGACCATCAGCGCCGGGCTGTCCTCGGCCGCGTAAGCCAGCGCATCGGCCAGGACCAGCCGGCCCTCGGCGTCGGTGTTGTTGACCTCGACCGTCAGGCCCTTGCGGCTGGTCAGCACGTCTCCGGGGCGGAAACTGTCGCCGGCGACGGCGTTTTCCACCGCCGGGACCAGCACCCGCAGCCCGCCGGCCCGGCCCAGCCGCGCCAGCGTCTCGGCCAGCCCCAGCACGTTGGCGGCCCCGCCCATGTCCTTTTTCATCAGCAGCATCGAGGACGAGGGCTTGATGTCCAGCCCGCCGGTGTCGAAGCAGACCCCCTTGCCGACCAGTGCCACCGCCGGGCCATCACCCGGAAAGCGCAGCTCGATCAGCCGCGGCGCGCGCCCGGGCCCGGCGGCGCGGCCGACGGCGTGGATCATCGGGAAGCCATCTGCCAGCGTCGCGCATGTGATCACATTTACCTCGGCACCATGGCGGGTAGCGAGATCGCGCGCCGCGGCCTCAAGCTCGGCCGGGCCCAGGTCGGCGGCGGGGGTGTTGATCAGGTCGCGGGCCAGATACTCGCCCGCCGCCATCGCCAGCACCTGCGCCGCATCGACGCCCGCGGGGCAGACCAGCCGCGCCCTGGGCGGCTCGGCCGCCTTGTAGCGGGTGAAACGGTATTGTGCGAACAGCCAGCCCAGTGCGGCATGGGTCAGGTCGCAGCCCTCGGGCACGCCCTCAAGCCGCCACGCCCCTTCGGGCAGCGCCTCGGCAGCGCGGGCCAGGGCAAACCGTTCGCGCGCCGGCCGGTCGGCCGGGGTGGCGGGACGGCCCGTGCCGAACAGCGCACCGATAACGCCTCCCGGCCCCGGCAACAGGCACAACTGCCCCGGCTTGCCCGCAAACCCCGAGGCCAGCGGGAACGCCGGGTCGATTCCCTCGGGCCAGACCGGCCCCGCATCGCCTTGCGCCACCAGCCACAACGGGCGACTGTCCGCCCCTTCGGGCGCGAATTCGGGTTCGGTCATCGGCGGCTCCCTCAGGTTCTTCCGGCCCTGTTTTGTGGGTATTTATGCCAGAAAGAAACCCCGGGTGCTTCTTTCTGGTCCAAATACCCCTTGCGGCCGCGCCACCTTCACTTGGTGCGCATTTTCAGCTATGTCCCGCCGTCGTGATCGTGAAAGGAACGCCGATGGGCTACAGGGTTGTCGTTGCGGGCGCCACGGGCAACGTGGGCCGCGAAATGCTGAACATTCTGGCCGAGCGCCAGTTTCCAGCCGATGAGGTGGTGGCTCTGGCCTCGCGCCGGAGCCTTGGCACCGAGGTCAGCTATGGCGACAAGACCCTGAAGACCAGGGACATCGACGGTTTCGACTTTACCGGCTACGACATCGCGCTGTTCGCCATCGGTTCGGACGCGACGAAGAAATATGCCCCCATCGCGGCCAGCCAGGGCTGCGTGGTGATCGACAACTCGTCGCTGTATCGCTACGACCCCGAGGTGCCGCTGATCGTCCCCGAGGTGAACCCCGACGCGATCGAGGGCTATCGCCAGAAAATGATCATCGCCAACCCCAACTGCTCGACCGCGCAGATGGTGGTGGCGCTGAAGCCGCTGCACGACCGGGCGCGGATCAAGCGGGTGGTGGTCAGCACCTATCAGTCGGTGTCGGGCGCCGGCAAGGACGGCATGGACGAATTGTGGAACCAGACCAAGGGGATGTATGTCCCCGGACAAGAGGTCGAGCCCGCCAAGTTCCAGCGCCAGATCGCCTTCAACGTCATTCCCCAGATCGACGTGTTCATGGACAGCGGCGACACCAAGGAAGAATGGAAGATGGTGGTCGAGACCAAGAAGATCATCGACCCCTCGATCAAGGTGACGGCGACCTGCGTGCGGGTGCCGGTGTTCGTCGGCCACTCTGAATCGATCAACGTCGAGTTCGAGGATTTCCTGGACGAGGACGAGGCTCGCGACATCCTGCGCGAAGCCCCGGGGGTGCTGGTCATCGACAAGCGCGAGCCGGGCGGCTATGTCACCCCGATCGAATCCGCGGGCGAGGATGCCACCTATATCAGCCGCATCCGCCAGGATCCGACGGTGGAAAACGGGCTGAACCTGTGGTGCGTCAGCGACAACCTGCGCAAGGGCGCGGCGCTGAACGCGGTGCAGGTGGCCGAGCTGCTGGGCAACCGCTGCCTGAAGAAGGGCTGATCCGGCCGGAACGACCTGCCTGCCGCCGCGTCCCCTCGCGGCGGCTTTTTCATGGCCTTATCCCGGCGCGTCGCCGCTGCGGCGGGTGGGGGCCAGCGGCCGGCCTCCGGTCAGGCGGCGCACCGCGACGTAGAACCCCGGCACCATGAAGATGCCCAGGAAGGTGGCCGAGATCATCCCCCCCATCACCCCGATGCCGATGGCGTTCTGCGCCGCGGCCCCGGCGCCGGTAGCCACCGCCAGCGGTGTCACCCCCAGGATGAAGGCCAGCGAGGTCATCAGGATCGGGCGCAGCCGCAGGCGGGCGGCCTCGACCGCGGCCTCGGTGGTGGAACGGCCGCCGACCTCAAGATCGCGGGCGAACTCGACGATCAGGATGGCGTTCTTGGCGGCCAGCCCGATGGTGGTCAGGATACCGACCTTGAAATACACGTCATTCGCCTGTCCGAACAGCAGCGCCGCCACCACCGCGCCCAGCACTCCCACCGGCACCGCCAGCATCACCGAAAACGGCACCGTCCAGCTTTCGTAAAGCGCGGCGAGTGACAAAAACACCACCAGCGCCGACAGCGCGTAAAGATAAGGCGCCTGGTTGCCCGCCTGTCTTTCCTGATAGCTGATCCCCGTCCAGGCGACGCCGTAGCCGCCTTGCATCCGGGCGACCAGTTCCTCCATTGCCTCCATCGCCTGCCCCGAGGTGGTGCCGCGGGCCTCGCTGCCGCTGATCGAGATGGCGTCGGTGCCCTCGAACCGCGACAGGCGGGGCGCGATCGGTTCCCAGCGGGTGGACATGAAGGCGCTGAAGGGGACCATCTCGCCCTTGTTGTTGCGCGCATACCAGGATTTCAGGTCGTCGGGCTGCATCCGGAACGGCGCCGCCGCCTGCACGATCACCGGGCGCAGCGTCGCGCCCATGGCAAAGTCGTTGACCTCGCGCCCGGCAAAGATGGTGGACAGCATTCCGTTCACGTCGGCAAGGGACAGCCCCAGCGCCTCGGCCCGCTGGGCGTCGATGTCCAGCCGCAGCGCCGCGTCGTCCTGGTCGCCCGAACTGCGGATGTTGGTCAGCCTCGGGTCGGCCTGCGCGGCCTCTTCAAGCTGGGTGGCGGCGGCGCGCAACGCGGCAATGCCCTGTGCCGACTGGTCGATCAGATACATCTGGAACCCGGCGGTGTTGCCCAGCCCCTGGATCGGCGGCGGCTGCACGACGTTGATGCGCCCGGCGCGATGCTTGCCGAAGCGCTGGGTGGCGCGCTGGACGATGGCGGCGGCGGACTGGTCGGGGTCGGGGCGCTCGGCGAAATCCTTCAGCCGCACGAACAGCGTCGCCCGCCCCTGCCCGGTCCCCGAAAACCCGAAGCCCAGCGCGCCAAAGGTCGAGGCGACGGCCGGCTCTTCGTTCAGCAGATAGTCCTCGATCTCTTGCACCACGGCCAGGGTCTGCTGGGTGGTCGAGCCTTCGGACAGGTTGATCTGCACCATCAGCACGCCCTGATCCTCGGTCGGCAGGAAGGTCGAGTTCATCCGCTGGAACAACTGCCAGACGCCGGTGGTCATCAGCACCAGCACAAGAATGACAAGGAACGGATGGCGCACGCTGCGCGCGACCACCGCGACATACCAGCGGGTGATCCGGTCGAAGCCGCGGTTGAACCAGCGGGCGGGGGCAAACCCCGACTCGCCCGAATGCGGGCGCAGCAGCGAGGCGGTCTGCGACGGCGTCAGGATCATCGCCGCCGCCAGCGACAGCATCATCGCGGTGATGATGGTGACCGAGAACTGCCGGTAAACCACCCCGGTCGAGCCGGCCATGAAGGCCATGGGCAGGAACACCGCCGACAGCACCACCGCAATGCCGATCAGCGCCCCGGTGATCTGGCGCATCCCCGTTTCGGTGGCGCGCACCGGGTCCAGCCCCTGATCGTGCATCAGCCGCTCGACGTTTTCGACCACGACGATGGCGTCATCGACCAGCAGCCCGATGGCCAGCACCATCGCGAACATGGTCAGCGTGTTGATTGAATAGCCCAGCGCGAACAGCATCGCGAAAGTGCCCAGCAACACCACCGGCACCACCACCACCGGGATGATGGTCGCGCGCCATTTCTGCAAGAAGATCAGGATCACCGCGATGACCAGCGCCACGGCCTCGAACAGGGTGTGATAGACCTTTTCGATGGATTTCTCGACAAAGGGCGAGGTGTCGTAGGCCACGCGCAGCGCGACGCCCTCGGGCAGCGCGACCTGAAGCGAATCCAGCACCTTGCGCACTGCCGCGGCGGTATCCACGGCGTTGGCGCCGGTTTCCAGGTTCACCCCGAACCCCGAGGCATTGGCGCCGTTGAAGCGGCTGTTGGCGCCATAGGCCTGCTGGCCGATCTCGATGTCGGCCACGTCGCCCAGCCAGACCGAGGCGCCGTCCTCGCCGGTGCGCAGCAGGATGCGCTGGAAATCCTCGACGCTGGTCAGCTGGCTTTGCGCGGTCATGTTGGCGGTGAACTGCTGGCCCGGCACTACCGGCTGGCTGCCCAGCGACCCGACCGAGACCGTCGAGTTCTGTTCCGCCACCGCCCCGGTGATGTCGCCCGGCGTCAGCTGGTATTGCGCCAGCCGCAGCGGATCCAGCCAGATCCGCATCGCGTAGCCGGACCCGAAGATGTCGATGCCGCCCACGCCCGGCACCCGCTTGACCGGGCCTTCGACCACTTCCTCCAGCAGGTTGCCCAGCTCGACCGTGGAATAGCGCCCGTCGGCGGACACCAGCGCCCCCACCATCAGGATCGAGGATGTCGAGCGCGTCACCGACACGCCACGGGTCTGCACCGGGGTGGGCAGGCGCGATTCCACGCTGCGGACCCGGGACTGCACGTCGTTCAGCGCATCGGTCGGGTCCACGCTGTCGTCAAAGGTCAGCGTCAGCGACGAGCGCCCCTGGAACGACGAGGATTCGAAATACAGCAGCCCTTCCAGCCCGGTCAGCGTGTCCTCGATCTGGGTGGTGACCGAGTTCTGCACCGCCGCCGCGGTCGCGCCGGGATAGCTGGCGCTGATCCGCACGGTGGTCGGCGCGATGTCGGGATATTGCGACACCGGCAGGTTCATCAGCCCCCACAGCCCCGCCAGCATCGTCACGATCGCCAGCACCCAGGCAAACACCGGGCGGTGGATGAAGAACTGTGCCATCAGTTCGCCACGGCGGCGGGCGCAGGCGCAGGTCCCGAGGCGGCGGTGACCGGCTCGACCTCGCGCACCACGCCCTGCGCGTCGATGGTCACGGGGATGGTGGTGATCGCCTGCCCATGGTTCAGGTTGGTCAGCCCGTCAAGGATCAGCAGGTCGCCCTCGGCCACGCCTTCGGTGACGATCCAGCTGCCCTCGTGGGTGCCGACCTCGGTCAGCACCACCTGGTCGGCCACGCCGTCGCGGGCGACAAAGGCGGTCAGTTGTCCGGTGGCGGCGCGCCGGGTCGGGCCTTGCGGGACCAGCACGCCCTCGACCTGGCCGATGGTCACGCGCACACGGATGAACTGGCCGGGCAGGATCAGCCGGTCGGGGTTCGGGAACTGCCAGCGAAACGGCACGGTGCCGGTGGTGGGCGACACCTGCCGCCCCGGCGCGACGACCTGCCCCGGCTGCGGATGAACCTGCCCGGTTTCAAGGATCAGCTGCGCCTCGGGTCCCGTGGAACGGATCAGCGTGCCCTGGACGTGGCGTTCACGGTTGCGCAGCACGGTGGCGCGCGATTCGGTGACATCGACATAGATCGGGTCCAGCTGGGTGACGGTGGTCAGCGGGTCGGCCTGGTTCGCGGTGACCAGATCCCCGACCGAGACCCGGGCGATATCGGCGATTCCGTCGATGGGGCTGCGGATCTGGGTGCGGTCCACTGCCAGTCGGGCCAGTTCGCGTTCCGCCTCGGCCCGCGACAGGCTGGCGCGGGCATTGGCCAGCGCCACCTGCGCCGATTCAAGCTCGGCCCGGCTGACCCCAGTGCCCGACAGCCGGTCATAGCGCGCCACGGTGGCGCTGGCGCCCTCGACCGCGGCCTCGGCGCTGGTGACGGCAGCTTCCGCCGCCGACAGCGTGGCGGACAGCTGGTCGGCGTCCAGCCGGAACAGCACGGTGCCGGCCTTGACCTGACGGCCGGGCTGATAGGCGATTTCCACGATCTCGCCGCCGACCTGCGGGCGAATGGCGGTTTCCTGATAGGCGACGGCGCGGCCGGGCAGGGTGACGGTGACCGGCACGGTCGCGCGGCCAAGCGCCATCACCCCCACCTCGCGCGGGGTCTGGGCGGACGGCCCACCCCTGCCGGGAACCTGTGCCATGACAGGGGCCGCAGCCAATGTCAGGGCGGCGGCCAGCGCCAGCACGCCACCGCGACCGATCGACATGAGGGGGCGTAAGCGCATCCGGTCAACCATGCGCGCAACATTGCAGGCGCACCCGGTCCGGGCAAGGGCACGAATCCGTCAGGGAGACTCGGCCAGCCAGCCGGCAAAGCCCAGGTTTTCGTCCAGCACCGCCACCGCGTCGGCGGGCGTGCCGGGCGCGATCCGCAGCGGCGCCAACCCCATCGCGGCACGCGGCGCGTCGGTCGCCATGGCGATGCAGTCGTCCAGGCCGACGCCCCCCAGCCGGTGCAGCCGGGCCAGCGCGGTCAGCATGTCCAGATGCGCCCCGGCCAGCGCGCCCTGATCGTTGACCAGCCGCCCGTTTTCCAACCGGATGCGCTTGCCATACAGGGCGAATTCATCCGGTCCGCCAACCGTAGGCATCGCGTCCGAGACCAGAAAGCAGCGCCCCCGCCCCTGTTCGCGCCGCGGCCGCGCCGCGATCGCCAGCCGCAACATCGTCCAGTCCACATGCAGCCCGTCGGCGATCAGCCCCAGCCAGGCATCCGACAGGATCGCCGCCGCCGCCAGCCCCGGCGCGCGGTGGTGCAGTGGCGGCATGGCGTTGAACAGATGCGTGGCCATGGTGACGCCCTGCGCGAACGCCGCCCCCGCCTCGGCCGCGCTGGCCGAGGAATGCCCGGCCGACAGCACCACCCCCAGCGCCCGCGCCCGCGCCAGCAGCGCAGGGTCGGCGAGTTCAGGCGCCAGCGTCAGCAGCACCGGCACGCCAGCCGCGCGCAACCGTTCCAGCACCGCCAGCGTGCGCGTATCCAGAGGACGGATATGGCGGGCATCGTGGGTGCCGCGGCGTTCGGGGGCGATATGGGGGCCCTCGATATGGATGCCCTCGATGCCGGGCTGGCCCTTGGCAGCGATCACCGCATCGGCGGCGGCCTCCAGCACCTCGGGGGCGTCGGTGATCACGGTAGGCAGGATCGCGTGGGTGCCAAGGCCATGATGCGCGGCGCGGATCGCGGCGATGCCCGCGGCCGAGGGCTGTGCGTTGAACAGCGCGCCCCCGCCGCCGTTCACCTGCAAATCGGTCGGCCCCGGCATCACCAGATGCACGCGCAGGTCGGGCGAGGCCCCGGCCAGCGGCGCCACCGAGGCAATGCGCCCCCCGCGCAGCCGCAGCCCGAGCCCGGGGCGCAGCGCGCCGTCCACCCAAGCCAGCGCAGGCGCGATCAGCATGTCCATGCGGCGTCCCCCCTGGCCTCGCGCAGCGCCAGCAGCGCCGCGCCGCGCACCCCGCTGGCGTCGCCGAACCGCGCCAGCCGCAGCGCGGGCGGCGGCACGCCCGCCATCAGCCGCGGGGCCAGCGCGCGTTCCAGCCGCGCCACCACGCCGGGCATCCGCGACAGCCCGCCGCCCAGCACCACCACCGGCGGGGCAAGGGTCATCTGCAGGATCTCCAGCGCCTCGGCGACCAGATCGGCCCAGGCCGCCAGCACCTGCCGCGCGGCCGGGTCGTCACGCGCGGCCAGCGCCTGCGCATCGCCCGCCTGCCCCATGGTTTCCGCCAGCCGTGCCAGCCCCGGCCCGGCGACGTAGCTTTCGATGCAGCCCTGCCGCCCGCAGCCGCAGGGCCACAGCCCCAGCCCGTGCCGCGCCAAGGCCCGCGCCGGCATCCCGCAATGGCCAAGCTCGACCGCGATGCCGCCGTGGCGAGGCGCCGGGCGGCCGTCAAGGCACAGCCCCGCCGCCAGCCCCGTGCCCAGCACCAGCGCGACCGAGGCCCCCTCGGCGGCGCCCGCCCCGCCGTTCGCTTCGGAAAACGCCAGCGCCATGGCGTCGTTCATCACCGGCAGCGCCCGCCCGGCAATCTGGCGCAGGCGGTCGGCCATGTGTTCGCCGCTGATCGGCAGGTTGGCGGCGCGGACCAGGCCGCTGTCCGGCTGAACCACCCCCGACATGGCGATGCCGATGGGCAGGTCCGCCCCGCCCTGCCCGCGCAGCCACGCGACCTGAGCACCCAGCGCCGCAAAGAACGCCCCGGCATCACTGCGCGGAGTCTCGATCCGCCGGCTGCGGCCCGGTTCCATCCCCGGCCCAAACAACCGCGCCTCGATCTTGGTGCCGCCGATGTCGAGCCCGCCGCAGGTCATGGTTCCTCGTATGGTTTTCAGGGTTGTCCTAGCGCGTGGAGGGCGGGTTGGCTATTCGCGGTTTCAACGCAGCCGCCTCTGCGCGCGCCATTTGTGCCGCAAGGCGATCAGCTTGTCCGTCAGTAAGCGCCGTTGTTTCATCAAGCCGTAAAGCGGGTGACGACCGGCAACGGAACGTCGATTGGCCCCGGCATCCGCAATTTCACTTTCTGCGCCCGTGGTGGTGACCAGCGCGGGCCAGATCGCAAGCCCACGGTCCGCACGGGTCTGCCACCAGCGAAAATAATTATCGACCGGAGCCCAGATCGTGCGATGCCCCATCACGAAAGCCTGCGCACCTTTCCGAGACCAGATCACCCCCGTCGTCGTCATGGGAAAATAATGCGCCAGCGTCAGGTCATGATGGCTGCCGCCCACATCAAACCCGTATAAAACAGTAAATATCTTGTGCCGGTTGGCACCAATGTTAACCAGATCCCAATCGACCGGATGGGCCGAAAGCCAGTCCAGAACCTGCTGTAACCCGTCGGTAAATCCGGGCAAAAGCTGCATGTCATCTTCCAGCACAACGCCGCAGGGGGCGCCGGTCGCAAGAAAGCGGCGGGCGCAATCGAGATGACTGAGATAGCAGCCGATCTCGCCGCCGCGCATCGGCCTGCCCAAGTAGTGCATGGCGGATTCCGCATCGTAATCTGGAAACCGGTCGATGGTCAGTTCACGACCGTCGAATGCCGGCACCCGTTGAAAAGACATACCAGCTGCATCCAGTTGCATTGAAGCGGAGCGCAACCGCTCGTCCGAGCCATCCAGGTTAATAAGGAAGACGGGTATATCCATTAAAGAGCACCCCGTAGCGCAAGATCAAGGAAGCTTCCCTCCGGCACCCGACCATTATATTTGGTATTCAACAGCGCTCTTAGATCCTTGCCCCACAAATGGGCACAGTATGCGCTCCGAGGAAGCGTAGCTCTGCTGACAGCATTCGGAATAAGGAATTTCTCGGTATCCGCTTGCGGAGTCGCATAAAAATCGCTTGCAGGCAAAGCATGCTCGATCTCGCCCGTCAGGCGCAAGTAATATGTCAAGGCGCGAGGACCCGTCGCTCCCCAAGGCCAACGTTCTATGGACATCCCTCTACCAAACGTCCGCAGCTTATACTTTAATCGCCGAATACCCGTCATGAATGGCGGCAATCCCACTGTGTCTGGACGAATTTTCCTTAGAAGACGTAGCGTTTCGCTGTCTTTAGGCAAACGAAGAACAGCATTGTTAACTGTGTGCTTATCTTCATAACCGAAAATCCAGGGAGAAGAATAATCGAAAGGGCGCAAGGCGATGATATCCAAGTCCACCCAAACCATATTGGTTTTCTCTAGCAGAGCATACCTGAAAAGATTAGCGTGTATTGCGGGACTTCCATTGCCAGTATATCTTAAAATGCGCTGCGAAGGAAAGATTTCATTTGCGTCCCTCCAAGCTACACCCTTTGGTAATTTATCCAAGGGTTGCGGTGAAAATACCGTGACGCAATCTCCGTAACGTAGCATTGACTGCAAGCTAGCCACCTCAATGCAGCCTAGCTCTTTCCCTATCCATAATGATGCGAGTTCAGCCACAACTGCCCTTCCCGTGGCAATAGAAAATGCCCCCAATTTCTTGGGGGCATTTGAGGCAAATTTGCAAGGGCCGATCAGCCCTCGGCCGACTCATCCCGCTTCTCCGCCGAGATCTCCTCGCCGGTTTCCTGGTCGACCATCTTCATGCCCAGGCGCACCTTGCCGCGGTCGTCGAAGCCCAGCAGCTTGACCTTAACCTCTTGCCCCTCTTTCAGCAGCTCGTTGGGGTGGGTCAGGCGGCGGTTGGCGATCTGGGACACGTGGACCAGGCCGTCGCGCTTGCCGAAGAAGTTCACGAAGGCGCCGAAATCGACCAGCTTCACCACCTTGCCGGTGTAGATCTGGCCCTCTTCGGGCTCGGCCACGATCGAGTGGATCATGTCGTAGGCCTTCTTGATGGCGTCGGCATTGGCCGAGGCGATCTTGATGGTGCCGTCGTCGTTGATGTCGACCTTGGCGCCCGAGACCTCGACGATCTCGCGGATGACCTTGCCGCCCGAGCCGATCACTTCGCGGATCTTGTCGGTGGGGATGGTCATCGTCTCGATCCGCGGGGCGTGGGCGCTGAACTCGTGCCGGCCTTCGGTCAGGGCCTTGCCCATCTCGGCCAGGATGTGCATCCGGCCGTCTTTCGCCTGCGCCAGCGCCTGTTCCATGATCGCCGGGGTGATGCCCTGGACCTTGATGTCCATTTGCAGGCTGGTGATGCCCGCCTCGGTCCCCGCGACCTTGAAGTCCATGTCGCCCAGGTGATCCTCATCGCCCAGGATGTCGGTCAGCACCGCCCAGTTGTCGGCGTCTTCCAGCACCAGCCCCATGGCCACGCCCGCGACCGGCGCCTTCAGCGGCACGCCAGCGTCCATCATCGACAGCGAACCGCCGCAGACCGAGGCCATCGACGACGAGCCGTTGGATTCGGTGATCTCGGACACCACGCGGATGGTGTAGGGGAAATCGGTCGGGCTGGGCAGCACCGCCTGCAACGCGCGCCAGGCCAGCTTGCCGTGGCCGATCTCGCGACGGCCGGGGCTGCCCACACGGCCGACCTCGCCCACGGAATAGGGCGGGAAGTTGTAGTGCAGCAGGAAGTTTTCGCGGAAATTGCCGTGCAGCGCGTCGATGATCTGTTCATCGTCGCCGGTGCCCAGCGTGGTGACGACCAGCGCCTGGGTTTCCCCGCGGGTGAACAGCGCCGAGCCGTGGGTGCGCGGCAGCACGCCGACTTCGGACTCGATCGCGCGCACGGTGCGGTTGTCGCGGCCGTCGATCCGGGCGCCGCCGCGGATGATGTCGCCGCGCAGGATGCCGGATTCCAGCTTTTTCAGCGCCGAGCCGAGGTTGGGGTCAGCCAGTTCGTCCTCGGTCAGGCCGTCCTTGATCTTGAGCTGCGCGGCCTCGATGGCGTCGCGGCGTTCGCCCTTGTCGCGGATCGCATAGGCGGCGCGCATGTCGGCCTCGCCCAGCGCCTGCACGCGCGCATACAGCGCCGAGTAATCCGGCGACTGGAAGGGGAAGGGCTCTTTCGCGGCGGCTTCGGCCAGATCGACGATCAGGTCGATCACCGGCTGCATCTGCTCGTGGCCGAATTTCACCGCGCCGAGCATTTCCTCTTCGGTCAGCTCATAGGCTTCGGATTCGACCATCATCACCGCGTCGCGGGTGCCGGCGACCACCAGGTCCAGCCGCTGCTCGGGGTTCGAGCGCAGGCGGTCCATGTCGGCGACCTCGGGGTTCAGCACGTATTCGCCGTTGGCGAAACCAACGCGGGCACCGGCGATCGGGCCCATGAAGGGCACGCCCGAAAGCGTCAGCGCGGCAGAGGCGGCGATCATCGCGACGATGTCGGGGTCGTTGACCAGATCATGCGACAGCACCGTGCACATGACCAGCACTTCGTGCTTGAAACCGGGGGCGAACAGCGGGCGGATCGGACGGTCGATCAGCCGCGCGGTCAGGGTTTCCTTTTCGGTGGGCCGCGCCTCGCGCTTGAAGAACCCGCCGGGAATCTTGCCGGCCGCGTAGTATTTTTCCTGATAATGCACGGTCAGGGGAAAGAAGTCCTGGCCCGGCTTCGGCTCTTTCGCGAAAGTCACGTTGGCCATGACCGAGGTCTCGCCCAGCGTGGCGATGACCGAGCCGTCGGCCTGACGGGCAACCTTGCCCGTTTCCAGCGTCAGGGTTTCCTGGCCCCACTGAATCGATTTCTTCACTTCGTCGAACATATGATTTCCTCTGGGCGTTCCGGCCCTCCGGTCGCCCGTGTCATGTGGCGGCCCCATTGCCGCCGCCCCCTATCCTTTGCACACGGCCGGGGGCTGGCCGCACGTCACAGATTGGCGGGCCATAGCGGAAAATGCGGCGCAAGGAAAGGGATTCGACAGCTTGCGGAACCACCCGGAATCGGAACGGGCGGCATGCCGCAAAGGGTGCCGCCCGCAAGCGCCGACTGTCGCAAGGAAAGAGGTCAGGCGACGGCCAGCGTCTTTCTTTCGGTGGCGGCCTCATCGGCCTGGCGTGCGGCCTCTACCGCCTTGTCGGTCGGCCACGGGCGGTCGGTCAGCTTGGCGATGCGGATGATCATGTCCAGGCTGGTTTCGTCGGCCTGTGCCCGGATGGCCCAGGCACGGGCCGCGGCCTCGTCCCCCGGATCCACGGCGGCGGGGCGAGCGGTGGCGGCGCGCATCCCGGCCGCCACATCCTCTGTCACCCGCGCGCCCGTGGTCAGGGTCGGGCCCGCAGCCGTCACGGCACCGCCGGCAACCGTGGCGGCAGGGAGGTGCGTCGCCGGCACGGCCCCGGGCGAAAAATCGAACCGCGCAGCCTCGCCCAGCGGGGGAAGCGGCGCCGTGGCGGCGGCCTGCGGCGGGGATGGCGAACCCGACGATCCCGCCGGCGTGGCGGCCGGGGTGGTCGCGGTCGCGGCGACGGGACCGTTCACCGGGCCGATGCCCAGCAGCGATCCGATGGTCTTGAGGGTCGTATTGATCAACATGGCGTATGCTCCGACTGACTACAGCCCGATCATTAGGACGCCGCCCCCCGGAATCCAGATTCGAATTTACGGCATTTTAACGGTTTACCCGTTAATGAAAAACGCCCGCAGCCTTTTGCCGCGGGCGTTTCCAGTCCATGCGCGATATGCGCGAATTCAGCGGCGCAGACCCAGGCGCGCAATCAGGTCGGTATAGCGCTGCTCGTCCTTGCGCTTGAGATAGTCCAGCAGCTTGCGGCGCTGCGCGACCATCATCAGAAGGCCACGACGCGAGTGGTTGTCCTTCTTGTGGGTCTTGAAATGCTCGGTCAGCGTCGCGATGCGCGAGCTGAGGATGGCCACCTGCACCTCGGGCGAGCCGGTGTCGCCTTTCTTGGTGGCATATTCGCCCATGACGCGGGCTTTTTCTTCAACGGTGATCGACATCGTGGTCTCCTGAACAAAAGGGTGATGGCGCAGGCCGGGATGTCGTCCAGCACAGGCCCGTGGAGTGTCCGCCCGATTCGGTGCGAGAGGATCGGGCGCGTATAGGGCAGGCAGGGACGAAAGGAAACCCCCGGTCAGGCCGGAGGCGGCGGGGC
>JAZIHR010000027.1:0-25396 GCA_036678445.1 Alphaproteobacteria bacterium
GGCTATCCCCGCCGAAATGCAACAGCAACAGGACCGATCATGCGGGCTTTCGTCTTTCCGGGGCAGGGTGCCCAGACCATCGGCATGGGCCGCGCGCTGGCCGAGACCTGGCCGGCCGCCAAGGCCGTCTTCGACGAGGTGGACGAGGCGCTGGGCGAAAACCTTTCGGCGCTGATCTGGGAAGGCGACGCCGACACCCTGACCCTGACCCGCAACGCCCAGCCGGCGCTGATGGCGACCTCGGTCGCGGCGATGCGCGCCCTGGAATCCGAGGGTTTCGCCGTCACCGACGCGGCCTATGTCGCCGGGCATTCTCTGGGCGAATACTCGGCGCTGTGCGCTGCCGGCGCGATCAGCCTGGCCGACACCGCAAGGCTGCTGCGCATCCGCGGCACCGCGATGCAGGATGCGGTGCCGGTGGGGGTGGGGGCCATGGCCGCGATCCTGGGGCTGGACCTGGCGCAGGTCGAGGAAATCGCCCGCGAGGCGGCGGGGGACGAGGTCTGCCAGGCCGCCAACGACAACGACCCGGCGCAGGTGGTGATCTCGGGGCACAAGGCTGCCGTCGAACGCGCCGCCGCGCTGGCCAGGGAACGCGGCGCCAAGCGCGCGCTGATGCTGCCGGTGTCGGCGCCCTTCCACTGCGCGCTGATGCAGCCCGCCGCCACCGTGATGGCCGAGGCGCTGGCCGGGGTCGAGATCAATGAGCCGGCCGTGCCGCTGGTCGCCAACGTCCGCGCCGAGCCGGTGCTGCAAACCGGCGCCATCCGGCAGCTGCTGGTCGAACAGGTCACCGGCGCGGTCCGCTGGCGCGAGTCGGTGCAGTTCATGGCCGCGCAGGGCGTTACCGAGTTCTGGGAAATCGGCGCCGGCAAGGCGCTGTCCGGGATGATCAAGCGGATCGCTCCGGGGACGACGACCCGCGCAGTCGGCGCGCCGGCGGATATCGAGGCGCTCAAATCGTGATACCGGACCGGGCGCTGCCCCGGGCTCGGGGATATTCGGGCAACGAAGAAAGAGAAGCGGATGTTTGATCTGACGGGCAGGAACGCCCTGGTCACCGGGGCCTCGGGCGGGATCGGCGCGGCCATCGCCTCGGCGCTGCATGCGGCGGGGGCGGCGGTGGCGCTGTCGGGCACGCGCGAGGCGCCCTTGCAGGAACTGGCGGCCCGGCTGGGGGCGCGCGCCCATGTGGTGACGGCGAATCTGGGCGATGCCAGCGCGGTCGAGGCGCTGCCGAAACAGGCGGCCGAGGCGATGGGTTCGGTCGATATCCTGGTCAACAATGCCGGAATCACCCGTGACAACCTGTTCATGCGGATGTCGGACGAAGAATGGGCGCAGGTGCTCGAAGTGAACCTGACCTCGTCCTTCCGGCTGGCGCGCGGGGTGCTGCGTGGGATGATGAAGGCACGCTGGGGGCGGATCGTGTCGATCACCTCGGTCGTCGCGCAGACCGGCAACCCCGGGCAGGGCAATTACGCCGCCGCCAAGGCCGGGCTGGTCGGCATGTCGAAAAGCCTGGCCTACGAGGTCGCCAGCCGCGGGATCACCGTCAACTGCGTCGCTCCCGGCTTTATCGAGACGTCGATGACCGACGCGCTGACCGATGACCAGAAAGCGCGCATCCTTGGGCAGATTCCCGCCGGTCGCATGGGTCGCCCCGACGAGATCGCCGCCGCCGTGCTGTATCTTTCCAGCCCGCAGGCGGCATATGTCACCGGCGCCACGCTGCACGTCAACGGCGGCATGGCGATGGTTTGACGGGGTGCGCGAAACCGGTTGCGGATCACGACCGCGTTGCTATATCCCCACTTCAAGGCCGTCGGGACCCGCCCGCGGCTTGTCGCCGGGCGTGCCTGGCTGCATCCGGGCGGAGTGCCCGTAACTGAGGAACGAGACATGAGCGACATCGCTGATCGCGTGAAGAAGATCGTTGTCGAGCATCTGGGCGTCGAAGAGGAAAAGGTCACCGAGACCGCCTCGTTCATCGACGATCTGGGCGCCGATTCGCTGGACACCGTCGAACTGGTCATGGCCTTCGAGGAAGAGTTCGGCATCGAGATCCCGGACGACGCCGCCGAGACGATCCAGACCTTTGGCGATGCGGTGAAATTCATCCAGCAGGCCACCGCCTGATTTCGGACCGCGAATATTCTGCATGATTGACGGCGTCCCTGCGGGGGCGCCGTTTTCGCATGGGCGCCATGCAACGAACGGGTGGAACCATTGCCGCGCCCCCCATGTTGTCCCGACGAAGACACAAGGAGGCCGAGATGGCTGTGAAGCTCGCCGGGCTGGAAGACAACGCCCGCAAGACCGCGATTACCGAACTGCAAGCCTGCATGAGCGATGGGCTGGCGCTGTCGATGGCATTGAAACAGGCGCACTGGAACATGCGCGGCCCGAATTTCATCGCGGTGCATGAACTGATGGATCAGGTCAAGGCGCGGCTGGACCCCGGCGTCGACGAAATGGCCGAGCGGATCCAGCAGCTTGACGGCACCGCCATGGGCACGGTCGAGGAAGTCGCGCGCGCGACGTCCCTGCCGCCCTATCCGACCGACGTGACCAAGGTCGCGGACCACCTCAAGCAGGTCTCTACCCGGATGCGCACATTCGGCGAACGGCTGCGCGGGGCCATCGACAGGGTGGACGAGGCCGGCGACGCCGACAGCGCCGACATCCTGACCGAGGTGTCGCGCCAGCTCGACAAGGACCTGTGGTTCATCCAGTCGCATCTGGACTGACCGCGCCGCCTCCACACCCGGCCAGCCGCTTCGGGCGGTCTCAAATATCCTCGGGGGAAGCGGCCGCAGGCCGCGCGGGGGCAGACAGCCCCCGTTGCAACGGTGCAGGGGCCGCCACGCCCCTTGATGAACGAAAAAGGGCGGGCCAACGTGGCCCGCCCTTCCTGCATTTCCACCGGCTGCCTCAGCGCGGGATCTGCGCGGCGATTCCCTCGACAAAGAAATCCATCGAGGCCAGTTCCTCGTCGGTCGGGGTCTGGCCCTCGGCCAGCCAGGCGCTGCCGTCCTGCTTGTTCAGCGGGCCGGTGAACGGGTGATAGCCGCCGGCGATCTGGTCGCGCACGGCCTCGGCCGCGGCCTTGACCTCGGGGGGGACGGCCTCGGTGATCTCGCCGATGCCGACCTCGCCGTCCTTGATCCCCAGCCAGACGCCATGCGAGGCCCAGGTGCCGTCCAGCACCTCTCCCACCCGCTTGATGTAGTAAGGTTCCCAGTTGTCGATGATCGCACTGACCCGGGGCGTGGGCTTGAACGCCGCCATGTCCGAGGCCTGGCCAAAGCCGATGCCGCCCTTTTCCTGCAGCTTGGCCAGCGGCGCGGTGGAATCGGTGTGTTGCAGGATCACGTCCACCCCTTCGGCCAGCAGCGCGGATGCGGCGTCGGCCTCTTTCGCGGGGTCGAACCAGGTGTAGGCCCAGACCACCTTCAGCTCGGCATCCGGGTTCACCTTGCGGATGTGGATGAAGGTCGAGTTGATGCCCTGCATTACCTCGGGGATCGGGAACGAGCCGATGAAGCCGATCTTGTTGGTCTTGGTCATCATCCCGGCGATGGTGCCCATGACGGCGCGGCCTTCGTAGAAGCGGGCGTCATAGGTGGCCACGTTCTCGGCGCGCTTGTAGCCGGTAGCGTGCTCGAATTTCACGTCCGGGAACTTGGCGGCGGTGTTGATGACCGCGTCCATGAAGCCGAAGCTGGTGGCGAAGATCAGCTTGTTGCCGGCCAGCGCCAGCTGGGTCAGGGCGCGCTCGGCGTCCGCCCCTTCGGGGACGCTTTCGATATAGCTGGTCTCGACCCGGTCGCCGAAATGCGCCTCGATCGCCTTGCGGCCCAGGTCGTGCTGGTAGGACCAGCCGCCGTCGCCCACCGGGCCGACATAGATGAACCCGATCTTGAGCTTTTCGCCTTCGGGAATCGGGGTGCCCTGCGCCTGCGCCGCCACCGGGGCCAGCGCGGGCAGCATGGCCGTCAGCGCCAGCGTGGCGGCCGAGGCCAAAAGGGTTCTGCGGTTCATCGGACTCTCCTCTGTCGGGTCGTTATCATCTTGTAGCGTGGAACGGGCGCCCCAGCGAGCCGGGCGCGGCGCTGCCGCGGCCGCGGTATTTCTGCCGCGCGGATATGATCACGAGCACGGCGATCGTGGCAAGATAGGGCGCCATGCTGAGCAGTTGCACCGGCACCGCCACCCCGGCGGCCTGCAACCGCAGTTGCAGCACGGCGACGCCGCCGAACAGCCAGGCGCCGGCCAGCACGCCCCACGGGCTCCACCCCGCGAAAACCACGATGGCCAGCGCGATCCAGCCGGCGCCGGCGGTCATGCCCTCGGTCCATTGCAGCACGGTCGCGATCGAGACATAGGCGCCGCCGATCCCGGCCAGGGCGCCGCCGATGGCGATGGCGGCCAGCCGCACCAGCCGCACCTTGTAGCCAAGCGCGTGGGCCGCGTCGTGGTTTTCGCCCACCCCGCGCAGGATCAGCCCGCGGCGGGTGCGGTTCAGCACGAACCAGGTCAGCGGCACCAGCGCCAGCCCCAGCCACACCACCCAGTTCACCCCCAGCGGCCCCCACGGCATCGCGGGCGCCTTGACGCCTTCATACGGGCGGCCGAACATCGCGGTCAGCCCCAGCCCGAACATGGTCAGCGCCAGCCCGGTCGCCACCTGGTTAGTCAGCAGATACTGGGTCAGCACCCCGAAGATCAGCGAGATCGCGGCCCCCGCCAGCGCGCCGGCGACGAACCCGGCCAGCGGGCTGCCGGTGGCGTGGGCGGTGGCGAAACCGGCCAGTGCGCCGGTAATCATCATCCCCTCGACCCCCAGGTTCAGCACGCCCGAACGTTCGGCGATGGTCTCGCCCAGGGCGGCGAACAGGATGGGGGTCGCCGCCGACATCAGCAGCAGCAATGTGGTCCAGCCGATCATTTCGCACCTCCCCAGCGCAGGCGGTATCGGGTCAGCGTGTCGAAACCCAGCAGGAAGAACAGCAGCATCCCCTGAAAGACCTGCACGGTGGCGGCGGGCAGTTGCAGCATCAGCTGCGCCAGTTCCCCGCCGATATAGGTCAGCGCCAGCAGCAGCCCGGCCAGCAGTATCCCCAGCGGATGCAGCCGGCCCAGGAACGCCACGATGATTGCGGTGAAGCCGTAGCCGGACCCGAAGCTGTCGGTGATCTGCCCGCCGGGGCCGGAAACCTCGAACAACCCCGCCATCCCGGCCAGAGCGCCGGATAACCCAAGGCAGAACGCCACCAGCGTTTCCGGGCGCACGCCGGCAAAGCGCGCGGCCCGCGGCGCCAGCCCGGCCACGCGGATGCGGAAGCCGCGGATATGGCGGCTCATCAGGAACCAGGTCGCCAGCACCGCCAGCGCCGCCGCGACCACCCCCCAATGCGCGCCGGTGCCCGCGATCAGTTCCGGGTTCGCGGCCGAGGGGTAATGTTGCAGGTTGCGCGAGCCGGGCATTCCGAAGCCTTCGGGGCTGCGCATCGGGCCAAAGGCCATCCACGCCGCCACCCGTTGCGCCACATAGACCAGCATCAGCGACACCAGGATTTCCGACGCCCCCGTCCAGTTGCGCAGGGTCGCGGGGATCATCCCCCAGGCCCAGCCCCCGGCCGCGCCCGCGATCACCATGGCGGGGAAAATCCACGCCCCTTCGGCCGGATAAGCGGCCAGCGCCACCGCCGCGCCGCAGATGCCGCCGATGATGTATTGCCCCTCGGCCCCGATGTTCCAGATGCCGGCGCGGAACCCGATGGCCAGGCCCGAGGCGATCAGGACCAGCGGCCCGGCCTTGACCAGCAGTTGCGGGCGCGAATAGCCGGACGCCGGGCCGAACAACGGGTCCCAGAAGATGGTGCGGATCGAGGCTACCGGGTCGAACCCCATCAGCGCGAACAGCACGCCCCCCGCGACCATCGTCGCCACCACCGCCATCAGCGGCGAGACGACGGCCAGCCACCACGGCGTCGAGGCCCGGGGCTCAAGCCGCAACATGGGCGACCTCCATCCCGTGGGCGCCGCCCAGCATCAGCCCGATCTGTTCCAGCGTCAGCCCCTCGGTCGGGACCGGCGCCGACAGTCGGCCGGCATTCAGCGCGGCAAAGCGGTCGGACAGTTCCAGCAGCTCGTCGAGGTCCTGGCTGATCACCACCACCGCGGCGCCGCGCCCGGCCAGGTCCAGCAGCGCCTGCCGGATCGCGGCGGCGGCGCCCGCGTCCACCCCCCAGGTCGGCTGGTTCACCACCAGCGCGCGCGGGTCTTGCAGGATTTCCCGGCCGATGACGAATTTTTGCAGATTGCCGCCCGACAGCGCCCCGGCGGCGGTGGCGGGGCCGGGGGTGCGCACGTCGAAATCGGCGATGATGGTTTCGGCAAAGCGGCGGGCGGCGCGGTGGTCGATGATGCCGTGGCGTTGCAGCCGCTGGCGGGTCGCGCCGGTCAGGATAGCGTTTTCGGTCAGGCTCATCTCCGGCACCGCGGCATGGCCCAGCCGATCTTCGGGGGCGGTCAGCAGCCCGGCGCGGCGGCGCGGTTCCGGGCCTTGCGCGGACAGGTCGTTCCCGTCCAGCAGCACGGTGCCGGGGCGGCCGGTGGTTTCGCCCGACAGCGCGGCGATCAGTTCCTCTTGCCCATTGCCGGCGACGCCGCCGATGCCCAGGATTTCACCCGCGCGGACCTGAAAACCGACATCGTGCAGCGAGGTCCCCTCGGTCGCCGGCGCCGAGGTCAGCCCGGCGACCGTCAGCACCACCTCGCCCGCCTGCCGCCCCGAGCGGTCGACCAGCCGCATTTCCGCCCCCACCATCATCGCGGCAAGCTCGCGGGCGGAATGGTCGCGCGGGTTCACCGTGCCGACCACGCGACCCTGCCGCAGGATGGTGGCGCGGTCGCAGTGGGTGCGGATCTCGTCCAGCTTGTGGCTGATATACAGGATCGCGGTGCCCTGAGCGGCCAGCTGGCGCAGGGTGGCGAACAGGATCTCGGCCTCTTGCGGGGTCAGCACGCTGGTGGGTTCGTCCATGATCAGCAGCCGGGGCTCGCCCAGCAGGCAGCGCACGATTTCCACCCGCTGGCGTTCGCCTGCCGACAGGGATTCGATGCGCCGCGCCGGGTTCAGCGGCAGGCCATAGGCGGCGCTGACCTGCGTGATGCGGCGCGACAGATCGGCGCGGGGCGGCGGCGCATCCATCCCCAGCGCAATGTTTTCGGCAACGGTCAGCGCGTCGAACAGGCTGAAATGCTGGAACACCATGCCCACGCCTGCCGCCCGCGCCGCATGGGGATCAGCCGGCGCATGAGGGGTGCCGTTCAGCCACATCAGCCCCGCATCCGGGCGGATCAGCCCGTAGATCGTCTTGACCAGCGTCGATTTCCCGGCGCCGTTTTCGCCAAGCAGGGCGTGGATTTCCCCCGCGGCGACGGAAAACGACACGTCGTCATTCGCGCGCACACCCGGATAGGTTTTCGACAGGCCGTCGGCCCGGAACAATTCGCTTGTTGTCACGCCATCCCCGTTGTCTTTTTGGCAGGTTAGCCTGTTTCCACCTTTGCACAATCGCCCAATCCGCCCTGTATTACCCCGGCAGGCGTTGAGACTGTCTTCGTGGGTTCCGGCCAAATCGCCGCTGCGGGATAGCGCAGCAAGGATGCGCGCGCCACCTCGCGCAGCCCGCAGCCGGGTGCTAGGTTCCCGCCCATGACCGACCTGCCCAAATTCATCCACCTGCGCTGCCATTCCGAACATTCGCTGCTGGAAGGCGCGATTCCCGTCAAGAAACTGCCGGGAATGGCCGCGAAGCACGGGATGCCCGCGGTGGCGCTGACCGACACCAACGCGCTGTTCGCGGCGCTGGAGTTCTCGGTCAAGGCGCTGGACGAGGGCGTGCAGCCCATCGTCGGCTGTCAGGTCACGCTGGACGCGGGGGCGGCCTGCGGGCCGGTGGTGCTGCTGGCGCAGGACCAGGCGGGCTGGATGAACCTGATGTCGCTGTCCACCTGCCTTTACGTCACGCCTCCGCGCGATTTCCCGCATGTGACCATGGCCGAACTGGCCGAGCGTTCGGCCGGGCTGATCTGCCTGACCGGCGGCGCGGGCGGGCCGCTGGGGCAGTTGGCGGCCGCGGGCAAGCTGGCGGACGCCGAATCGCACCTGCGCGATCTGGCGGCGATGTTCGGCGACCGGCTGTATGTGGAACTGCAACGCCACATGCAGGACAACGGCCAGCTGATGCCGGCCGAGGCCGCCAGCGAAGGCGGGATGATCGACCTCGCCTATGCGCTGGACCTGCCGCTGGTCGCCACCAACGACGTGTATTTCCCCGACCCCAGGATGTTCGGCGCCCATGACGCGCTGATCTGCATTCGCGAACGCGCGATGGTGGACCAGTCCGCCCCGCGCCGCCGGCTGACCGCCAACCACGATTTCAAGTCGGCGGCCGAGATGCTGGCGCTGTTCGCCGACCTGCCCGAGGCCACCGCCAACACCGTGGAAATCGCCCGCCGCTGCGCCTTTGCGGTCAGCCGCCACAAGCCGATCCTGCCCCGTTTCGCCGATGACGAGGTCGAGGAACTGCGCCGTCAGGCGCGCGAGGGGCTTGAGGCCCGCCTTGCCGTCATCCCTCACGCCGTCAGCGTCGAGGACTATCACGCAAGACTGGACTTCGAGCTGGGCATCATCGAGCAGATGGGCTTTCCCGGCTATTTCCTGATCGTCGCCGATTTCATCAAATGGGCCAAGGGGCAGGGGATCCCGGTCGGCCCCGGCCGCGGCTCGGGCGCGGGGTCGCTGGTGGCCTATGCGCTGACCATCACCGACCTTGACCCGCTGCGCTACTCGCTGCTGTTTGAACGCTTCCTGAACCCGGAACGGGTGTCGATGCCCGACTTCGACATCGACTTCTGCATGGACCGGCGCGAAGAGGTCATCGGCTACGTCCAGGAAAAATACGGTCGCGACAAGGTGGGGCAGATCATCACCTTTGGCGCGCTTCTGTCCAAGGCGGCGGTGCATGACGTGGGCCGCGTGCTGGGCATGGGCTTTCCGCAGCGCGACCGCCTGTCCAAGATGATCCCGGTCGAGGGCGTCAAGCCGGTGTCCATCACCAAGGCGCTGGCCGACGAACCCCGCCTGCGCGAGGCCGCGGCGGCCGAGGAAAACGTCCGCCGGATGCTGGATTACGCCGCACAGGTCGAGGGGCTGCTGCGCAACGCCTCGACCCACGCGGCGGGGGTGGTGATCGGGGACCGGCCGCTGGACCGGCTGGTGCCGCTGTATCGCGACCCCGGATCGGACATGCCGGCCACGCAATACAACATGAAATGGGTGGAACAGGCCGGGCTGGTCAAGTTCGACTTCCTCGGCCTGAAAACCCTGACGGTGATCCAGAACGCCGTGGACCTGATCCGCGCCGGCGGCCGGCACCTGCATATCGCGGCCGACGGGCGGCAGCTTTACGACCCTCCTGCGGGTGCCGTGGATGAAATCAACCTGATCCCGCTGGATGACGAGGCCACCTATCGCCTGTTCGCCAGCGCCCGCACGGTCGCGGTGTTCCAGGTGGAAAGCTCGGGGATGATGGACGCGCTGCGCCGGATGCGCCCCACCTGCATCGAGGACATCGTGGCGCTGGTCGCCCTGTATCGCCCCGGCCCGATGGAAAACATCCCGGTCTATTGCGACGTCAAGAACGGCGCGCGGGAACTGGAATCCATCCACCCCTCGATCGACCATATCCTTGCCGAAACCCAGGGCATCATCGTCTATCAGGAACAGGTGATGCAGATCGCGCAGGTCATGGCCGGCTACAGCCTTGGCGGCGCCGACCTGCTGCGCCGCGCCATGGGCAAGAAGATCGCCGAGGAAATGGCCAAGGAGCGCCCGAAATTCGTTCAGGGCTCGAAATCGCAGGGGGTGGACGAAAAGAAGGCGGGCGAGGTCTTTGACCTGCTGGAAAAATTCGCCAACTACGGGTTCAACAAATCCCACGCCGCCGCCTATGCGGTGGTCAGCTACCAGACCGCCTGGCTCAAGGCCAACCACCCGGTGGAATTCATGGCCGCGGTGATGAACTGCGACATCCACCTGACCGACAAGCTGGCGATCTACCGGCGCGAGGTCGACCGCATGGGGATCGAGGTGATCCCCCCCTGCGTCAACCGCAGCCAGCCCCGTTTCAGCGTGGTCGAGGGGCGCATCGTCTATGCGCTGGGCGCGCTGAAAAACGTGGGCGTCGAGGCGATGCGGGTGCTGGTCGAATCCCGCGGCGACCGCCCCTTTGCCGATCTGCACGACTTTGCCCGCCGGGTGCCCATGCGCCAGATCGGCAAGCGGGCGCTGGAAATGCTGGCCCGCGCCGGGGCCTTCGACATGCTGGAACCGAACCGCGCCCGGGCGCTGAAATCGCTGGACGGGCTGGTCGCGTGGTCCTCGGCCGTGCAAGAGGCCGCGCAGTCCAGCCAGTCCTCGCTGTTCGGGGGCGGCGAGGATCTGCCGCCGCCGCGTCCGGCACTGGCCCCGGTCTGGATGCCGGCCGAGAAACTGGCCGAGGAACGGCTGGCGATCGGGTTCTACCTGTCGGGCCACCCGCTGGACGATTACCTTGCCGCGCTGAAACGCAAGAACGCCATGACGCTGGCCGAGGTCGAATCCGCTGCCGCCGACGGCCCGCTGGTCGCCCAGATCGCCGGCACCGTGGCGGCGCGGGCGGAAAAGAAATCCGCCAAGGGCACGCGCTATGCCTTTGTCACCCTGTCCGACCCCACCGGCCTGTTCGAGGCGACGGTGTTTTCCGACGTGCTGGATGCCCACCGCAATCTGCTGGAACCCGGCACGAACGTGCTGCTGACCGTGAACGCGGAACCCTCGGGGGATCAGGTCAAGATGCTGGCGCGCGGAGTGCAGTTGCTTGAGGACGCGGTGGCCGATGCCGGCTCGGGGCAGCTCGCGGTCGAGATCGCCGATGCAAGGACCGCGGTCGCGGTGCTCGACCGGCTGCGCGAGGCCAGCGCCGAAATCTCGGTCTCGGCCCGGGGGCGGGGGCCGCTGCTGATGCGGGTGCGCGACGGCAACACCGTCTATGACGTCGAGGTCGCCCCCGATGTCCCGGTCACGCCGCGGATGCGACAGGCGCTGCGCGCAGTCGAGGGCGTCATCGACGTGACCGAGGAATAGGCCCGCGTCTTGCCTCGGCGGCTCATGACCGGCAGTCTGTCCGCGGACGACCAGAGGAACCACCGCCATGACCCGCCTGCCGATGCCGCTTGCCGCGCTGACCCCGGCCCTTTTTCTGCTTGCCGCCTGCGGCTCGCCCGCACCGAAACCCCCGGCCACGGGGGCGGCGGCGGCGCTGGTCGATCCGGCGGCGCATTACTGCCAGCGCAGCGGCGGCACCGTCATCCTGCGCATGGAAAAGGGCCGCCGCGCCGATCTGTGCCGCCTGCCCAGCGGTCGCACGGTCAGCGCCGCCGAATTGCTGAACGCCCATAACGACCTGTAAGAAAAAGGGACGCCGAAGCGCCCCTTGATCTTCTGTCTGTAAATATCCCGCGGGCTTCCGAGCGCCCGGAAAACGGTCCGGTGGACCGTTTTCAGCAAGGAAGGCCACGGCAGTGGCCCGGGGCAAAGCCCCGGTCCGGCGGCGGCGCGATCAGTTGCGCGCCTTGTCCACCATCTTGCCCTTGGAAATCCACGGCATCATCGCGCGCAGCTTTTCGCCGACCTGCTCGATCTGGTGCTCGTCGTTCAGGCGGCGGGTGGCCTTGAACATCGGCTGGCCGACGGCGTTTTCCTGCATGAAGTCGCGCACGAACTTGCCGGTCTGGATGTCGCGCAGCACTTCCTTCATCCGCGCCTTGGTTTCCTCGTAGGGCAGGACGCGCGGGCCGCTGACGTATTCGCCGTATTCCGCGGTGTTCGAGATCGAATAGTTCATGTTGGCGATGCCGCCTTCGTAGATCAGGTCCACGATCAGCTTCACCTCGTGCAGGCACTCGAAATAGGCCATCTCGGGCTCATACCCGGCCTCGACCAGCGTCTCGAAGCCCATGCGGATCAGCTCGACCAGCCCGCCGCACAGCACCGCCTGCTCGCCGAACAGGTCGGTCTCGCATTCCTGGCGGAAGTTGGTCTCGATGATCCCCGAGCGCCCGCCACCGATGGCCGAGCAATAGGACAGGCCCAGATCCATGGCGCGGCCGGTCGCGTCCTGGTGGACGGCGACCAGGCAGGGCACACCGCCGCCCTTGGTGTATTCGCCGCGCACGGTGTGGCCGGGGCCCTTGGGCGCCATCATGATGACATCGACGCCGGGCTTCGGCTCGATCAGCCCGAAATGCACGTTCAGCCCGTGGGCGAATGCAATCGCGGCGCCGTCGCGCAGGTTGTCGTGGACGTATTTCTTGTAGGTCTCGGCCTGCAACTCGTCGGGCATGGTGAACATGATCAGGTCAGCCCAGGCGGCGGCCTCGGCGATGCCCATGACGCGCAGCCCCTCGGCCTCGGCCTTGGCCGCCGAGGGCGAGCCGTCGCGCAGCGCCACGACCAGGTTCTTGGCCCCCGAATCGCGCAGGTTCAGCGCATGGGCATGACCCTGGCTGCCATAGCCGAGAATGGCGATGTTCTTGTCCTTGATCAGGTTCACGTCGCAATCGCGGTCGTAGTAAACGCGCATCGGAATCTCCTTGTTTGCTGGCTCGTTTTACCGCGCCATCCCCATGCAGGGGTTGCAATCTTCACCAATCTGGCCAAGTTTCTGCAAGGCTAATGCCCGACTTTCGCCAATAGTGAAGAAATCATGCTCGACGACACCGACCGTCGCATTCTGCGCCACCTGCTGGCCGACCCGCAGGCCGACAACGCCACGCTGGCCGACCGCGCCGGAGTCACCCCTGCCACGCTGTGGCGCCGGCTGGACCGGCTGCGCGATCGTGGCGTGCTGTGCGCGACCGAGGCGCGGATCGACTGGCGCGCGCTGGGCTACGCGGTCGAGGTCTCGCTGCGCTTCACCCTCGACAAGACCGAGCCCCGCGCCTTCGATGCCTTCACCGCCGCCGCCCGCGAACTGCCCGAGGTGATCGAGATCCAGACCTTCCTCGGCTCGGTCGACCTGCGCCTGTCGGTGATCGCCCGCGACATGCAGGACTGGCAGCGCATCTGGCGCGACCGCATCCTCGATCTGCCCCACGTCACTGACATCGAGCCGCTGATGCTGGTCTCGACCATCAAGGACACGGCGGAGCTGGCGCTGTGACCGAACCCGCCGACGCCACCGACCTTGCCATCCTGCGGCTGCTGGCGCGCGACGCCACGCTGGGCGCGGCTGAAATCGGGCGAGAGATCGGCCTGACCCAGCCGGCGGTCTGGCGCCGCATCCGCCGCCTGCACGACAGCGGGATCATCGCCGGCCGCCGCGTCGTGGTGGACCACGCGGCGCTGGGGTTTACCGTCTCGGTGTTCCTCGGCATCCGCCTGGCCGCCCGCGGCCGGCCCGAACTGGAAACCTTTGAACGCGCGGTCGCCGCCATCCCCGAGGTGCAGACCGTGCAGCATGTGCTGGGCCGCTTCGATTACCGGCTGCGCATCATCGCCCGCGACATCCCCGATTTCGAACGCATCCTGCGCCGCCGCATCATGACCCTGCCCGGCGTGGGCCAGGTCGAGGCCAACGTGGTCCTGTCCGAGGAACGCCGCCCCGGCCCACTCGGCTAAGGGCTTCTTTCTGGTAAAAATACCCCGGGGGGGCCGCGCAGCGGCGGGGGCAGCGCCCCCATGCGGCACTCAGCGCGTCCCCAGCCCGGCGCGCATCATCGCCCGCCGCACCGGCGCCAGCGTATAAAGCCCCCCCAGCGCGAGCGCCCGCAAGTCGCGCAGGGGGCGCGGCGCCATCATGCTGGCGCGGTTCAGCGCGTCGATCCCGATCAGCCGCGCCAATGCCTCGGGACGGCGCTCGCGCTCATAGCGGGCCAGCGCCGTGGCGTCGCCCGGATCGGGGATCATCAGGTCCAGCAGCGCCGACAGGTCGGCCAGGCTCATGTTCAGCCCCTGCGCGCCGATCGGCGGCACGACATGGGCGGCCTCGGCCATCAGCGCCGTGCGCGGGCCGGTCCAGCGGTCGGCGATCTGGCTGATGATCGGCCATTCGGTCAGCCCGGTTTCCAGCCGCAACCGCCCCAGCACCCCGGCAGAGCGGGCATTCAGCTCGGCCTCGAAGGCATCCCGCGGCAACGCCCGCAGCCGCGCGGTCTCACGCCCCCGCTCCATCCAGATCACCGCGGACGAAGGCTTCCCGTCGCGGTCGGGCAGGGGCACCAGCGTGAACGGGCCGCCCCGGCGGTGGATCTCGGTCGAGACATTTTCATGCGGGATTTCGTGGGTCACCGCAAAGGCCAGCGCCTTTTGCCCATAGCGGATGGTGCGCACGCCGATCCCCAGCGCCTGCCGCACGGGCGAGTTCCGCCCGTCCGCCGCCACCACCAGCCGCGCCCGCAGCCGTGACCCGTCCGACAGATCGACCAGCGCCGCATCCTCGCGCGCGGTCAGCCCGGCCGTGGCGGTGCCGGGGCGGAACTCGACCCCCGGCATCTCGGCCAGCCGCGCGGAAATCTCGCGGCGCAGCAGCCAGTTCGGCAGGTTCCAGCCAAAGGGCAGGTCCGAAATCTCGGCTGCGTCAAAAGCGCGGACCAGCCGCGGCCGCGGCTCGGCGCCGCCGGCATCGACGATCCGCATGACCTGTAGCGGCGCGGCATGAGGCTCCAGCCGCTTCCACAGGCCGATGCGGCGGAACAGAGTGATCGAGGGTTGCAGAAAGGCGGTGCTGCGCAGGTCGGCGCCCGCGTCGGCTTCCTCGGTCACCGGGGGGGCGGGGTCGACGCAGACCACCCGCAACCCGGCGGCGCCGAAACCGGCAGCCGCGGTCAGCCCGGCGATCCCCCCGCCGGACACCAGCACATCGGCGGTTTCCGGCGCCACCGCCACCGGCGCGCCTAAAGCCCGGCCGCGTAGGCGATCAGCAGCCCCATGACGATGACCGTGGCGCCAAGCGCGGCCATGGTCAGTGCGGGCAGGCCGAACAGCGCCACCGCCACCCCGATCAGGACGGCCACCATCGCCAGGGTCATCAGGATGCGCCCGGCGATCACGCGCTCGTGGCGGGTCTGCATATCCTCGTCGCCGGTCAGGGCATCGTTGAGGGCGGCAGCGGTAGAGTCGGACTGGGACATCGGAAACCTCGATCAGTCAAAGGGTCGGTTGCGAACTTGCCACGTCGGCAAGGGCAACGGCAAGAGACGCGACGAAGCCGGCAAGATCGCGGGTGCGCCACTGGACATGCTGCCCCGGATCCTGCCCGGGGGCCAGCGCATCGGGGCCGTGGCGGCCGGTCCCCACCAGAATCGTCCTCATTCCAAGGGAATGAGGCACTTTCAGGTTGCGCGGGTCGTCCTCGAACATGGCGCAGCGTGTCGGATCAAGCCCTTGTGCATTCAGGACTGCGGCAAAGGATCGCGGGTCGGGCTTGGGGTGATAGCCGACCTCGCCGATGCCGTGGACTGCGTCGAAAACCAGCCGCTGCCGGGCAAGCACCCGTCCGGCATACCCGGAATCCGCGTTGGTATGCACGATTCGCCGGCCCGGCAGCGCCTCTAGCGCGGCGGCCAGCACCGGGTCCGGCTTCAGCGCGCCCAGGTCGATGTCATGCACCTCGGCCAGGTATTCCTCGGGGTCGATCCGGTGATGGGCCATCAGCCCGGCAAGGGTGGTGCCATGTTCGCGCCAGTAATGGGCGCGCAGGCGACTGGCCTCGGCCATGTCCACGGACAGCAGCCGGGCGACATAGGCGGTCATCCGGGCCTCGATCTGGGAAAACAGCCGAGTTTCAGGGGTATAGAGCGTGTTGTCCAAGTCGAATATCCAACAGCCCACGTCGGCGAAGCTGCGGCGCAGTGCCCCGGGGTCGGGCGGCGCGGGCAATCCGGCGGCGGCGGGGCGGCGAGACTGTGCGGAAAGGTTGTCCATCCTGCCCGGCTATCGCGGCAAGGGCGCCGGGGCAATCCTGCGGTGCGGCTGCCCGCGAAGAGGGCGGGCGAAGCAAAGGCCGCCGAACGGGCCGCCCGTCCTGCGGGCGCCGCATCGCAAAGGGGCCGCGGCCGGTTCCGGCGCAAGATCATCGCTGCTGGGCTGGCCGAAAATGCGGCCGTTCCAGAAAGCTGGCGGATCGGGGCGCGCGCTTGAGCCGCCCCGGACCGGGAGAAAGGCCGCCATTGCCGGCGGCCTTTCGTCTGCATGGTCGTGCGCTGACGGTTACGAGAAGAATTGCGCCCCGTTCGCGCTGATCGTCGAGCCCGAGATGAAGCCGGCCTCGTCCGCGGCAAGGAACACCACGCAACGGGCGATTTCCTCGGGCTCGCCCAGCCGGCCGACGGGGATCTGCGGGATGATTCGTTCGTTCAGCACCTTTTCGTCGATGGCGCGGACCATCTCGGTGCCGATATAGCCCGGCGCCACCGCGTTGACGGTGATGCCCGCCCGCGCCCCTTCCTGGGCCAGTGCGCGGGTAAAGCCGATGTCGCCGGCCTTGGCGGCCGAGTAGTTGGCCTGGCCGGCCTGCCCCTTCTGCCCGTTGACCGAGCTGATGTTGACGATCCGCCCGAACTTGCGGTCGCGCATCCCGTTCCAGACATTGTGGGTCATGTTGAACAACCCGGTCAGGTTGGTGTCGATGACCTCTTTCCACTGCTCGGGGGTCATGCGGTGGAACATCGCATCGCGGGTGATGCCGGCATTGTTGACCAGAACCGCGACCGGCCCCAGTTCGGCCTCGACCTGGGCAATGCCCTTGGCACAGGCATCGTAGTCGGCCACGGACCATTTATAGGTCCTAATGCCGGTTTCCGCGGTGAACGCGCGGGCGGCATCGTCGTTGCCGGCATAATTGGCCGCGACTTCGTAGCCGGCCTCTTTCAGCGCCTTCGAGATTGCCGCGCCGATGCCGCGCGAACCGCCAGTAACCAGAGCAACCTTAGCCATGTTCCCTCCAAACCCGGAATTGAAATCCTCTTTCGCCCAAGGGTTAGGATAGGAAACAATGTTGCGCAAGGGGGCGAGAAGATTTGTCGAAAACGCCCCTGCGATCTTTGCTGTCCCTGTTGACCGGCCGGTCGTTCGCTATAACATCTGCCCCGCGCGCACCCGCCCGCATCTGCTGCCAGTCAGCGCCGGGCCGAGGCATTCGGCGTTCGCCAGGGCGGCGAAATGGTCGGGGCGCCGAAATAGAACCCTTGCAGGCAGTCCACCCCCAGCTTGATCAGATAGGCGGCGTCGTCGGCGGTTTCGACCTGTTCGGCCACGGTGAACATGTCGAAATGCCGGGCAATCATCATCAGCGCCTGGGTCAGGACCTGGTTGTCCGGCTGCTTGGCGATGTCGCGGATGAAGCGCCCGTCGATCTTGATCATGTCAAAGGCAAAGTCGCGCAGATAGCGGAACGAGGTATAGCCCGCACCGAAATCATCCAGCGCGAAGCTGACCCCCAGCCGTTGCAGGTCGCGCATGAAGGGCCTGACCTGTTCCGGCATCCCCATCGCCGAGCTTTCGGTGATTTCCAGAATCAGCCGTTCGGCCACGGTCGGGTCGCGCGACAGCCCATGGTGCAGGGTCCGCAGCCAGTCAGGGTAGCCGATCGAGCGCGCCGACATGTTGATCGACAGCCGCAGCCCCGGTTCGTCGCACAGCGCCTGCACCCCCAGCGCCAGCGACAGGCAGTCGATCTGCCGGCCCAGTTCGCTGAGTTCCGCCAGCGGCATGAAGTCCCGCAGCGGCACGAAACCCCCGGTTTCGTCGATGATCCGGATCAGCCCTTCGTGAAAGGCGGCGCGGTCGGTGCGCGCGGCCTGCACCACCGGTTGAAAGGCCAGCACTGCATCGCCCCGTTCGACCGCCCGTCGCACGGTGGACATCGTCAGCCGCTGCTGATGATCCACCGCGAAATCCAGCGGAGAGCGGATGCCGCCACTCTGGAGCTGATCAGAATCGAGTCGCATCTGTGTCCCCTTGTTCATGGCTGCACTTTGCCAAGGATGAGCGAACAAATCGTAAAGGCGACCCGGGATCGGAGGATCAGGTTAACACAACCACTACGGAGGCTTCGGCAGACGACCACCCGCATAAGGGCAGTCCGCACCGGAGCCGGGCCGGTGCGGATGTTCGTTCCAGAATAAGCTTCCGGTTGCAGGGCGCTGATAATACGCAAAAAACTGCGCCACTGCGACGGGGCTGCGGTCCGGCGTCCGGCCTTGGGGCTGTGCCCTCAGGCCCCTTTTTCCCCCTCGTCGCAGGGCCGAAACTGTCTAAAATTGCGCGCAGTTTCCTATTCGGCCAGCAATTGATCGACCAGCGTCAGCGCCGCCGGAGACGCCCAGTCGGCATCGCCGGTCATCCGCGCGATCTCGTTGCCCTCGGCGTCGATCAGGACGCTGACCGGCATCGCCATCACGCCAAAGGCGCGGGCCAGCGCCATTCTGGGGTCGGTCAGGTGGGGCAGGTCAGAAATCTCTTGCTCGGCAAAGAAACGCTTGATCGCGGCGGGCGGGTTCAGCCCGGTAGCCACGGTCAGGACCTGGAACCGATCGCCCCCCCTCTGCCGCTGCAATGCGTCCAGCGAGGGCATTTCCTCGCGGCAGGGGGCACAGCTGACGGCCCAGAAATTCAGCAGCACCACTTGGCCGCGCCAGTCGGACAGCTTGCGGGAATCGCCATCGGCGTCGAAGAACTCGGTCTCGGGGGCCGGTGCGACCGTGGCTTCGATCAGCTTGGGCAGGCCGGCGTCGCGGATGGCCTGCCAGTCCACCGGCGCGGCCGAAGCCGCGTTTGCAGCGATGGCAAGGGACGTATAAAGGGCAAGGAAACGCAGCATGTGACCTCCGACAGGACCGATCCGATGACCGACACGCCCCAGACACCCACCGCCAACACCATGTGGGGGGGGCGCTTCGCCGCCGGGCCGGATGCGATCATGGAGGCGATCAACGCCTCGATCGGGTTCGACCGGCGGCTTTACGCCCAGGATATCCGGGGCAGCCGGGCCCATGCAGCGATGCTGGCGGCAACGGGCATCATCAGCCCTAGCGATGCGGACGCCATCGGGAAAGGGCTGCTCACCGTCTTGTCAGAGATCGAGGCCGGAGAGTTCCGCTTTCAGACCGCGCTGGAAGATATCCACATGAACGTCGAGGCGCGGCTGAAAGAGCTGATCGGCGAACCCGCCGGCCGGCTGCACACGGCGCGCAGCCGCAACGACCAGGTGGCCACCGATTTCCGGTTGTGGGTGCGCGACCAGTGCGACGCGGCGGTCGCGGCCTGCCGGGCGCTGATCCGCGCGCTTGTGGCGCAGGCCGAGGCCGGGGCGGACTGGGTGATGCCCGGCTTTACCCATCTGCAAACCGCGCAGCCGGTGACCTGGGGGCATCACATGATGGCCTATGTGGAAATGCTGGGCCGCGACATCGGGCGCTTTGCCGACGCGCGGGCGCGGATGAACGAATGCCCTCTGGGCTCGGCCGCGCTGGCCGGCACCGGCTTTCCCATCGACCGCGAGGCCACCGCCGCCGCACTGGGGTTCGACCGCCCGACGGCCAACAGCCTTGACGCGGTGTCGGACCGGGATTTCGCACTGGAGTTCCTGTCGGCCGCCGCGATCTGCGCCACCCATCTGTCGCGGCTGGCCGAAGAGCTGGTGATCTGGTCCTCGGCGCAGTTCCGCTTTGTCGCCATGTCCGACCGCTGGTCCACCGGCTCCAGCATCATGCCGCAGAAGCGCAACCCCGACGCGGCCGAGCTGATCCGCGCCAAGATCGGCCGCATCCTTGGCGCCGCGGTGGCCCTGTTCACCGTGATGAAGGGGCTGCCCTTGGCCTATTCCAAGGACATGCAAGAGGACAAGGAACAGGTCTTCGACGCCGCCGACACGCTGATGCTGGCGCTTGCGGCGATGACCGGGATGATCGGCGACCTGACCGTGAACCGCGAACGGCTGGAGGCGGCGGCCTCGACCGGGTTTTCCACCGCCACCGACCTGGCCGACTGGCTGGTGCGCGAGGCCGGGCTGCCCTTCCGCGACGCCCATCACGCCACCGGCGCGCTGGTGGCGATGGCCGAAGCGCGCGGCGTCGACCTGCCCGAGCTGACGCTGGCCGACATGCAGTCGGTCAATTCTGCGATAACTGCGCAGGTGTTCGACGTTCTGGGTGTTCACAACTCGGTCGCCTCGCGGCAATCTTACGGGGGAACGGCGCCCGATCAGGTGCGCCGGCAGATCGCCCGCTGGAAGGGCGTGATGGAGGGGTGGGAGTGATGCGCCTTGCAGCACTGGCTGCGGTTCTGATGCTGGCGGCCTGCGGGGCGGACGGCCCGCCGCATTCGCCCGCGGCCCCGGGCAAGACGCCGGAAAAGACCTCCGGCGTAAGGCTGAGCGGCGAGGCCGTGGTGGGCGTCATCACCACGCTGTGACCCTGTGGCCGGGCAGGCCGGTCCTGCCCCGCCGCACAAGGCCGCACGCCGGACAACGGCGGCGGAAACGCGGGCAAGGACCCGCCCAGAGCAGATGCGGGCAAAGTCCCGCAGACGGCAACGAGCAGACGAGGCAGGACATGATCGCACGTTTCACAATGACCGCGGTGGCGCTGGCCGCATTGTCGGCCTGTTCCGGCGGCTCGGGCAGCGCCGGCCAGTCCGACGAGGTGATGATCCAGAAGGGCACCTACGTCTATGACCCCAACAAGCGCCACGCCCCGGTGTCGCTGTCGGGGTCCGACCTGATCGGGCTGGAACCGCGGGGCTGACGGTTCCCGGCGGCGGTTCTTCCGGCGCGGTCGCGAGGGCCGTCCTTGCTGACAACAGCCCGCCGGACCATCCGGCGGGGCAACAGCCTCCTGCTTCCGGGCGCTCGGACAAAGCCCAGAGGGTATTTGCGCCAGAAAGAAACCCTCAAGCCGGCGCTTTTCCGGTGCGGGCAGCTTTGCATTGCGCGGCCGGGTGGCGTTATATCGGTGCTCTGGATTTTCGGTGTGGGTCGGATGGATCATTTCAACTACAAGGATGGCGTGCTGCACGCCGAGGACGTGGCTCTGTCCGAGATCGCGCGGGCGGTCGGCACCCCGGTCTATGTCTATTCCACCGCCACGCTGACCCGGCATTTCAACCTGTTCCGGCAGGCTCTGGACTGGACGGATCACCTGGTCTGTTTCGCGGTCAAGGCGAACTCGAATCTCGCGGTGCTCAAGCTGCTGGGGGATCTGGGCGCGGGGATGGACGTGGTTTCGGGCGGGGAATACGCGCGCGCCATCGCGGCGGGCGTCCCGGGTGAGCGGATCGTGTTTTCCGGTGTCGGCAAGACCCGCGATGAAATGGCCCGCGCCATCGCCGGCGGCATCCGTCAGTTCAACGTGGAAAGCGAACCCGAGCTGCTGGCCCTGTCCGCGCTGGCGCAGGAAATGGGGGCCGAGGTGCCCATCGCCGTGCGCGTCAACCCCGACGTGGACGCCCGCACTCACGCCAAGATCGCCACCGGCAAATCGGAAAACAAGTTCGGCATCCCGATTTCCCGCGCGCGCGAGGTGTATCAGCAGGCGGCCGCGCTGCCCGGGCTGCGGGTCGTGGGCATCGACATGCACATCGGCAGCCAGCTGACCGACCTTGACCCTTATCGGCAGGCTTACCGCAAGATGGCCGAGCTGTGCCGGGTGCTGCGGGCCGATGGTCATGCGATCACCCGGCTGGACCTTGGCGGGGGGCTGGGCATCCCCTATCGCCGCGACAACGCCGTCCCGCCCTTGCCGCTGGAATACGGCCAGGTGGTGCGCGAGACGGTGGGCGACCTTGGCTGCGAGATCGAGATCGAGCCCGGGCGCAATATCGCCGGCAACGCGGGGATCCTGCTGGCCTCGGTCATCTGGCTGAAGCAGGGCGAGGGGCGGGATTTCCTGATCGTCGATGCGGCGATGAACGACCTGATCCGCCCCGCGATGTATGACGCGCATCACGACATCGTGCCGGTGGTCGAGCCCGCGCCCGGGGCCGCGCCGCATCCCGTCGATGTGGTCGGCCCGGTGTGCGAGACCGGCGATACCTTTGCCCGCGGGGTGCCGCTGCCACGTGTCGGGGCGGGTGATCTGGTGGCGTTCCGCTCGGCCGGGGCCTACTGCGCGGTGATGGCGTCCGAATACAACTCGCGCCCGCTGGTCCCCGAGGTGCTGGTGTCCGGGGAGCGTTTCGCGGTGATCCGCCCGCGCCCCTCGATCGACGAGATGCTGTCGCGCGACCGCATCCCCGACTGGCTGTGACCGGGCGCGGGACATATCCCGCGCGTGATGCGGCGCCGTCCGGGGCGGTGCCTTCCGAATTGCCGTTGCCTGCTCCCGTGCGCCGCGCGGTGCTGCTGACGCTGGCCGGGCTGTGGTGGGAACACCTGGCCGCGGGGTTCTGGGCGGCCGCGACCTGGGCGGCGCTGGGGATCGCGGCGCTGGCGCTGGGGTTGGTGGCGCTGGTCCCGCCAGGGGTGCTGGGGGGCGTTTCGGCGCTGTGGCTGCTGGTGCTGGTGGCGCTGTCGCTGTGGGGCTGGGCGCGGTTTCGCCGCCCCACGCGGGTTCAGGCCGTGCTGCGGGTGGACCGTCGCCTGCCCGGGCGGCCGCTGTCGGTGCTGGGGGACCGCATGGCGCTGGGCGGGCCGGGCGCCGAGGCGCTGTGGCAGGCCCATCAGGCGGCGGCGCGGGCGGCGGCGGCGCGGGCGCGCCCGGTTGCCCCCGATGCGGCGCTGGTGCGGCGCGATCCCCTTGCGCTGCGACTGGTCGGGCTGACCGCGCTGGCGATGGCGCTGATCTTTGGCGGCCCGGCCTCGGTCGGGCAGGGGCTGGGGGCGCTGGCCGCGGGCTGGCGGCCCCAGCCCCCAGCCGCCGACCGCCCCGTGGCGACCGGCCCCGCGTGGGAGGGCTGGGCCGAACCTCCGCGCCATACCGGCCGCCCGGTGATCTACCTCAACACGCTGCAAGAGGACGCGCTGACCGTGCCGCAGGGCACTGTTTTCAACCTGCGACTGTATGGTCAGGGGCTGTCGGTCACGCAGGACCTTGGCCCCGCTGATACGCAGGCCACGCCCGAGGCGCCCCGCTATACCGCGCAGCAGGACGGCATGCTGACGGTCGGCGGGCGCAGCTTTGCGGTGACGGTGCTGCCGGACGCGCCGCCGCGGGTGTGGCTGTCCGCGCTGGCCGGGCGCCGTGCCGACGGGCGGCTGGCGCAGGGGTTTTCGGCCGAGGATGACAACGGCATCACTGCCGGCACCGCCACGATCACGCTGGACCTGCCCGAGGTGGACCGCCGCCACGGCCTTGCCCCCGACCCAGAGCCGCGCGAGGCGCTGTTGCTGGACCTGCCGCTGCCTGCGACGGGCCAGCGGCGGCGCATCGGCGCCACGCTGGTCGCCGACCTGTCCCGCCACCCCTGGGCCAACCTGCCGGTGCGGATGACGCTGACGGTCCGCGACGGGATCGGGCAGGCGGCCGAGACCCCGGCCACGGCGCTGATCCTGCCGGGGCGGCGGTTCTTCGACCCTCTGGCGGCGGGGATCGCCGAGATGCGCCGCGACCTGCTGTGGTCGCGCGCCAATGCCGCGCGCAGCGCCCGGCTGCTGCGCGCAATGGTCTGGCACAGCGACCGCGCCCTGCCGCCAAAGGCCGCGCAGGCGATCTCTGGCGCCGTGCAGGCGCTGGAATCCGGGCCGCTGTCGACTGACGCGCGCGATTCCGTCGCTGATACGCTGTGGGATGCGGCGCTGCTGATCGAGGACGGGGGCCTGGGCGACGCGCTTGAGCGGATGCGGCAGGCGCAGGAACGGCTGGCGCAGGCGATCCGCAACGGCGCCAGCCCCGACGAAATCCAGAAGCTGATGGATGCGCTGCGCGCGGCGACCGACGACTACACGCAGATGCTGGCCCAGCGAGGCGAGGATCCGGCGGCGCGGTTCGACCGTTCGGAACAGCAGGGGCGGCAGATTACCGGCGACCAGATCCAGCAGATGATGGACGAAATCCAGCGCCTGATGAACGAGGGTCGCATGGCCGAGGCGCAGGAATTGCTGGATCAGTTCAACCAGATGGTGGACAATCTTCAGGTGCGCGAAGGCGAAGGCGAGGGCGGCGGCAGTTCCTCGCCCGGAGGACGCTCGATGGAGCGTCTGCGCGAGACGCTGCGCGACCAGCAGCACCTGGCCGACGAGGCGCTGCGCGAGGCGCAGCGTGACCCCTTCGGCGGGAACCGGGACCCGGGCGACGACCAGGGGGCTGCGCTTGCCGACCGCCAGCGCGACCTGCGCGCCGAGATCGGCCGCCAGCAGGGGCTGCTGCCCGGCCGTGGCACCCGGCAGGGCGATGCCGCCCGCGACCGGCTGGACGACGCCGGCCGCGCCATGGCCGAGGCCGAACGCGCGCTGCGCGAAGGCGACGCCGCCGGTGCGCTGGAAAGCCAGGCCGAGGCCATCGAGGCGATGCGCGAAGGAATGCGCGCGCTGTCCGATCTGTCGCGCGGCGAACAGAAGCAGCAGGACGACGGCGGCGCGCCGCAGCCCGGGCAGGGCGCGGCGCCGGGCCAGCAGGGCAGCCCTCGTGCCGGCGGTGGCGAAGGCTTCGCCCCGCTCTCGCCTGGCCGCGACCCGCTGGGGCGCGAGACCGGCGGGCAGGGCGGCAACATCGCCACCGGCGAGCCGCTGGCCGATACGGAGCGCCGCGCCGACCGCGCGCGCGAATTGCAGGACGAAATCCGCCGCCGCAGCGGCGAACGCGACCGCCCGCGCAACGAACGCGACTACCTGGGACGCTTGCTGGACCGCTTCTGATTTCCGGGCCGCTTCCGGGCGGCATCCGGCGTGAACGCGAACGCCCCCCACTCCACCTGCCTTGAACTGGCCCGTCTGCCGGCTGGACAAGGCGATTCTGCTGCCTGCCCCGACTGGCGCAACCCCGACTGGCGCGATCAGTCCGAGGGCGGGCCGTCGATCACCGAACGCAGCCATGCGATGGCGGCATCGCCGTGATCGGCCAGCCGGTCGCGGGCCTGGTCGACCTTGCCCCGCCACTCGACCAGCACCGGCCCGATGGGCTGCTGATCGGCCAGCCGCGGCGCCAGCGCATAAAGTGCCAGCGCAATCAGCGACAGAACCACTGCCAGGTGGAACCCCGCGTCGTAGCGCCGGCGCCGGGCCTGGGCCGGCGACACCACCGGGACTGCCGGCCGCGCGGGAATCGTTGCCGGGACCATCGCCGAAACCGCCGTCGGGGTAGCCATGGAGGGCGCTGCGGGGGCCGTCACGGGGGGCGTCATGGGGGC
>JAZIHR010000028.1:0-25249 GCA_036678445.1 Alphaproteobacteria bacterium
CCCACCCCCTGCCACCCGGTCCCGCCGGGTCCGCGGCCCTGGCGGGGCCGGCGGCTGCGGTGATGGTCCTTCGTCCTCCGTCGCCCCCTCTGGCGGGGCCATTCTTCCGGCGCGCGGATGGAAATATCCCCGCGGTCGCGCGAACTCTCCTCGTGCCGCTGTGCGTCGTCGGCCGGGGCGCGACAACGTTACAACGCGACCGGCGCGATAACACACAAGAGCAACGGGGTGTAGAGGCCGCGGCGCACAAGATTTCCGCGCAGGAACACGCAAGTGCGACGAGGCCGGCAGCGGCCTGCCGGCCCCCGGGAACACCCTCGGCGCGCCCCGGCGCCATCCGGGTGCCCGGCGGGGGCAAAAGCCCCCCTTCAGCGGGAAACCACATGTTCGGGAAGCTCTGCCAGCAGGCGGGGCGCCGCGACGAGCAGCGCCATCATGGACCTGATCCGCGGCACCTCTGCGGCAAAGAAATAACGACAGGTCCAGCGCTTGTCTTCGGCGAATGCCGGGTCGGGATGGCCGGCGGCCGCGCGGGCTAGGCCCAGCCAGACCCAGGCCAGGACGAAATGGCCGAAACCTTCCAGAAAGCCGGTGGCGTTGGCCAGGGCAACGGGCGTGCTGTCATCCTTCAGGAACGAGGCGACAAGCGTTTCGAACCAGTCGCACAGCTCCAGAAGCGCCGCGGCCTCGGGTTCCATCCCCTGCCCCGCCCGCGTCTCAAGGCGGATCAGTTCCAGCAGGGCGCCAAGGCTTGCCGCGTTCTCGGACAGGATTTTCCGGCCCAGCAGGTCGATGGCCTGAATACCGGTCGTGCCTTCGTGGATGGGGTTCAGCCGGCTGTCCCGGTAAAGCTGTTCCACGTCGAAGTCGCGGGTATAGCCGTAACCGCCGTGCACCTGAATGGCGTGATGCAGCGCGACCAGCCCCTGTTCCGAAGGCCAGCTTTTGATCACGGGGGTCAGCAGCGACAACAGGTCGTGGGTCCGGCGCCGCTGGGCCGGGTCCGTCCCGTGGCTGGCCCCGTCCTTGAGAAACGCGCCTTTCAGGCACAGCGCCAGCGCGCCTTCGGCGATCGCCTTCTGCGCCAGCAGCATCCGCCGCACATCAGGGTGACGGATGATCGGGACCTGGCCTGCCGCCCCCTTGTCCAGCACCGAGCGCCCCTGCACCCGCTCGACCGCATAGCGGCGGGCAAGGTCGAAGCCGCGATAGGCCATGGCCGCACCGCTTAGCCCCACGTTGACGCGGGCTTCGTTCATCATGTCGAACATGATGCGCAGCCCGTCCCCTTCGGCGCCAAGGCGCCAGCCGGTCGCACCGCCGTTCTCGCCAAAGTTCAGCAGGCAGTTGGGCGTGCCGCGGTAGCCCATCTTGTGATTCAGCCCGGCCACGGCAAGGTCGTTGCGTTCGCCCCCCGGCAAGAGCTTGGGCACGATGAACAACGTCGTGCCCCGGGCGCCCGGAATGACGCTGCCATCGGGCTGCACGGCCTTGGCAAGGACCAGATGTATCACGTTGCCGGTCACGTCGTGGTCCCCGGCGGAAATCCACATCTTGCGGCCGGTCAGCCGGTAGCGCGCACCCAGTTCGTCATGGCCATCGGGATGCGCGCGGGCCGTCACGTCGCCCAGCGACGACCCGATGTCGGGTTCCGAAAGGCACATGGTGCCCAGGGCCTCCCCGTCAAGCTGCGGCCGGGCAAAGGCCGCGATCTGCGCCGGCGTCCCGTGGTCGGTCAGCATCCGGGTATTCGCGACCGACAGCATGATGAAGCCCGAGCCCGCGACATTCGCCGCCATCACCTCGGCCATGGCGGCCGTCGCGACCGTGAAGGGCAGGCCCATGCCGCCGGCCTCAGGCCGGGCGGTGGCCTGGTGCAGCCCGGCGTCCAGATACACCCGCAGCGCCGCGGCAAGCTGCTGCTGCACCCGGACCTGCCCGTCGTCGAGCCGGGGTTCTTCCCGGTCAGAGACCTTGTAGCAGGGCAGCAGTTCGTTCCACGCGATCTCTCCGGAAAGGTCGAGAAAGGCGTCCCAGTCGCTTCGATCCTGACCCTCGAAATCCGGCAGGGCCGAAAGCTGCTCGACGCCCAGCCAGTCGTAGAGCATGAAGTCGATCTCGCGGCGCAATGCCTTGGTCATCGCCGTAGTCCTTCCTTGTGGGCCTGCGGGCAGAGCCGCTGCCCCCGTCGCGGCGCCCCGTCGCGGCGCCCGGCGCCGTGTCCCGTGGCCGCGCCCGGTCGTTGCTTTCGGTTGCCGCCCCCGCGGACGGGGGCGGCGCGCATCACGGCCGGTTCAGTTCTTCACCAGCGGGCACTGGCTATCGGCAAGGCTGCGGAAGGCCATGTCGCCGGGGATGGTTTCCTCCAGCGTCGCAATGTCCCACGGGCCTTCGGAATCGCCCGGAGCCTTGACGCGCATCAGATACATGTCGTGCACCATCCGCCCGTCCGCGCGGACCTTGCCGTTGGTGGTGAAGCCGTCGTTCACGGGCATCTCGCGCATCGCCGCCAGAACCGGTCCGGCCTCGTCCGTGCCGGCGGCCTCGACCGCGGCCAGGTAGTGCTTCACGGCGGAATAGCTGCCGGCCATGTTCATGTTCGGGTTGATGCCGGTGCGCTGGCGGAATGCCTCGGCAAAGGCGCGGCTTTCGTCGTTCAGCATCCACGCGAAGGCGGTGGAATACAGCGTCCCCTGCGCCAGCTCCAGCCCGATCGCGTTGATGTCGTTGTCCAGCAACACCATCGCCGCGACCTGCTGGCCGGTCTGGGCCAGCCCGAATTCGTTCGCCTGCTTGATCGCGTTCACCGTGTCGTTCCCCGCGTTCGCCAGCGCGACGATATCGGCCCCGGATGCCTGCGCCTGCAACAGGAAGGACGAGAAATCGACCGTGTTCAGCGGCACCCGCGCCGATCCGACGACCCGCCCGCCGGCGGCCTCGATCGCGGCGGTCGCGTCCCCTTCCAGTTGGGCCCCGAAGGAATAATCCGCCGAGATGAAGAACCAGTTCTTCTTGCCGCTTTCGGCAAGGGCCCGCCCGATCGAGTTGGCGATCGCGTAGGTATCATAGGTCCAGTGGATCGAGTTCGAGCGGCAGTCCTGGTTGGTCAGGTTCGACCCGGCGGGCGAGGTCAGCAGCGCCACCTTGTCATGCTGCTGCACCACATCGCCCGCGGCCAGCGCAATCGCCGTCGAAGGCAGATCGACGATCACGTCCACGCCTTCTCTTTCGATCCACTGGCGCGCGATGGTGGCGGCGACATCGGGCTTGAGCTGGCTGTCGGCCCAGATCACCTCGACGGGGCGCCCCGCGGCCATGCCGCCGGCTTCCTCGACCGCCAGTTTCACGGCCTCGACCAGGTTCGGCCCGCTGACATCCGCATAGGCAGAGCTATGGTCGCCCAGCACGCCGATGATGACCTTGTCGTCCTGCGCCAGCGCCGGACCCGCCCCCCACGAGGCCAGCGCCGCCACCAATGCCAGCGAACTGGCCGTCTTGCGTTTGGTCATGCTTTCTCTCCCTCTTTCCCGCGCGAAGCCCGGTTGTCCTCCTCCGGTCCGGCGGCAAGCATTCGTTTCAGTTCGCCTTTCAGGATCTTCCCGTTGGCGTTGCGCGGCAGCGCCGTGGTCAGCAGGGTAAAGGTCTCGGGGACCTTGTAGTCGGCCAGTTCCCGCGCGCAGAGTTCCTTCAGCGCCTGTTCCGAGACCCCGGCGGCGCCCAGCGACACAAAGGCGTGCACCCGTTCGCCCAGCACCGGGTCCGGGCGGCCGACGATGGCGGCCTCGACCACCTGTTCATGCGTCAGCAGGATGTTTTCGACCTCGGCGCTGAAGATCTTGTAGCCGCCCCGGTTGACCAGATCCTTCTTGCGGTCATGGATGCGCAGATAGCCGTCCGCGGTCATGTCCCCGATGTCGCCGGACCGCCAGAAACCGCAGGCAAAGTCGGTGGCGTTGGCGTCGGGGCGGTTCCAGTAGCCCGGAATGACCATCGGGCCGCGGATCCACAGCTCTCCTTGCGTTCCGCGCGGACATTCCCGGCCGTCCTCGTCCATGATCAGGACCTCGGCGCAGGCGACCGGCTTGCCGATGGTGTCGAAACGCGCCGGATCGGTGGTGCCAAGCGGGATGAAGCTGGTGGGCGATGTCGTTTCGGTCGCGCCATAGGCGTTGACCAGGTTCAGCCCCGGCAGAAGCCGCGCAAGGGTGGTGATCGTTTCCACCGGCATCACCGAGCCGCCATAGGCGCCCACGCGCCAGCGGGACAGGTCGTGGCGGGACAGGTCCTCGCGCAGCAGGATCAGGTTGTACATGGCCGGCACCATGATGGTGAAGCTCATGGCCTCGGCCTCGGCGATGCGGACAAAGTTCGACGTGCTGAACTGCTCGATCATGACCAGCTTGGCCCCGGCGCCCAGCGTCGCCATCACCAGCCCGATCAGCCCGGTGATATGCGTCGCCGGAACCACCAGCAGCGAGGTATCCCCCGCCGCGATGCCAAGATGCAGTTCGTAGTGCAGCATGGAATGCAGCACCCCGAGATCGCTGAGCATCGCCCCCTTGGGCTTGCCGGTGGTCCCCGAGGTATAAAGGATGCAGATCGTGGCGTCCGGGTCGCGGCAGGCCGGTTCGTCGAAGGGCGCATCGGGGCTGCCCAGCCACAGCTCGCCGATCGGCACCGACCACGCCGCGCCGGCAAGCTCTTGCGCGGCCTGCGCGGCGGAATCATGCGCCGGGTCGTAGATCAGGCCGCTTGCGGCGCAGTCCTCGACGATAAAGCCGATTTCGGGCGCGGCTTCGCGGATGTTCACCGGGACGGGAATCGCGCCGATCCGCAGGGCGGCCAGGAACGCGATCACGAATTCCGCCCGGTTGGGCACCACGATCGCCAGCCGGTCCCCGGCCCCAAGCCCCCTGGCCCATAGCAGCCCGGCCACCGCGCGGACCCTGTCGTCCAGCCCGGCATAGGTCAGGCGGCGGTGGCCGTCGACGATCGCGTCCGCGCCGGCCCGCGCGGCAAATATTGTTGCCAGCTTGTCCGCAACCGATGCGGGCCGGTTGGCGAAACACTTCAGGACACGGTCCGTGAAATGAAGCTCGTGGCGGATGTCTGCCTGGTCCAGCACGAAGTGACCTCCCTTCACCGGTGCAAGTGGGTGGTTCCTAGCACTGCCCCCGCCGCCGGAACTTGTGTCCAGCGGCAGCGGCAGGCAGAAAATGTCACAGGCAGGTCTCGAACAGCCCGGCCGCGCCCATGCCACCGCCCACGCACATGGTGACGACAACATATTGCACGCCGCGCCGGCGCCCTTCGATCAGGGCGTGGCCGACCAGCCGTGCGCCGGTCATCCCGTAGGGGTGGCCGACCGAGATCCCGCCGCCGTTCACGTTGTAACGCTCGGGGTCGATGCCCAGCCGGTCGCGGCAATAGATCGCCTGACAGGCAAAGGCTTCGTTAAGTTCCCACAGCCCGATGTCGTCCACGCCCAGCCCGTGCTGCCGCAGCAGCTTGGGGATGGCAAAGACCGGGCCGATCCCCATTTCGTCGGGGTCGCAGCCGGCCACCGCCATGCCGCGATACAGCCCCAGCGGCGTCAACCCGCGCGAGGCCGCCTGCGCGGCCTCCATCAGCACCAGCGCCGATGCCCCGTCCGACAGTTGCGAGGCGTTGCCCGCCGTGACGGTCCCGCCCTCCAGCACCGGCTTGAGCGCCGACAGCGATTCAAGGGTGGTCCCGGGGCGGTTGCCTTCGTCGCGGGTCAGCGTGACCGGCTGTTCGGTGCTGGCGCCGGTGGCCTTGTCGGTCACGATCATGGTGGTGGAAAACGGCACGATCTCGTCGTCGAAACGCCCTTCGGCCTGCGCCCGGGCGGTGCGCTGCTGGGATTCCAGCGCATACAGGTCCTGCGCCTCGCGGGTGATGCCATAGCGTTCAGCGACGATTTCGGCCGTCTTGAGCATCGGCATGTAGGCGGCGGGCACCCGTGCCGTGACGGCGGGGTCGGCTTCGGCCGTGATCCAGTCGAAATAGCGGTTCTGCACGGCCGAGATGTTTTCCTGCCCGGCAGCCGCAACGATCTGCATCCCGTCGCCGGTGATCTGCTTGGCCGCCGTCGCGACGGCCATCAGCCCCGAGGCGCATTGCCGGTCCATCGTCATCGCCGGAACCTGGACCGGCAGGCCGGCGGCAAAGACCGCGTTGCGGCCAAGGTTCATCCCCGCGGTTCCCGCGGCCAGCACCGTGCCAAGGACCACGTCCTCGATCTCGTGCCCCTCCAGCCCGGCGCGCTGCACCGCGTGCGACAGCGCATGGCCCGCAAGCGAAGGGGATTTGGTGTTGTTCAGCGCGCCGCGATAGGCCCGGCCGATGCCGGTGCGGGCCGTGCTGACGATGACGGCTTCTCTCATGCCCGTTTTCCTTCCTGGGTCCAGTTGCTGATGCGCGCATCTTGGGCGGCAAGGCGGCGCAGCAGCGGCGACACCTGCCAGTAGCCATGCGGATCGCCGTCCCGCGCGGCGTAGTGATCCAGCCGTGCGACGATTTCGGGCAGGCCGATCTCGTCGGCCATGAACAGCGGCCCGCCGCGCCAGCGCGGAAAGCCGTAGCCGGCGGTCCAGACCACGTCGATGTCGGAACCGCGCGCCGCGATGCCCTCCGCAAGGATATGCGCCGCCTCGTTGACCATCGGATACAGCAGGCGCTCAAAGATTTCGCGGTCGCTCAGGTCGTCGCGCCGCGCCACCCCGTGCTGCGCGGCCAGTTCCGCGGCCAGCGCCGCATGGGCCGGGTTGCCCAGCGCCTTGCGCCCTTCGTAGCGGTAATAGCCGTGGCCGGTCTTTTGCCCGTGGCTGCCCGTTTCGAACATCCGCCGGCACAGCGCGCGATAGGCCGGGTCCTGCGGCCCCTTGCCCGAGCCGATCCATTCGATCACCGTCCGCGCGCCCACATCGACGCCGGCCATGTCCAGCATCCGGCTGGGCCCCATCGCCATGCCCAGCCAGGCGGGGTCCTCGATCACCCCGTCGATCCGTTCGGGCAAGGCGCCTTCAAGCTGCATCGCCTCGCTTTCGCGCATGTAGACCTCGGCCATGCGGTTGCCGATGAAGCCGTAGCAGACCCCGCTGACCGCCACGGTCTTGCCGATCCGGCGCGCGATCCCCAGCACGGTCGCCAGCACCTCGGCGGCCGTATCGCGGCCCCGCACCACTTCGAGCAGGCGCATGATATGCGCGGGCGAAAAGAAATGCGTGCCTACCACGTCCTGCGGCCGGCCGGTGGCCGCCGCGATCGCATCCACGTCCAGCGTCGAGGTGTTGGTGGCGATGATCGCCCCCGGCTTGCAGACCCGCCCCAGATCACGCGCGACGGCAAGCTTGATCGCCATGTCCTCGAACACCGCCTCGATCACCAGGTCGGCATGGGACAGCGACTCGATCCCGACAGCGCCCGTGATGCGGCCCCGGCAGGCCTGCGCGGCGTCCTCGTCCAGGCGCCCGCGCCGCACCATCCCCGCAAGAGTGTCGCCGATCCTTTCAAGCGCGAGGTCGATCTGCGCCTGCCCGACCTCGACCAGAGTCACCGGGAACCCGGCCAGCGCACAGCTCAGCGCGATGCCGACGCCCATCGTTCCCGCACCAAGGACGCCGATCTGCTCGACCGCGCGGACCCCGGCTTCCCGCGACAGGCCCGGAACCTCGGCGGACCGCCGCTCTGCAAAGAAAAGATGCCGCTGCGCGCGGGCGGGGGCCGACGGAAGCAGGCGGCGGAACCAGTCGGCCTCAAGCACCGTGCCTTCCTTGAAAGGCATCCGGGCCGCGGCGGCAAGCGTTTCCGAGATTGCCTGACAGGCCGGCTCATGCGGGCGCATCCGCGCTGTCTCGGCCAGGTTCTGCAAGACTTCGGGGTCGTCCTGCGCCTGCGCCGCAAGCGGGCGGATGGAAAGCCCGGCGATCGCCGCCTCGTCCGCGTGATCCGCGATCAGGTCGATCAGCCCGATCTTCAGCGCCCGGTCCGCGCCGATCATCCCGCCCGTCGAGATCATCGCCGCCGCCTCGGCCAGCCCCACCAGCCGCGGCAGCCGCTGCGTGCCGTGCGAGCCGGGGATAAGCCCGAGCCTGATCTCGGGCAGGCCGAAGCGGGTGTCCTGGCGGGCGATCCGCAGGTGGCAGGCCAGCGCAAGTTCCAGCCCGCCGCCAAGCACGGTCCCGAACAGCTGCGCCACCACCGGCCGCGGGCTGGCCGCGATCCGGTTCAGCAGGTCGTTCAGCGGAACGGGCGAGAACGCGGGATCGTCGAACATTGCGATGTCGCCGCCCGCGACAAAGGTGCGGCCCCGGCAACGCAGCACCAGCGCGGCCGCGTCCTCGTCCCTTTCGAATCGGCCGAACCCGTCGATCAGGGCCAGGATGACGGGGCCGGACAGGGCGTTCACCGGCGGGTTGTCGATTTCCAGCACGGCCAGCGTGCCTTCGCGGACGTAACGTGTCGCAGTCATGGGGGCTCCTCTCGGCGGGCAGTCTACGCAGGCCGCGAAAGCGGAAACTTGCGTCGAAAGGCCATGGCGCCGATTTTTCCGGCGGCTTGACTTTTCCCGGCCCGCCCGCTGACCATACCCCCCTGCTTCTGTGGGAGGAGGGGGAACGCATGTCCGTCAAGCCGCTGATCATGATCGGAAAGGATCGGGTCTGCCACGTCTGCCGGCTTGGCTCGCGGCTGGATGAGCGGGTGATCGGCGCCCTGGTGATCTATCTGGGGCTTGAACATAACGTGACCGTGCATCGCGACACCGGCCCCCGCACCGGCCGGATCGTCGCCGTGGAACCCTATGCCCGCCACCGCATCGTGTCCGGTCGCCAGCATGTCTGCACCATCCTGATCGAGCCCGAAAGCGTGACCGATACCGGCCTGGACACGCTGCGGGCAGAACTGAACCACCCGGCCACGGGGGCCGAGGTCTTTCAGGACCTGCTCGACTTCATCCACGATGCCGGGCGCGACCCCGCAACCATGGAAACGACCCTGAGCGGGCTGTCCTTCGACCGGCTGATCTTTGCAGAGGAACTGGAAAAGCGGCCCCTTGACCAGAGGATCGGCCAGATCACCGAATTGCTGGACCGCGAAACCGACAGCCTGATCGGCGCCGATTACTGCGGCAGCCAGGTGTCGTTGACCGCCTCGCGTTTTCGCCGGCTGTTCCGGGAAAGCACCGGCGTGCAGTTCCGCAACTATCGCATGTGGCGCCGCGCGCGGTCCTATCTGCGGCTGGTCAAGGAAAAGATCTCATTGACCGAGACCGCGCTTGAACTGGGCTACCCGGATTCGTCGCATTTCAGCCACTCGATCCGCCAGACCTACGGGTTGCCGCCGCGCCAGATGAAAACCCATATGGAGCCGTCGCTGTTTTTCCTGATGGACGCGGCGTGAACATGGCCGGGGGCGCGATCACGGGGCCGCGCGTCACCCCGGCTCGGGCTGCGGGTCCAGTTGCCGCAGTTTGCGATACAGCGTCTGGCGCGAAATTCCCAGGAAGCGGGCGGCGGCGCTGAGGTTCCCGCCGGTCTGGGTGATCGCCGACTGGATCATCCGGCTCTCGGCCAGCTTCAGCGACAACGAGCTTGCGGCGGCGGCCTCGCCCGGGCGGGAAACCCGTTCGCACATCTCGCGCGGCAGCCGCGTCAGGGTTTCCCCGGCATGGTGCAGGGCAAGGCTGTGCAGCTCGGCCCGAAGTTCGCGGACATTGCCAAGCCAGGGCAGTTCTTGCAGATGCCCCAGCGCGGCATCGCCCAGCGACATCGGCGGGCTTTCGGCCTCGGACGCGATGTCGGCCAGGAAATGCTGGGCAAGCGGCTCGATGTCCTCGGGGCGTTCGCGCAGGGGCGCCAGCGAGAAACTGAAATAGGCCAGGCTGAAATACAACTCTTGCAGGGCCGGGCGGGCGTTGACCAGTTCGCTGATCCCCAGCGCGGACGAGCTGATGAACCGCGGGATGGATTTCGACGGGCTGCGGATACAGGCCAGCAGGTCGGTGATCGCTTCAGAGGTCAGGTGCTCGATCCCGCGCAGGTAGACGGTGCGGATGGGCTGGATGCGGGCGTCGCCCTGCGACACCACCGCCCGCCGGTCCGAGGTCTGCAACGCGATGCCGGCGATGGTGCGGGCGGCCTCGGCGCGGGCGTCCTCTTGCAGAAAGTCGATTTCCAGGAACAGGTGCCTGCCCAGCCCGGATTCGACGTGGATGCCCTGCGCGAAATGGCGCTTGCCGGTGCCCGGCTCGCCCTCGATGAAGATGTTGCCGCCGCTGTGGGCCATGGACCTTGCACAGCGCAGCGCGGCGGCGAAACCGGCCGAGCGGCCGATCAGGCTGTCCAGCCGCTTCAACCCGCCGCCCGCCCGGGCCGGGGACCGGCGGCGGCGCTGCTGCGGCACCTCACGGAAGGTGTTGACGATCGAGATCACCCGGCCGGCCTCGTCCTTGATCGGGATGGCCGTGTCGATCAAGTGCAGGTCGTAGATCTGCGACTTGATGTGCAGGATGCGGTCGCGATAGCCCAACCCGGTTTCAAAGATCGGCTGGATGATGGGTTCCACCCCGAAGATGCTGCGGAACTTCTTGCCCTTGGCATAGCGCGGGTTCAGCTTGAGGATGCGGCCTGCCGGCTCGTTCAGGTGCGACACCCGGCCGTCGCCGTCCAGCACCAGCAGCCCGTCGCTGATATGGTCGATGATCGCCTGCTGTTCCCGCACCAGGGTTTTCAGCCGGACCGAGTTCAGGTGCAGCTCATAGGCCTGCTGGCAAAGTTTCAGCGCCGATTGCAGGATCTGGTGGCCAATGGCGATCTGCGACAGCTTCACCCGGGTCAGCAGCACCGGAGAACCGGCCCCCGGCGCGCCCAGCACCGCCGCGATATAGGCGTGGCGGGCACTGACGCGAAAGACCTCGGGGGCGGTGCCGCGCGGGTTCAGCCCCTCGTCCAGCCGCGCCTCTTTGCGGATCAGCGCGTCGGCCTGGTTGAAGCCCAGGATTTCCAGCCGGATCGACGCCGCATCGGAAATAAGCCGGTACAGACCCGCCGCGTCGTCCAGGGTCCGACGCAGCATGTCGAGGATCGGTTCCGTCTCGTTGTCCATGTCGGCGACAGGAAACATCACGCCGCATGACCTGTCAAATAGGCGCTTCGCAGCTCGGGCGAGCGGGCCAGTTGCCCGGCCGGGCCGGACAGGGCGATCCGCCCGCCGCGCAGCACATAGGCGTGGTCGGCGACGGCAAGCGCGTGCTGGACGCTTTGCTCGACCACGATGATCGCCATGCCGGTTTCCGCGTTGATGCGGGAAATCGCCTGGAAGATCTGATCGGTGATCAGGGGCGCAAGGCCCAGCGACGGCTCGTCCAGCAGCAGCAGCCGCGGGCGCTGCATCAGCGCCCGGCCGATGGCCAGCATCTGCTGTTCGCCACCCGACATGGTGCCCGCCCGCTGCGTGGTGCGTTCCTGCAACCGCGGGAACAGCGCATGGACCGCGGCCAGGTCCCGGTCGAAGCTGTCGGGCTGCGCCAGAATCGCCCCCAGTTGCAGATTCTCGAACACGGTCATGTCGGGCATGATGTGGCGGCCCTCGGGCACATGGGCGATGCCCAGCGCCGCCACCTCGTGCGAGGGCAGCCCGGTGATCTGGCGCCCCGCAAAGCCGATCCGGCCGCCATGCGGCAGCGGCGCGGCGAAAAGCGCGTTCAGCAGCGTCGATTTTCCCGCGCCGTTCGCGCCCAGCAGGGCGACGATCTGCCCCTCGCGCACGGTCAGGTCGATGCCGTGCAGCACGTCGCCCGCGCCATAGCCGGCCCGCAGCCCCTCGACCCGCAGCAGGTCGGGGGTCGTGCCGGTCTTGCGCTGTCGCTGGATCGCGGCGCCGCCGCGGCTGTGTTCCTCGCCCAGATAGGCGCTGATGACTGCCGGGTTGTCGCGGATTTCTGCCGGAGGCCCGGACGCGATGTGCCGGCCGTGTTCCATCACCACGATATTGTCCGAGGCCTGCATGACCACGCCCATGTCGTGTTCGATCAGCAGCACGCCCACCCCGGTTTCCTGCCGCAGGCGCATCAGCTCGGCCGCGAGTTCCAGCGATTCGTCCGAGTTCAGCCCCGCCGCCGGTTCGTCAAGGCAGATGAAGCGCGGGCGCAGGCACATGGCGCGCGCGATTTCCAGCTTGCGCTGCAACCCGTAGGGCAACGATCCGGCCAGGTCGTCGGCCCGCCCCGCCAGCCCGAAACGGTCCAGCCAGCCCATGCAGGCGTCGATCACCTCGGCCTCGCGTCGCGCGTGTCCGCCGGTGTTGAACATCCCGGCCAGCTGGTGTCCCAGGCTGCCCGCCAGCACGTCGTGCCAGGCGACGGCCAGGTTTTCCAGCACCGACATCCCCTTGAACAGGCGAATGTTCTGAAAGGTGCGGGCGATGCCGGCCCGGCGGGCGACGGCGTGGCGGCGCAGCCGCGTCACCTCGACCTTGCGGCCGGGGGCCTCAAGCAGGACGCGGCCCATGCTTGGGCGGTAGAACCCGGTGATGCAGTTGAACAGCGTGGTCTTGCCCGCCCCGTTCGGCCCGATGACCGAGGTGATTTCCCCGGACTTCACCTGAAAGGAAATCCCCTCGACCGCGACGAGGCCGCCGAAACGCATTCCCACCCCGTCGATGGTCAGTGTCGCTGCCTGGTTCATCTGGATTCCCCTTCGGTTGCAGCCGGCCCCGCCGCTTTCGCTGCCGCTGTCGCTGCCTCTGCCGCCGGCCCCGCCCCTGCCCGCCAGCCACGCGGCGCCAGGATCGACGGGCGGCGGTGCGAGATCAGCCCGCCGGGTCGCAGCACCATCACCCCGACCATCGCCAGCCCGAAGAACAGCATCCGGTATTCGGCGAAGCTGCGCGCGATCTCGGGCATGAACACCAGAAAGGCGGCAGCCAGCACCACGCCCAGGTGGCTGCCCAGGCCCCCCAGCACCACGATGGCCAGCAGCACCGCGCTTTCCATGAAGACAAAGCTTTCCGGGCTGATGAAGCCCTGCCGCCCGGCAAAGAAACAGCCGGCAAGCCCGCCGACCCCGGCGCCGATGGCGAAAGCCTGCAACTTGGCGGTGGTCGGGTTGATGCCCATGGCAGCCACCGCCAGCTCGTCCTCGCGCAGGGCTTCCCAGCTGCGGCCGATGGCCATGTTGCGCAGCCGCCAGGTCACGATGCCGACCACGGCGGCAAACAGCAGCGCGATGTAGTAAAGCCAGATCACCCGGTGCATGGGCGAAAACGCCAGCCCGGTCAGGTCGGCCAGGGTGCCCGTGCCCTCGGGGGCGCGCGCGACGACCTCGTATCCGAAGAACGTCGGGCGCGCGATGCCGGTGATCCCGTTCGGCCCCCCGGTGACGGGTGCGGCATTGACCAGGAACAGGCGGATGATTTCCCCGAAGCCCAGCGTCACGATGGCCAGGTAATCGCCGCGCAGCCGCAGCACCGGAAAGCCCAGCACCACGCCCAGCAGCGTCGCCACCATCACGCAAAGCGGCAGCGCCTGCCAGAAGCCCAGCCCGAAATCCCGGTTCAGGATCGCAAAGGTATAGGCGCCCGCCGCGTAGAACGCGACATAGCCCAGGTCCAGCAGCCCCGCCATGCCGACGACGATGTTCAGCCCCCAGCCCAGCATCACATAGGTCAGGAAGGTGCTGGCCAGGTCGATCTCGTATCGTCCTCCCAGCGGCGACAGGGGAAACAGGATGGCCAGCACCGCGGCCAGCGCCAGCAGCGCGCGGGGCGGGATGCGCCCGGCCAGAGGGTTGCGGGGCAGCGCCAGCGTCAGGCGGGGGCGCTCGAACACGCGCGCCCGGATCAGCACGAAGCGCAGCACAAAGGCAGCGGCCATCGGCACCAGCACCCACAGCGGGCGCAGTTCCAGCCCCGGGCGGCCTCCGGCGTCGATCAGCTGCACCCCGGCCAGCGGCAGCGCCAGCACCCCCACCAGCACCGCCGTCACTGCCGCCGAACGCAGCGCCGCGGTGGAAAGGGTGGGGCAGCCCGATGCGGAAGTCATGTTCTCGGTCAGGCTCATGGTTCAGACTTTTTCACTGTCGGGGCGGCCCAGCAGCCCGGTTGGCAGGAACAGCAGCACCAGGATCAGCGCCATGAACACCGACACGTCCTTGTAGGTGCCCGAGACATAGCCGCCCCAGTAGACCTCGATCAGCCCGATCAGCATTCCACCCAGGATCGCGCCCGGCACCGACCCGATGCCGCCCAGCACCGCGGCGGTGAACGCCTTGAGCCCGGCCAGGAAGCCGATGAAAAAGTCGATCGAGCCGTAATACATCGTCACCAGCAACCCCGCCGCCGCGGCCAGCGCCGCGCCCAGCACGAAGGTCATGGAAATGACGTGATCGACGCGGATCCCCAGCCGGCTGGCCATCATCTTGTCCTGCTGGACCGCGCGCTGCGCGCGGCCGAAACGGGTGCGGTTGACCAGCAGGAACACCCCGGTCATCAGGACCAGCGTCATGCAGATGATCAGCAGCTGCATCTTCGATATGGTCACGTCCAGGCCCAGCCCGTGCAGCGGCGTGAACCCGCCCTCGACCAGCGACGGCAGCGACCGCGTGCGCGCGCCTTGCAGGATCTGGACATAGCTTTGCAGGAAGATCGAGGCCCCGATGGCCGAGATCAGCGGCGCCAGCCGGAACGAATTGCGCAGCGGACGATAGGCCAGCCGTTCAAGCGTCCAGCCATAGGCGCAGGTAAAGGCCACCGCGATCAGCAGCACCAGCACAAAGGCCGCCGGCACCCAGGTGATCCCCACGATCCCCAGCGCCGCAAAGGCAACCAGCGAAATGAACGCCCCGATCATGTAGATTTCGCCATGGGCGAAATTGATCATGCCGACGATGCCGTAAACCATGGTGTATCCCAGCGCGATCAGCCCGTAGATACTGCCCAGGGTCAGACCGTTGATGGTCTGTTGCAGGAAATATTCCATTCACTCTTTTCCCCCCAAGAATGCGATGTGGTGCCGTTCCCGCCGGAACGGGAACGGCCGGTTCTCAGGGCAGGGGGGTGTAGGTGCTGCCCTCCCATTTATAGAGGATGAAGGGCTCGGTGCTGGAATCGCCCTTTTCGTCGAATTTCAGCGTGCCCATGACGGTGTTGAAGCTGCCTTCGTGCAGCGCCTTGACCATCGCGTCGCCCGAGGTCGCGCCCGCCGCCTCGGCCGCCTGGTCGAACACCTCGACCGCGGCATAGGTGTAAAGCGTGTAGCCCTCGGGCTCGATGCCCTTTTCGCGGAACGCCGCCACCGTTTCGGCCGAGGCCGGGTTCTGGCGCGGGTCCGGCGGGAAGGTCATCAGGAAGCCATCCGCCGCCTTGCCCGCGATCGAGGGAAACTCGGACGAGGCCACGCCGTCGTCGCCGATGAAGATCGCGGTCATCCCGGCCTCGCGCGCCTGGCGGACCAGCAGCCCGGCTTCGGCGAAATAGCCGCCGAAATAGACCACGTCGGGATTTTGCGCCTTCAGCGTGGTGACAAGGGTCGAAAAGTCCTTTTCCCCGGCGGTCAGGCTGTCAAAGGCGATTTCCTGAACGCCATGCGCATTCAGCGCCGCCTTGACCCCTTCGGCGATGCCAAGCCCGTGGGTGGACTTGTCATGCACGATGGCGATGCGCTCGCCCAGCTTGCGGCGGATGATTTCGTCCGCGATCACAAGGGCCTGCTTGTCGTCGCGCCCCGCGGTGCGGAACACGGTCGGCACGCCCCGCTCGGTCAGCATGGGCGAGGTCGCGGCGGGGTTGATCATCACGATGCCGGATTCATCGTAGATGTCGCTGGCCGGGATCGACGCGGCCGAGCAGAAATGCCCGAACACCGCCTGCGCACCGGCCGCCGCCAGCTTGTTGGCGACCGCCACGGCCTGCTTGGGGTCGCAGGCGTCGTCCTCGATCTGCAAAGAGATCTGTTCGCCATTGACCCCGCCCGCGGCGTTGATCCGTTCGACCGCCACCTTGGCGCCGTTGGTCAGCTGCTCGAAAAACGAGGCATACTGGCCGGTCATCGGGCCGACAACGCCGACGATCACCTCGGCCTGCGCGGCCATGGCTGTCGCCGACACGGTGCCGGCCAGCAGGATTCGGGATGCGATTTTCAACATGTCATTCTCTCCTGTTGGGTCTTGTGGTTGCTTGGTGTTGTTATTGTTTCTTGCGGTCGAAGAACGCCTTCAGCCGCTGGGGGGCCTCGGGGGTGGCAAAGGCTTCGATGGTGATGCGGGTCTCGGCCTCGACCGCCTGCCACATCGGGGCATTCAGCTCGACGTTCATCACCTGCTTGAGCTGCGAGACCGAGAACCGCGACTTGGACGCGATTTCTCGCGCCAGCGTCAGGGCCGTGCCCATCAGCTGGTCGCGCGGCACGACCCGGTTCACCAGACCCAGCGCCAGCAGGTCGGGCGCGGCCTGCCGGTTGCCCAGCAGCAGCAGCTCCATCGCCCGCTGGTGGCCAAGCGTCTGCCGCAGCAGATGGGTGACGCCGCCGGTCACGAACTGGCCCCATTCCATTTCGGGAAAGAAGGCGACCAGATCGTCCGCCGCCACCACCAGGTCGCAGTTCAGCAGCCATTCGAAGCCGCCGCCGGCCGCGAACCCGTGCAGCGCCCCGATCACGGGTTTTTCCGAACGCATCAGCAGGTGGGTGATTTCCTGGATGGCGTCGATATGGGCGCGGATGCTTTCGGCCGAGGCGCTTTGCTTGTCGAATTCCTTGAGATCGTCGCCCGAACAGAACGCCCGCCCGGCGCCGCGCAGGATGGTGACGCTGGTCGAGGCGTCGGCCTCGGCCTCGCGCAGGGCGGCCGAGAACGCCGCCAGCAGGTCGCCGCTGATCGCGTTCAGCCGCTCGGGCCGGTTGAGGGTGACCGCGCCGACGGCGGGTTCTAGGCGGTCGTAGGTCGCAAAGCTCATCGTTCAGATCCTTTCGATGACCGAGGTCTTGCCGTCGGTCCGGGGCAGGCTGTCGGGGGGAAGCACGTCCACCACCGCGGTCGCCCCGGCGTATTCGTGGACCAGCCCGGCCAGCCTTGCGGCGATTCCGGGCCAGGCGGACGGGTCCTGGCTGCGCGCGGCCTCGGCGCGCAGGTGGATGCGATCCCACGGGCCCCTGCCCTCCAGCCGGATGCGGAACTGGCCCGACACCAGCCCCTGGCCGACCGCCACCTGCACCGCCTTCTGGACCGAGGTCGGAAAGACGTTGATGCCGCGCACGTTGAACATGTCGTCGGTGCGCCCCGACACGCGAAAGCGCCAGGTGGTGCGGCCGCAGGCACAGGTGTCGGTGCCGGTGACGGTGATCACGTCGCGGGTGCGGAAGCGGACCAGCGGCTGGCATTCCTTGGCCAGATGGGTGCAGACCAGCTCTCCGCTGACGCCTTCGCGGATCGGCTGCGGCTGGTCGTCCTTGTCGAGGATTTCCGCGAACAGCCCGTCCGCGCCGTGGAAATGCAGGTCGGTGGAGTGTTCGCACTGCGAGGCAAAGTTCGACAGGATCTCGGACATGCCGTAATTGGCGTTGCGCGCCGACAGGCCCCAGACGGTTTCCAGGTTCGTGCGGAACTCGATGTTGTCCAGCCCGGCCTCGCCCCCGAACAGCCCGATCCGCAGCCCCAGCGAACGCGGGTCGATCCCCTGTTCGTGCAGCAGGCGTTCAAGCAGCGCAGGGTAAGAGGGGGTGCAGGAAATCGCCGTCACCCTCATTTCGGGGATCAGTTTCAGCAGTTGCTGGGTGTTGCCGACGCCAAAAGGCAGGACGCAGGCGCCGGTTTCTTCCAGCGTCATGTGGTCGGTGACGCCCCCGGTCCACATGCAGTAGTTCAGGCAGTGCACCACGCGGTCGCCCGGCCGCAGCCCCGCCGAACGCTGCGACCGCCCGCCGATCCGCGCGATCAGGTCCACGTCGCGGCGGCTGTTGGCCAGTTGCAGCGGCCGGCCGGTCGTCCCCGAGGTGCGATGGACACGCACGATCCGGTCATCGCCGCAGGCGGCGTAATCGCCGAAGGGAAAGTGCTCTTCCTGCGAATGGCGCACCTCTTCCTTGGTGGTGAAGGGCAGGCGCGGCAGGTCGCCCAGTGCGCGGACGCCGGACCACAGCCCCTCGAACTTGCGGGCATAGAACCGCGAGGTGCTTTCCAGATAGCGCCACTGGTCGCGCCACAGGTTTTCCTGGATGTCGGCGACCCGGCCGACCGGAAGCGTTTCGAATTCGGGGTGCAGCATGTCGCCCGGGCCGGAAATTTTCTGAAGCATCCCGCGCCCCCTATTGCCGGCCGGCGGCAGGCAGCGCCGCCATCATCCGCGCCACATCGACGACGGCACGGGCATGACGCCCTTGGCCGATCACCCCGCGCGGCCCGTGGGCGGCGACGTCGAACCAGGAAAGCCTGCCCTCTTGTCCGCTGAAACGGGCCTCGACATGGAATGCCTCGCCCACGCCCACGGCAGAAAGATGGCTGACGTTCACCACGACCCCGACGCTGAGCTGCCCTTCGCCCAGTTCGGATTGCATCAGGGCGGCTGCCGCGCGCTCGAACCGGGAAATCATGTCGGGGGTGGAAAGGACGGCCGGATAGGTCTCGCCAGAGCGGTCTGCGTGGCTTGCGGCGGTCATCTGAGGGGTCACGACCAGGTCGACTCGGTGGGTCTGTCCAGCGGCGGGCATTCAGGGCTCCTTCTATGTCTGAAGCCCATGAAAGCGCGGAACCGGCGCGAATAAATGCCAAATTTACCTGATGTCGCGAAAGGCGATGGTTTTTGCAAACCACTGATACAAAAGATAAATTATTTATGCCTGCTGCAATGGACTGTCGCATTCCGCAACAGATGTTCCATGATGGATCACATGGCGCGCACCGGCAGAATCGGCCTTGTCCGTGGTGCGCGAATCCCGGTCCGGCAAGGTCAATGCGGGCATGTGCCGGAAAACGGGAACAGCCTGCCGCCCGGTCCCGGCGGCAGGCTGTCCTGGGATGAAACGACGCCTAGCGCGACAGCCAGTTGCTGAACTGTTCGTTCACGACATCACCGTATTCGGTCCAGAAATCGGTGTCGTGTTTCATGGCCGTCGCAAAATTCGGCTCGTAGGTCGACAGATACGGATACATCTGGGGATCGACCAGCGCCATGGCGGAACGCCGGGCCGGCGCATAGGGCATCAGGTTGGCGAATGCCGCCTGATTTTCGGCCGTCTGGGCAAAGCGGACGTAATCGAAAGCCAGGTCACGCAGCGGCGTCCCCTTTGGAACGATCATCATGCCGGTAGTCCACATCTGGTCCCCCCAGGCCAGCTTGAAGGGCTGGTGCTCTTGCTCGATCGCGGCGTGGAAACGGCCGTTATGTCCAATGGTCATCGCCACTTCGCCATCGGCCAGAAGCTGCGTCCCCTGTGCCGATGTATCGAACCAGACCGACAGATCCCTGACCCGCTCAAGAACGGCCAGCGCGCGCTCCACGCCTTCGGGAGTTTTCAGGACTTCGTAGATCTGGTCCTTGGGCACGCCATCGCTCATCAGGGCAAGTTCCAGCGTGCCGCGGGCGGCTTTCAGAAAACCGCGCCGGACGGGGAATTTGTCCCGGTCGAAAAGATCGGTGACGCTGGTCGGTTCGGGCCCCGGAAAGAACTTGGGATCATAGGCCAGAAGCCACGAATAGATCGCGCTGCCGACACCGCATTCATGCAGCGTCCCGGGATAGAAGTCCTCGGCCGCCGGTGTGCCGTCCAGCCCGGGCGGCAGGGTCTCAAGCGGGAATTGTTCCAGCAGGTCGTTATCGCACCCGATCGCGGCCTCGGGAGGGTTGGCTTCGAGCACGTCCCACTGGATGTTGTTGCTTTCGACCTGGGCCATCACCTGCGCAAGCCCGCCCGTATAGCTTTCCATGTGGATGGTGATTCCGCGCTGGGCCATGAAAGGCTGGTTGAAGGCCTTTTCCATGGCGGCGCCATGCGCCCCACCCCAGCCCACCACCACCAGATCCCGTGCCGCTGCACTGCCCGCGATCAGCCCAATGGCGATGCTCGCCACAATTATGGGGTATTTCATCAAGCTCCTCCCTTCACTGACTGTTTTCGATCCGTTGCCGCCGATAAGCGGCGCCATGGGCGGCAAGGGATCGTATGGTCCTGACGGCCGGCCCGTTTCCGGGGATTGCGCGACCGGGCTGTTCTGGGGTGATGAGGGCTGATCGCCGTCATCGGCCGTTCATAAGAGTTGATAACGTAAAATTATACGTTTATGACATTAAGTCAATGGCGGAAATCCGCGCCGGAAATACAGGTCAGGATGCGGAATTGCCGGGGAAACGGCTGATATGCGGTCACGGCACGCCCCGACCAGCGACTGGACCACGGCGGCGGCCCTGCCGGATATTCCGGCCACGGATCGCAAGATGGAAGGGGTGATTCCAATGGCAGGGCATGTCGCGGACCATGGTGCTTTCCCGACCGGAGGCCCGGCAGGTGGCCCGACAAGCTGCATCCGGCAGGCGGAATGGCTGATTGCCTGGGACCCCGCGCGCAACGATTTCAATTACCTGCGCGGCGCGGACATGGTCTTTCGCGGCAATACCATTCTTCATGTCGGCGGCCATTTCAGCGGTCCGGTGGATCACGAGATCGACGGGCGGCAAAGGCTGGTGGTGCCGGGGTTGATCAACACCCATTACCATTCGACCGTGACGATGATTCGCAAGGGAATCACGCAGGATTCGTGCAATTACCTGCTGCCTGCCTTTTACCAGAACGTGAACATCCTACAGCCTCCCCAACCCGCCCGGGCGGCGGCGACTGCCTTCGGCATCGGGCAGTTGCTCAGGGGCGGCACGACCACGCTGATGGACTGGGTGGCGCCATACGAGGGCTGGCTGGATACCCTGGCATCCACCGGCGCGCGGGTTTACGCGGCGCCGTTCTTCACCTCGGCGGAATGGTCGGTCGGCGAACACCGGCAGTTGCGCTATCACTGGCGCTCTGACAAGGGCCATGCGCTTTTCGACCTGGCCCAGGCGGTGATGGATGCGGCCGAGGCGCACCCCAGCGGCCGGCTTGCCGCGATGGTCGCCCCCTCGGAGCTGGAGGCAACGACCCCCGACCTGTTGCGGCAAGGCCGCGACCTGGCCCGTCGGACGGGCCGCCCCTTCCAGGTGCACGCGGCGGAAAGCGCCCGCGAGTTCGCCGAATTCATGACCCGCCACGGGATGAGCCCGATCCAGTGGGCGGCGCAGCTCGGGCTGCTGGGGGAAAACAGCGCCATCGGGCACGGGCTTTATCTTGACCACCACTCTGGCCTGCGCGCGCCGGCGCATCGCGACCTGGCCCTGCTGGCAGAATCCGGCACGACCGTGACCCACTGCCCCACCTCGTTCGCAGCGCAGGGCGAGGGGATGGAATCGCTAAGCGACTATCTGTCCTCCGGGGTGAACGTCACGCTTGGCAACGACACCTTCCCGCACGGGATGTTGCAGGAAATGAAGATCGCGGTGCTGGTCTCGCGCCTGAAATCGCGCCACGACTTCGGCCGCGCAACCCATCCCTCGGGGCAAAGCTACAGCCTTGGCGCCGGCGAGATCCTGAAATCCGCCACGGCGGGCGCGGCAGATTACCTTGGGCGGCCGGACCTTGGGCGGCTGGCGCCGGGCTGCAAGGCAGATTTCTTTACCGTCGACCTGACGCATCCCGACATGATGCCGGTGCATGATCCCCTGCGCAGCCTGATCTATTGCGCGGGGGACAGGGCGGTGCGCGATGTCTATGTGGACGGGGCGCAGGTCGTGGCCGAAGGCAGGCTGCTGACGCTGGACCTGGGCGAACTGGCCGCCACCCTTGCAATGGCGCAGGGGGCGATGCGCGACGCGGTCGCCACCAGGCCGGATGCGGCCGGATGCGCGGCCGACCAGCTGTGGCCGCTGTCGCTTCCGGTTGCGCCCACCCTTCCCTGAGCAAAGGCAAAGCCATGGAAAACCACACCGCCGAGCTTGAACGACTTGCAGAGTTCCTTGCGGATTTTCGCGCCGAGGACCTGCCGGCCTGACCCGAAGCCCCCCGATACAGGAGCCAGCGATGACCACCCCCACCGAATTCATGGATGTCGTGATCGAGATGACGCGCGACGCGCTGCGCTTGCCAGGGTTGCGCCCGTTCGCCGCCATCGTCGTGCACGAAGGCAGGATCATCGGCCGGGGCATCAACCGCATCGCCGAACGCTCGGACCCGACGGCGCATGGCGAGGTCGAGGCGATCCGCGACGCCAGCAGCCGCCACGGGCCAAGCCTGGCCGGCTGCGATCTGTATACCTCGTGCGAGCCCTGCATCATGTGCGTCGCCGCCGCCGAACTGGCAGGGATTTCGCGCATCTTCTACGCGGCGTCGTTCGCCGACGCGGGCAAGGCGCTGACGCCGCTGTGGCCGGATTTCGTGCCCCGCTACGCGGCGGTGCGGGCGCATGTCTGCCAGCCGCTGGACCAGCGCCCCGACAGGGCCATCCAGATCGGGGCCAGCGGCGCAACCGCCGTTCTGGACGACTGGGTGCAGCAAATCGCTGCAACACCCGGGCAAAAGATATGAATACATGACGAAGGCTCATTGACGATCCTGCCGATTGCCGCGAAATTGGCCTTCTGACAGAAAGACCGGCAGCGGTTCGACGCGCGCGGCGGACCCCGGCCCTTGGGCTGCGGCGCAGGCATGAAAGGTAACCCGGATGAGCGAGGTGGTTTCACCGACGCCGCTTTACCATCGTGTTTACGCCGTGATGCGCGAACGCATCGTCAACGGCTATTACCCCGAGGACATCCCCGTCCCCAGCGAGGCCGAGCTGGCGGAAAGCTTTTCGGTCAGCCGCATCACCATCCGCAAGGCGATGGAGATTCTGGCGGCCGAAGGACTGGTGACGCGGATGCGCGGGCGCGGGACCTTCGTGACCGACCGCGCGCAGCGCACGCAGCTCAACCGCACGGTGGTGTCGAACGTCAACGGCCTGTTCAGCTATCTCAATGCGGTGGGGGAAAGCACCCGGCTGCGCGTCGTCAGCCTTGACCGGGGCGAGGCGCCGCCCCGCATCGCCACGCTGATGGGGATCGCCCCCGATGCCGAGGTCGTGCGCTCGGTCCGGGTGCGCGAACTGGACGGGCGGCCCTATTCGTTGTCGATGGCCTATCTGCTGCCGGAAATCGGCGCGCAGATCGGGCAAGAGGATCTGGCCCGCACCAACATGATCGACCTGGTGCAGCGGGCCGGCGCCAGCGTCGAGCAGGTCGAGCAGGTGCTGACCGCGACGCTGGCCGACGAATACGCCGCTCAGCATCTGGCCATCCCCATCGGCTCGCCGGTGATGCGGCTGATCCGGGTCTTTGTCGATGCGCGGCTGGGGCCGTTCTATGCGGCCGAGATCCTGTATTGCGCCGACCGCTACGAATACCGCGTCTCGCTGAAACGCGAGCCGGGCAAGGATTTCCTGCTGCACGGCACCCAGGCAGAGTGAGCCTCTGCCCGGGGGACCGATTCCACCTCAGCCTGCTGCCTCGGCCTCGGCGCCCGCGCGCATCATCCGGTGCAGCAGCTCCAGCCGCGGCTCGACCGGGGCGGGATAGGCGGCGCGGCCGTGGGTCAGGCCAAGCGCCAGAAAGGTCTCGATCAGCTTGTAGCTGAGCGGTCCAGGGTTGACGACCGGCACCGGCAGCTCTGCCGCCAGGTATTCCGCCGCCTGGTGCATGGTGGTCGAGCCAAGGCAGATCACGTCGGCGCCGTCCTCTGCGATGCAGCGCAGGGCGATATCGCGCATCCGGGGGAACACCTCGTCTTCCTTCCCGGTCAGCAGATTGGCGAAATCCGGCGGCTGGTTCAGGCTGCGCACCGAGGCGCACTGCCGCTCGAACCCGTATTCGCGGATCACCTTGCGATAGCGCGGCAGCGCCGGGTCCCATTGCGCCAGCACCGAAAACCGCGCGCCCAGTGTCAGCGCATACAGCATCGACGCCTTGCCCGCGCCGATCACCGGAATGTCCAGCACCGAACGCAGCATGGCCATGCCGCCGTCCGACATGGTGTCGATGCAGACCGCGTCGAACCCCTCGGCTCCGGCCTCGCAGCCGGCCTCGAAGATCGCCAGTTCCATCAGCCCCCAGTCATGCGGCGACATGAAGGACGACGGCCCGCAGGCCACCGGGCGATAGGTCAGTTGCCAACCGGGCGGCAGGGGCACATGCGCCGACTGCGCCTGGCGATTGGCCAGCCCCGCCGCATCCAGCGCAAAGGGCACGATGACAAGGATACGGGTCATTCCTGCCCCCTTTCAAGAAAGGCCGCGCCGGCGGCGCCGATGGCGCGGATCATCGCGGGCTTGGGCACCAGCGGCGCGGGCCAGGTGGTTTTTGAATGGCTCAGCCCCAGATCCAGCGCGATCGCCGCCAGCTTGTAGCTGAGCGGGCCGGGGTTGATGACCGGCACGTCGACGCGGGCGGCCAGCCAGGCGTGGGCCTCGTGCATGGTGGTCGAGCCGAGGATCAGCACCTGCGCGCCGTCCTCGTCGATGGCGCGGCGGGCGGCGGCCAGCAGCAGGGGGAACACCTCGTCCTCTTTGCCCGACAGCAGCGCCTTGTTGTCGGGCGTCACCCCCAGGCTGCGCAACGAGGCGCATTTATGTTCCATCCCCAGCTCGGCCAGCGTCCGGGTATACAGCATTTTCCAGCGGTCCCACATCATCAGGACCGAAAAGCGGTCGCCCAGCATCTGCGCCACCAGCATGGCGTGGCGCCCCGGGCCGATCACCGGAATGTCCAGCATCGAGCGCAGCATCGCCATGCCGCTGTCGGACATGGTGTCGATGCAGACCGCGTCATAGCCCTCGGCCTGCGCGTCAAGCCCGGCGTCGAGGATCGAGAAATCCGCCAGCGCCATGTCGTGCTGGCTGGAATAGTTTTTCGGGCCGACCCGCACGGCGCGATAATGGAACGCAATCCCCGGCCCCAGGTCGACGGCGCCAAGCTGCGCCTGCCGGCGCGCAAGATCGTCGTCGCCCATGGGAAAGGGGACGATCACCAGAACCTTCTTCATCCTCTCCTCCTCCTCTATGTCATGCGCGGCTAGCCGGCGGCCGCGACGCGCGCGGCGCTGGTGCCGGCCAGCCGGCCGAATACGGTCGCGGGCAGCAACCCGTTGCCGGCCAGGTAGCCGCCGCTGCCCCGCCCCGACAGCCCG
>JAZIHR010000029.1:0-25002 GCA_036678445.1 Alphaproteobacteria bacterium
CCCTTGGTCTTTTCCACGGCCTCGGCGCCGGTGCCGGCCTCGAACACATCGAAATCCTCGGTCGCGACCAGTTGTTCGGCCAGCGCCTCGCGCAGGTCTTCCTCGTCGTCCACGAGCAGGATCTTTATCAGTCCGCCCATCACAGCCTCCGTCCGGGGGTTCTCATTGCGGTCAACATGGGGATTGTGCGGGCGGGGTCCTGCGGGTTGCAATCTTTCTCACAAGCTGTTGTCGGGGGCGGGGGGTATGTTACGGATTGTTTCAGGAATTGCGCCGATATGACCCTGCTGCCCACCCTGCCCGAAACCATCAGCCGTGCGCGGACCGACCTGCGAATCGGCCTGCCGGTGGCGATCGGCGGACATCTGGCCGCTGCGGTCGAGACGCTGGGCCCCGACCGGCTGGCGGCCTTGCGCGCGCTGGGGCGGCCGGTGCTGGTGCTGACCGCGCGCCGCGCCGGTACGCTGAAGGTGCCGGCCTATGACGGCGACCTTGCCCGGATCGAACTGCCCGAGGGCGCGGACCTGGCCTGGCTGCGGGCGGTGGCCGACCCCTCGGACGACCTGCGGGTGCCGCTGAAGGGGCCGCTGACCGCGCGGCGGGACGGGGCCGATGTCGTGCCCCACCGCGCTGCCATCGCGCTGGCCAAATCCGCGCAGCTGCTGCCGGCGGTGCTGCTGGTCGAACCTCCGGCGGGCGAGATCCCGCAGGGCCTGACCCGCCTGCCCGCCGCGCCGGTGATCGCGCAGCTTGCCGCGGAAACCGCGCTGTCCCCGGTCGCCGCCGCCAGCCTGCCCATCGCCGCGGCCGAGCGCACGCGGCTGCACATCCTGCGCCCCGCCGCCGGTGGCGCGGAACATTACGCCATCGAGATCGGCGACCCGCCCCGCGACCGCCCGGTGTTGGCGCGGCTGCATTCGGCCTGTTTCACCGGCGACGTGCTGGGCAGCCTGAAATGCGACTGCGGCCCGCAGCTGCATGCCGCGCTGGCCGCGATGGGGGCCGAGGGCGGAGGGGTGCTGCTCTATCTGAACCAAGAGGGTCGCGGCATCGGGCTGGCCAACAAGATGCGCGCCTATGACCTGCAATCTCAGGGGTTCGACACGGTCGAGGCCAACCATCGGCTGGGGTTCGAGGACGACGAGCGCGATTTTCGGCTGGGCGCCGCGATGCTGCGGCAGATGGGGTTCGGCGCGGTGCGGCTGATGACCAACAACCCCCGCAAGGTCGAAATGATGCAGTCGCACGGCATCGACGTGACCGAGCGCGTGCCCCTGATCGTCGGCCGCAACCCGTGGAACGACGCCTATCTGGCGGTCAAGCGCGACAAGTCGGGTCATATGCTGTGACCGCCGCGCCGGTTTTGCGGTCAGGGCGCGGGCCAGCCTCTGCGCCCCCGGGATATTCCTGCAAGGAAGAACCCCTCCGGGCGGCCGGGCCCGCGGATATGGTGCTGACCCCCGTGGGGCTGCGGTTTTGGGGAAGGCTGCTGCCCTGCGCGGTCGGGCGGGGCGGGGTCGTGGCCGACAAGCGCGAAGGCGACGGGGCGACTCCGGTCGGGGTGCATCGGGTGGTGGGGCTGCTTTACCGCCCCGACCGGCTGCCGCCGCCTGCGCCCTGGGCCCGGCCGATCCTGCCGGGCGACCTGTGGTGCGACGACTCCGGCCATCCGCTTTACAACCACCTGGCGCGCGCCCCGCTGGCCGCCAGCCACGAGTCGCTGCGGCGCGCCGATCCGCTGTATGACCTGGTGCTGCTGACTGACTGGAACTGGCCCCACGCCAGGCCGGGGCGGGGCTCGGCGATCTTTCTGCACCAGTGGCGGCGGCCGCGCCACCCCACTGCCGGCTGCATCGCCCTGTCCCGGGCTGACCTGCTGTGGCTGGCTGCCCGGGCCGCGCCCGGCACGCGGCTGGTGGTGCCCACGGTGCTGGCGGGGCGGCTGGCCCGCCGCGCGGCAGTGACGCACCGGGAATAAAGGGCTGGGGGAATGGGTCTTTCCGCCGCCGCTGCCATCCCTATGCTGGCGCCATGACCGACCGTATCCGTAACCGCCCGCCCGTGCCGCCCGTGTTCCTGGCGGTGATCGCGCTGTGCGTCGCGGTGCAACTGCTGTCGCTGGCCGCCCCGCGGCTGGACAAGTGGCTGCTGCTGCACGGGGCGCTGTGGCCGCCACTGCTGGACGGAGTGCGGCCGATGTTCCCCGGCCAGCAGGTGACGATGTTCCTGACCTACGGGTTCCTGCATGGCGGGCTGCTGCATCTGGGGATGAACATGCTGGCGCTTTATGTGCTGGCCCGGTCGCTGTCGCAGGCGATGTCGGGGGGCGCGATGGTCGGGCTTTACGCGCTGTCGCAGGTGGCGGCGGGGGTCGCGCAGTTGTGGCTGTCGGACAGCCCGTTGCCGGTGGTCGGCGCCTCGGGGGCGATCTTCGGGCTGGCAGGGGCGGAAATCGCCATCGCCGCGCGCATCCTGCTGGCGCGGGGCGGCAGCCTGCGCCCGTTGGCCGGGCCGGTCGCGCAGTTCGTGGCCCTGAACGTGGCGCTGACGCTGGCGGTGCCGAACATCGCCTGGCAGGCCCATCTGGGCGGCGCGCTGGCCGGGATGGTGATGGGGGCGCTCTACCGGCCGCGACGGGCCAGAGGCTGATCCACCCTGAACCTCACCGTGGCCGCTTCTTTCTGGTGAAAATACCCCGGGGGAGTCACGGAGTGACGGGGGCAGCGCCCCCTTGCCCCGGCGCCTCGTCCTCCAACGCCTCGTCCTCCGGGGTCTTGTCGTTCCGCGCCTCGTCCTCCAGCGCCTCGTCCCCCTGCGCCTCGTCCCCTCGCGGCTCAGCCTCCGGCGTTTCGGGCGGGGCGCTTTCCCCAGCCAGCGCCGCGACCCCTGCCGGCTCGGCCTCGACTTCGGCGCCGCTCAGCCGGCGCATTGCGGGGCGCAGGGTTTCGGCGGTGATGGCGGCCAGCGCCAGCACATCCGCGCCCTCGGTGCGCGCCAGATGCTCGGCGACCAGCCGGTGCGCCAGCCCGTAGCCCGCCCATTTCCGGATATTGCCGCGCCCCTCGAACCACAGCGCATGGTCGTAATCGAGCCACGCCCATTCGGTCATGGCCCGTTTCGCCAGCCCGGCGGTCAGCGGGGTGGCGTCCCACGGATCGGGCTTGCCGCCCAGCACTGCCTGCACGAAATGCCCGGCCAGCCCTTCGCTGACCAGCGCCGCGCCCAGCGAGCGGCCATAACCCGGGCAGTCGCCGCGGATGATCAGGAACAGTGCCCGCACCATGCGCCGGACCACCAGCGCCGCATCGAAACGCGAGGGGGTCAGAACCAGCTCGATCACCCCCGGCGCGGGCGAATGCGCAAGCACGCCCCAGTCGGGGATACCTTCTTCCGCCCGCACCACCACGTCGAAATCGGGCAGTTCGGCGTGGGCCGAGACCAGCGCCACGGCCTCGGCGACGGCCGCGCGGATTTCGGGCATCACGCCGGTCAGCGCGTGGCGCGCGTTCAGGAAATGGACCTGCCAGTAGGGCATTGCTCGCGACCTCGATCTTGCGGTCCCCGGGGCGTCACACCTCGGGGATCAGCACCTCGCGCTTGCCGACATGGTTGGCGGGGCTGACGACGCCCTGATCCTCCATCTGTTCGACCAGCCGTGCGGCCTTGTTATAGCCGATCGCCAGCTTGCGCTGGATATACGAGGTCGAGCACTTGCGGTCCTTGGCCACGATCGCCACCGCCATGTCGTAAAGCTGGTCGTCGGAGTTGTCGCTGCCGCCCAGCCCCAGCACCGCGTCGATGTCGGAGGCCACGTCGTCGTCCGGCCCCTCGACCACGTTCGACATGTATTGCGGCGGGCCAAAGGATTTCAGGTGGTTGACGACTTCTTCAACCTCTTCGTCGGACACGAAGGGGCCGTGGACGCGGGTGATGCGCGCGCCGCCGGCCATATAGAGCATGTCGCCCATGCCCAGCAGTTGTTCCGCCCCCTGTTCGCCCAGAATGGTGCGCGAGTCGATTTTCGAGGTGACCTGAAAGCTGATCCGGGTCGGGAAGTTCGCCTTGATCGTGCCGGTGATCACGTCGACCGAGGGGCGCTGCGTCGCCATGATGATGTGGATGCCGCTGGCCCGCGCCATCTGCGCCAGCCGCTGGATGCAGGCTTCGATTTCCTTGCCGGCGACCATCATCAGGTCGGCCATCTCGTCCACGATCACGACGATATAGGGGAAGGATTCGGGCTGGAATTCCTCGGTCTCGAAGATCGGCTCGCCGGTGTCCTCGTCGAAACCGGTCTGCATGGTGCGGCGGAACATGTCGCCCTTGTCCAGCGCCTCGTGCACGCGGGTGTTGTAGCCCTCGATGTTGCGCACGCCCATCTTGGACATCTTGCGGTAACGATCCTCCATCTCGCTGACGACCCATTTCAGGGCCACCACGGCCTTTTTCGGGTCGGTCACGACGGGGGACAGCAGATGCGGGATGCCGTCATAGACCGACAGTTCCAGCATCTTGGGGTCGATCATGATCAGCCGGCATTCCTCGGGGGTCAGCTTGTAAAGCAGCGACAGGATCATGGTGTTGATCGCCACCGATTTCCCCGAACCCGTGGTCCCGGCGATCAGCAGGTGGGGCATCTTGGCAAGGTTCGCCACCACCGGCTCGCCCCCGATGTCCTTGCCAAGCGCCAGCGGCAGCGGCATCGAGGTGTCGCCAAAGGCGCGGCTTGACAGGATTTCCCGCAGCACCACCTTTTCGCGGCGCTGGTTGGGCAACTCGATCCCGATCACCGTGCGGCCCGGCACGGTCGAGACCCGGGCCGACAACGCCGACATCGACCGCGCGATGTCGTCGGACAGCCCGATGACGCGCGAGGCTTTCAGCCCCGGCGCCGGTTCCAGTTCATACAGCGTGACCACCGGGCCGGGGTGGACGGCGGTGATCTGGCCCTTGACGCCATAGTCGTCCAGCACCGATTCCAGCAGCCGCGCGTTTTCGGCCAGCGCCTCGGGGGACAGGGCGTGGCGTTCCACCGTCCCGGGCGAGGCCAGCAGCGCCAGCGGCGGCCGTTCATAGCCACTGGCGGCGGCGTCAAAGGCCAGGCTGGGCTGCGCCTCGGCCACCGCCTGGCGCGAGGGCGCGGGCTTGCGCGCGGGCGGGATCACCACGCGGCTGGTGTCGGTGGGCGGCGCGGGCGGCACGCTTTGCGCGCGGCCGGTCAGCCGCGCGGTGACCGCCGACAGGATCGAGCGGCCCTCGCTGTCGGACTCGGGGTCCTCTGCCCCCGGTTCGGTGCGGTGGCGGATGGCGTCGGTGATGCGGGCGCTGACCTCGCCGGCGTCGGGGGCGCGGGCATCGTCGTCGTAGTGGCGGTCGGGCTCGACCAGTTCGGACGGCAACTGTGCGCCGCCGGCCGGCAGGGCGTCCCCCGGCAGGCTGTCGCCGGGCAGCAGCAGGTCGGGGGCGGGCTGGCCAGCGGCGGGGCCGTTGCGCCGCAGGCGCGAGAACAGCCCGCTGGGCAGGGGCGCCGCGCCCTCTGCCGCGTCCGGGGCGGTTCCTGCGGCGCGGTCATGGCGGGCGTCGGCGCGGCGGCGCAGGTCGCGGGCGACGGCCGAGGAGGCCGAGGCCAGCGCCCACGCCCCATGGCGCAGCGCCGATGTCAGCAACTGGCGCGCGGTCGCAAGCCCCGAGGCCAGGAACCGCCCGATCGCAGCCGCCTCGCGCCGGTCAAAGCCCAGCACGAAGCCCCCCAGCACCACCGCCGCCACCGCGGTCAGCAGCGCAAGGATCTTCAGCCCCACCGCCGGGCTGAACGGCATCAGCCCCAGCATGGCGCCCATCAGCATGTCGCCCAGATGCCCGCCCAGCCCGTAGCTTTGGGTCCAGCCCTCGGGCGGCACCATCGAGGTCGCGTGCGCGGACACCAGCACCATCGCGATGGGGGTGAACACCCCGCGCATCAGCCGTTCCTCGCCCCGGTGCAGCATCAGCCGCAGGCCCCAGACCACGGCGGCAACCGCCAGCCCCCAGCTGCCCAGCCCCAGGATCATGTTCAGCGCCGAGGCGACATAAGCGCCGACCCGGCCAAGGTAATTCTGCGCCGGCTGGTCGGTGGCGGTGCCGATGCCGGGGTCGTCGGGGGTGTAGGACAGCAGCATCATCGCGACCAGCACGCCCCCCACGATCAGCCCGGCGCCGATCAGTTCCTTGACGCGGCGTTCCAGCGCCGCCTGCGTGGTCTGGTCGAACAGCGGATCGCGTTGCTTGGCCTGCCAGCTCGCCATGGGTCGGCTACCCCTCTTGATACAGCGTGTCGCGGATGCGGGTCAGCGCATCCTCGGTTTCCGCGGCCGGCCCGACCAGCGCCACCCGCACATAGCCTGCGCCCGGGTTCCCCGCGCCGGTGTCGCGCGACAGATAGGCGCCGGGCAGCACCTGCACGCCCGCCCGCGCCCACAGGGTGCGGGCCGCGGTTTCGCCATCCTCGACCGGCAGCCACAGGAAGAACCCGCCCTGCGGCGGCATGTAGCCCGGGACATTGCCCAGCACCCGGTCGGCGATGGCGTATTTTTCCTGATAAAGCGCGCGGTTGGCGGTGACGTGATCCTCGTCCGCCCAGGCGGCCTCGGTCACGCGCTGGTGGGGCAGGGGGACCGGCGCGCCGGCATAGCTGCGCAGGGTGCGCATCCGGGCGATATGCTCGCGCGCGCCCGCCGCAAAGCCCGAGCGCAGCCCGGGCAGGTTCGAGCGCTTGGACAGCGAATTGAACATCACCACCCGGTGCCCGAGGTCGAGCGCGCGCGCCACCGCCAGCGCGCCGGGCGGAGGTTCGTCGCGCCAGATTTCCGAATAGCATTCGTCGGCGAAGATCAGGAAATCGTGACGCTCGGCCAGCAGGATCAGCCGTTCCAGGTAATCGCGCCCGGCGACGGCGCCCTGCGGGTTGGCGGGCGAGCACAGATAGCAGATCGCGACGGAATCCAGCGTTTCCGCCGGCAGCGCCGCGAAATCCGGCAGGTGGCCGGTGTCGGCGGTCGCGTTGACGAACACCGGCTCGGCCCCCACCGCGGCGGCGGCGACGGCGTAGACCTGATAGAACGGGTTCGGCACCAGGATCCGCGGACGCGCGCCGTTCTTGCGTTCCGGGCACAGCGCGAGCGCGGCATTGAACAGCCCCTCGCGCGTGCCGTTCAGCAGGGTGATTTCCTCGGGAGCGGCGGTTAGACCGTGGCGGCGCTCCAGCCAGCTCGAGATCGCGGCCAGCGCCTGCGGCGTGCCCTCGTTCGGGGGGTATTTGCCAAGTTCGCCCATGGTCGCGGTGATGATCGGGGCCACGAAAGGCGGCACGCCATGGCGCGGCTCTCCGATCGTCATGACGACGGGGTCGGGACCGGGAGTCAGGTCGGACAGCAGCTTCCGCAGCCGCGGAAACGCGTAATCCGGCAGGTTCGAGAACCGCTCGGGGGGTGTCATGGCGCCTCACATTCGGGGTCGTGCCGCCCCGTTTGCGCCCACAGTATCGGCAAAGCGCGGATGCGTCCAGATAAAGGCGAATCGGTGGCTTTGGGGTGCTGGGCGGGTGCCGTCGCGCGGGGTGGCGCGGTGGCAATGGGTATTTGGGCCAGAAAGAAGCCCCTTGCGGAGTGTTCCCAAGGGTTAGTCGCGCAGGGCGGTTTCCGCGGCGGCGGCGGCGCGCAGCAGCGCCAGGTCGCCGCCGACGCGGCCCATCAGCATGATGCCGCAGGCGGGCTGCGCGGTCGGCAGGGTGATCGCCGGCAGGCCCAGCAGGTTGCCGATGCGGGTATTGCGCAGCGACAGCAGGTTTTCCGAGGCAAAGAACGCCGGGTCGGTTTCCAGCCGGGCGATTTCCGGCGGCAGGATCGGGGCGGTGGGCAGGATCACCGCGTCGAACCCGGCCACGGTGTCGGCCCATTCGCGGCGCAACTGGTCGAGCCGTTCCCAGCCGGCGACGTAATCCGCGGCCGGGATATCGCGGCCGCCGCGGAAACGTTCGAGGATCGGCGGATACATCAGCTCGGGCGCGGCCTCGATCCGGTCGCGCCACAGGCCATAGGCCTCGGGGGCGAACAGCACGGGGGCAAGCGCGGCGGCCTGTGCCACGCAGGGCGGCGCGGCGCGGGTGATGCTGGCGCCGGCGGCGGCAAGCTGTGCCACGGCGGATTCAAAGGCGGCGACGGGTTCCTTGCGCGCCTGCTCGAAGGGCAGGCCGTCCAGCACCATCAGCCGCAGGCGCGCGGGGGCGGCGTCGCGCAGGTCGGGGGCCGGGGTGCCGCGGATCAGGGCGAGGATTTCGGCGCAGTCCTCGACGTTGCGGGCGATGGGGCCGGCCACGTCGAAGCGGCGGCACAGCGGCAGGATGCCGGTCATGTCGACGGCGCCCGGGGTGGGCTTGAACCCGACCAGCCCGTTCCACGCCGCGGGCAGCCGGATCGAGCCGCCGGTGTCGGTGCCGATCGCCGCCGCCGCCAGCCCCAGCGCCACCGCCACCGCCGAGCCGCCCGACGAGCCGCCCCCCACCAGCGCCGCGTCATAGGCGTTGGGCACGGTGGCGACCGGCGGGTTCAGCCCCAGCCCGGAAAACGCCAGTTCCGTCATGTGGGTCTTGCCCAGGCACACCGCACCCTGCGCCGTCGCCGTGGCAAGAATGCCTGCATCGCGCCGGGGGATGCGTCCGCTGAGCAGGGCGGACCCGGCCTCGGTCCCGATATGGGCGCTGTCGATATTGTCCTTCCACGCCAGCGCCACCCCGTCCAGCAGCCCCCGGCGCAGCCCGGCGCGGCCGCGGTCATGGGCGGCGACGGATTCGGCCCTTGCGCGGTCGGGAGTCAGGCGGGCGTAGACGCGCGGCGTCAGCGGCGCGTTTGCGGCGGCGTCCAGGTAGCCCTCGGCCAGGTCGACCGGGCTGACCAGCCCCGCCATGATCGCGCGCCCCTGTTCCGTGGCCGGTGCCTTGAGCCAGTCCATCCGCTGCCTTTCGGGTTGTCCGGCGATCAGGCTAGCCCCCCGCTGCGGTCGCGGCAATGGGAGAGGGCGGCGCGGGACATTTGCACAAGGATGCCCCCTGCCGCGGATGGACCAGCGACCGGGCGCGCGCTAGGGTGCGGGCGACATGGCATTGGATCACGATATCATCATCGCGGGTGGTGGGCTGAACGGCCCGGCGCTGGCGCTGGCGCTGGCACAGGCGGGGCTGTCGGTGGCGGTGATCGACGCCCGCCCCCTGCGCGACCGCGCGCAGGAAGGCTTCGACGGGCGCGCCTATGCGCTGGCGCTGGTCTCGCGCCGGCTGCTGTCGGCGCTGGGGCTGTGGGACGGGCTTGCCCCTCATGCCCAGCCGATCAACCGCGTCGAGACCGCGCAGGGCCAGCCGGGCGAGGGCGCGGGCCTGTTCCACCTGATCTTCGATTCGGCCGAGATCGAGGAAGGCCCGGTCGGCCACATGCTCGAAGACCGCTTTCTTTATGCCGGGCTGACCAAGGCCATGGCGGGGCAGGTGACGCATCTGCCGGGGCGGCAGGTCGTGGGGCAGGCGGTGGCGCCCGGCGGGGTCGAGGTCACGCTGGACGACGGCCGCAAGCTGTCGGCGCGGCTGCTGGTGGGGGCGGACGGGCGCGGCTCGGGCGTGGCCGCGCGGGCCGGGATCGCGCGGCGCGGCTGGGGCTACGGCCAGACCGCGCTGGTCTGTGCGCTGGACCACGACCTGCCGCACCGGGGCATCGCCTGGCAGTATTTCATGCCCACCGGCCCGCTGGCGATCCTGCCGCTGCCGGGCAACCGCTCGTCGATCGTCTGGTCGGAAACCGACGCCAATGCCCGCACCATCTCTGCCCTGCTTGATGCGGATTTCCTTGAGGTGCTGCGCCCGCGGTTCGGGGACTTTCTGGGCGAGATCAGCCTTGCCGGGCCGCGGTTTTCCTATCCGCTGAGCCTCAGCCTGGCCGAATCATATATTGCGCCGCGCATCGCGCTGGTGGGGGATGCGGCGCACGGGGTGCACCCCATCGCCGGGCAGGGGCTGAACCTGGGACTGCGCGATGTCGCCGCCCTGGCCGAGGTGGTGGTCGAGGCCGCCCGCCGCGGCGAGGATATCGGCGCCCCCGACGTGCTGGAACGCTATCAGCGCTGGCGGCGCTTTGACGCCACCGCCATGGGGCTGGGGATGGACCGGGTGAACGCGCTGTTTGCCAACGACAACCCGGTGCTGCGCGCGGCGCGGGGCTTGGGCATGGGGCTGGTCACTGCCGTCCCGGCCCTGCGGCGCGGCTTCATGCGGCAGGCGGCGGGGCTGTCGCTGGACCCGATGCCAAGGCTGCTGGCCGGGCGGCGGCTGTAGCCCGACTCGGGCCGGAACCTGCGCACGGAACGCTCAACCCGGCGCGAGCGTTCAGGACCCGGCCGTCCCGGTTTCGTGACGTGCAACCATCTGGGACGGCAGTATGATCCGCAACATGAACCTTCGCTCTCTCGCTCTTGCGCCCGTCATCGTCCTTGGCCTCGCGCTGCCCGCGCTGGCCGAGAAAATCCCGCTCAACGAGATCTCGCGCTATCTCAACAGCCTGAAAACCGTGGTGGGTGATTTCACCCAGGTGAACCCGGACGGGTCGGTGGTGCCGGGCAAGGTCTATATCCACCGCCCCGGCCGCGTGCGCTTCGAATACCGCGGCGACAGCACGCTGGTGCTGGCGTCCAGCGGCACGGTCGCCATCTTCGACCGCAAGTCGAACAGCGGCGCGCAGCAATACCCGCTGGCCAAGACGCCGCTGTCGATCATCCTGGCCGACAACGTGAACCTGGGCCGCAGCGGCATGGTGACGCAGCACCGGGAAAACAAGAACACCACGGTGGTGACGGCGCAGGACCCGCAGCACCCCGAATACGGCAATATCCAGATGGTATTCACCGCCAACCCGACGGAACTGCGGCAATGGGTGGTCACCGACGACACCGGCAAGCGGACCACGGTGATTCTGGGCGACATGCAAAAGGGCGTGAACATCCCCGCGTCGCAATTCTCGATCACGCAAGAGGTGAACCGGCGCCGCTAGGCCGCGCCAGCCGCCATCGGCAGGAGCCGGTCCCGACAGCTGGCCCCGCTGCTTCTTTCTGGCGGAAATACCCCGGGGGTCCGGGGGCTGGCCGCCGGTCTGCCCATGGCCGCGCTGCCATCGGGCCGGGCTGCTATCCCCGCCCGCAGGACCGCAACTGCGCGTGATACATCTCGGACCGCCGCTGCACATCGCCCGAGACCCGCAGCAGCCAGGACTTGTTCAGGTGGCTGCCCCGCGAAAACCCGCCGCGGCCTTCGTGATAGGCCAGATACTGGTTCGCCGCGTCGGTCTTGGAAATCCCCAGGTTCCGGGCGGTGCCGTCCATGTACCAGCCCATGAAATCGGTCGCGTCGCGGATGTCGTCGCGGCGGGCGCGATGCTTGCCGGTCGTGCGGCGATACTCGTCCCAGGTGCTGTCCAGCGCCTGCGAATAGCCAAAGGCCGAGCTTTGCCGGCCTATCGGGATGATTCCCAGCGCGAACTGATGCGGGGTCCGCGCGTTCCCGACGAACTTTGATTCCTGGTGAATCGTCGCCATCTGCACCGCGACCGGCACCCCCCAGCGCCGCTCGGCATCGCGCATCGCGCGCAGATAGACCGGGCGTTCGGCCGTGATCGCGCAGGCATTGTCCAGATTGCGCGGTGCCTTGTAGCTGCCCCCGCCGCCGCAGGATGCCACCAGCATCACGATGGCGAGCTTGAGATAATTGTTCATGCCTCTGCCCCGGTTTCTTCTTTTTCCCTTACTCTAGAGCTTCCGGGCCCAAGGTGAAATCGACTTTCCGTCATGTCGGCATCATGGGGGCGATGTCGCGGATATCGTCGCATCGCAGCAACGGCTCTTGTCAGCCGGGCAGCACGCTCGTTAATGTCCACCGGACATTTATGTGTTTGGGGAATTGGACAATGGCAACGAATGACGTGGTGATCCTGGCAGGCGCACGCACCGCCATCGGCAGCTTCGGTGGCGGCCTGGCCGGCGTGCCGCCGATCGATCTGGCGGCGACGGTGACAAAAGCAGCGATGGAGCGTGCGGGCGTATCGCCGGACAAGATCGGCACCGTCGTCTTCGGCCACGTCATCAACACCGAGCCGCGCGACATGTATCTGGGCCGCGTGGCGATGCTGAACGCGGGGATCCCCGACACCGCCACCGCGATGAACGTGAACCGGCTGTGCGGCTCGGGCGCGCAGGCGATCGCCTCGGCCGCGCAGATGCTGATGCTGGGCGATGCCGAATTCGCCATCGGCGGCGGCGCCGAATCGATGAGCCGCGCCCCGTATGCGATCCCTGCGCTGCGCCACGGCGCGCGGATGGGTGACACCCAGGCACTGGACATGATGGTCGGCGCGCTGACCTGCCCGATGGGCACCGGCCACATGGGGATCACCGCCGAAAACGTCGCCTCGGAAAGCGGCATCACGCGCGAGGAACAGGACGCGTTCGCGGTGGAAAGCCAGGAACGTGCCGCCCGCGCCATCGCCGAGGGCCGCTTCAAGGACCAGATCGTCCCGATCGAGATCAAGACCCGCAAGGGCATCGTGACCTTTGACACCGACGAACACCCCAAGGCCACCACGCTGGAAAAACTGGCCGGGCTGCGCCCCGCCTTCCAGAAGGACGGCAGCGTCACCGCGGGCAACGCCTCGGGGATCAACGACGGCGCCGGGGCGATCGTCATGGCCACTGCCTCGGCCGCAAAGGCTGCCGGGCTGACCCCGCGCTTCCGCCTGCTGGGCTATGCGCTGGGCGGGGTCGCGCCGCGGGTGATGGGCTATGGCCCGATCCCGGCGGTCCGGGCGCTGTGCGAAAAGACCGGGCTGAAGGTCGGCGACTTCGACGTGATCGAATCGAACGAGGCATTCGCCGCCCAGGCGTTGGCGGTCAGCAAGGAACTGGGGCTGGATCCGGCCAAGGTGAACCCGAACGGCGGCGCCATCGCGCTGGGTCACCCGGTCGGCGGCACCGGCGCGATCCTGACGGTCAAGGCGATGTATGAGCTGGACCGGATCGGCGGGAAAAAGGCGCTGATCACCATGTGCATCGGCGGCGGCCAGGGTATCGCGCTAGCGATCGAAAAGATCTGACGCTTACGCCCGGATGCAATGAACCGACCCCGGTTGCGGCGACGCGGCCGGGGTTTTTCGTGGTGCGGGGCGTTTCATGGCGCAGGGGCTTTATACGCGGGTTTTCTGCGGCGCCCGGCTTTCGCAGCCCCCGCAAGAACTCGAACGGGCCGCCCCTTGGGGACGGCCCGCGAGATCAGGAAGATGGTCCGGTTAGGGATGGCTCGATCCGTCCCAGACAGGGTTTGCGACCCTTGGGGCTGCCCTCAGGCGCTGACCCCCCCGACTGTCCCGGTTCCGTTCTCCAACATCACTCTCGACACTGGACCACCTCCTTTCGATGTTGCACGTAAGGCGAGGGTGCCACAGGCCGGCCACAAGTCAATCAGTTTCGAGCCGGCGATAACAAGATTTTGCGGACGATCAGGCGGAAGGGCACAAGGGCCAGCAGTGCCAGCGCCAGCTTGACCCCCCAGTCCGCCACCGCGAGCGAGGCCCACAACGGCGCCAGCGGTCCCGCGCCCAGCAGCGGCACGGCCTCGTTCGCCCAGCCGGTGTTGGCGTCGACGGGCAGGAAGGCTGCAAAGGCGATGGTGAAGAACAGCACCGTATCCAGCACCGACCCCACCAGCGAGGACAGGAACGGCGCCTGCCACCAGTCGCGCTGCCGCAGCCAGTCAAAGACGCGGATGTCCAGCAGCTGCGCCAGCAGGAACGCGGTCCCCGAGGCCACCGCGATCCGTGGCGTCGTCGCCCCCAGCGCCGCGGCGGTCAGTGAACACAGCACCCCGACGATGAACCCCGCGATCACCACCTTGCGCGCGGCGACCGACCCCTGCACCCGGTTGGTCACGTCGGTGACCAGGAACGCAAAGGGATAGGTCAGCGCCCCCCAGGTCAGCCAGTCCCCCAGCAGGAACTGCACGAGGATATTCGAGGCCAGCACGGTGGCGGCCATCGCCAGAATGGCGGGGGCAAGTGGGCGCATGATGTTTTTTTCCGTTTTACAAGGTGGCGGAACAACTCGGCCCCGAAGCGCGGGACGCGGGGTGGCTAACGCCCGCCTCTGCGAAAGTCAAGGAAACGCGCCCGCAGGCGGGGGCCGCCTGCCCCTGTCCGCCCCGTCACCCGCAACGGGTTTCCCCCCGGGGATATTTGCACAAGCAGGCAGGATGGTGCCGGGTTTCCTTCTTGCCGGCCTGTTCTTCGGGGGGCGGCGCGCGGCGGTCAGTCGCGGATGCGGTATTCGACCAGTTCGGTGCGTTGCAGGAACAGGAAATTGTCGTCCGAGATCATGGTGATGCGGATACCCTGCCCGTCTTGCCACACGGCGATGCCTTCGAGGTTGTCGAATTGCAGCAGGCTGGTCTCGATCAGGGTTTCGGGCGGGCCGATGCGGTCTTCGCCGAACTCGTAGCGCCGCACCCGGCTTTGAAAACCTCGCAGCCCGCGGAATTGCCGTTCCAGCACATAAAGCCGCCCGTCCGGCCCGACATCGGCGCCGACCGGCGCCCAGGCGTCATCGCGGGGCAGGTGAAAAGGGGTTGACCACGCACCATCGCGAAAGCGCCAGACCGGAAAACCCTTGCCCTCGTCCGGCCAGGATTCGGGGATGGTCAGCAGGTCGCCCGTGGCGGTGATCGCCAGGGCTTCAAGTCCCTGGTTGCGCCGCAGCCGGGAAAACCAGTCCGCCCGGAGGATAAGGCTGGCGGGACCGTCGGGGTCGTCGTAGCGCGCGATCCGGTCCAGCCCCTCGAAGCTGACGAAGATCCGCCCCTGCGTGTCGATGGCCAGCCCTTCGGCATCGCCCAGATAGCCGGGCTTCAGGGGGGTGCCGGTGCTGTCCTGCAACCTGGCGTGGCCGGCGGTGGTCAGTTCGGCGATGCGCCCCTGCCGGTCGCGGTGGATACTGCCCCAGCGCAGCGTGCCGCGGTCCGACAGCGCCCAGAAGCCCGCGCCGTCGGGCGTCAGCTCCAGCCCCGAGAAGCCGCCGAAGTCCTCGTCGGCCTCAACCCAGACATGGGTGCCTAGGTAATCCACCGTCGGGCCGGCCCCGGCCGGTGATGCGCAGGCGGCCAGCAGCAGCGCCGCGGCCGCCGCCCTTGCTGCCCCGATCAGCGCCCGGCCAGCGCCTGGCATGTGCGGGGCATCTCGCTCAGCCGGTAGCTGCGCGGATGGCGATAGTTGGGGTCGGCGGGGGCCGGCGGAGGCGGGTCGATGCGGTTGCGGATCCACTGTGCGGCCTCTTCGCAGCCGTCGCCGGGGGGCGGCGGGGCCTGATCCTCGCAGCCCTGGTTGGTGCAGGCCAGCCGGACGTGAAAATGGTAGTCATGCCCGCCCAGCGGCCGGATCTTGCGCAGATAGGCGCGGTTGCCGCGTTCGTTCTTGCACATCATGACCTTGGCGACCGGATCGACGAACACCCGCGCCACCCGCGGGTCCGAGGCCGCCGCCCGCAGCAGCGCGTGATGGCTGGCCGACCACAGCGGACTGGGGGCCAGCCCCCCCTTGGCCACCACCGATTGCGACGAGATGTTTTCCCGCTGCGTCCGCGTCAGGCTCAGCGATTGCGGCGGCAGCATCCAGATATCGGCATCCAGCCCGACCTGATGGCTGGCGTGGCCGCTGACCATCGGCCCGCCCATGGGCTGGCTCATGTCGCCGATATACAGTCCCGCCCAGCCCAGCTGCGTCGCGCTCCGTGACAGGCCGACCAGGAAATCGACCAGCTGCGGGTGGCCCCAGTTACGGTTGCGCGACAGGCGCATGGCCTGCCAGGTCGGCCCGGTTTCGGGCAGTTGCACGTTGCCGGTGGCGCAGCCGCGCGAATAGCCGCCAAAGGCGCCGGCGGGGCCGCCGTTCGACTGCCGGAAGGCGCCGAACACATCCTTGGCCAGCGGGTCGGCGGCGGCGGCGGGCTGGGCCAGCAGCGCCAGCGCCAGCGCGGCCAGGACGGGTTTGAATCTGCGGATCACTGCTCGGGTTCTCCCTCTGGTTTGACCCAGTTTAGCAGCCACAGCGACAGAAGGAACATCACGATCAGCGGCGAGATGCCAAGCCGCGGGCTGCCGCTGGCGGCGGTGGTGATGGCGATAAGCGTCGGCGCAAGGAACGCTGTCGCCTTGCCCGACAGCGCGTAAAGGCCAAAGGCCTCGGTCGCGCGGGCCGTGGTCGTGTGGCGCACCATCATGGTGCGGCTGGCCGATTGCAGCACGCCCCCCGCGCCGCCGATCGCCGCCCCGCAGGCAAAGAACAGCGCATCGGGCAGGCGCGATCCGGGCGCCAGAGGCAGGCCGAAGATCTGCTCGCGGCTCATCCCCACCACCAGCACGCAGACCGCGACCAGCACCAGCGTGCAGGCGGCGATGACCGGGCGCGGGCCCCAGCGCCGGTCGGCGCGCCCGCCCAGCCAGCTGATAATCGCCGCCGACACCGCGGTGACGATGCCGAAGATGCCCGACAGGATCACCGGCCAGCCCAGAACCGTGCCGGCATAGACGCCCCCGAACCCGTAAAGCGCGTTCAGCGCATCGCGCGAGAACATCGAGGACACCAGCCACGCCAGCAGCGACTGCCGCCGCGGCAGGCTGCGCAGCAGCGCCCCCAGGTCACGCAGCGCCGCCCCCAGTTGCAGCTTGCGCCCCGTCCCGGCGGGTTCGCGCACCCACAGGAAGAACGGCACCATGAACACCGCATACCAGATCGCGGTGAACGGGCCGACAAAGCGGGTGCCCTCGCGCGCGGCGCCGTCCAGTCCCAGCGCCGGCGGCCTTCCCAGCAGCGTCAGCCCGCTGGCACCGTCGGCGAACAGCGCCAGCATGATCGCCAGCGCCACCACGCCGCCCAGATAGCCAAAGGCAAAGCCCGAGCCCGAGATGCGCCCGATCTCGTCGCGGCTGCCCAGCGAGGGCATCAGCGCATTGGTGAAGATGGTCGCGAACTCCATCCCGATCAGGCCGATGCCGAACAGCACCAGCGCCGGGATCAGCCCCTCGCCCGAGGGGTGCAGCACCCACAGCCCGGCTGAACCCACGACGTAGAACCCCGAGAACAGCCAGATCCACGGCAGCCTGCGCCCCGAGCGGTCGGCCACCGCCCCCAGAACCGGCGCCAGCACCGCGATGACCACCCCCGCACCCGCCAGCGCCCAGCCCCACAGCGCCTGCGCCTGCGCGCCCGCCTGCATCGCATCGGCGCCCTGCGCCGCGAAATGCCCGCGCGCCACCTCGGAAAAATAGATCGAGAAGATGAAGGTCAGCAGCAGCGTCGCATAGGGCTGGCTTGCCCAGTCGAAGAACCACCAGCCCCAGATGCGTTTGCGGTTCATGCCTCTCCCCTGGCTGCGATACCGGCCACATAAGATTGCAAGAACACCCGCACCGCAAGCCGGCGGCATGGCTTCTTTCTGGCCCAAATACCCCTGGCTTTCGACCGCCCGGAACAGGAGGGCGGATCAGAAAACAGCCCACGAGGCTGTTTTTACCGCCGGATGGTCCGGCGGACTGTTTTCAATGAGAAAGGGGCAGCGCCCCGCGCGGCGACACCGGACCTGCCGGCGCCAATGATGCGCCTAGCCTGCCGGGGCGGGCGGCAGGTCAGGGGATTGCGCCTCAATCCCCTTGGGCAGTTCCGGGGGCCAGATGCGTTGCGCGTCAGCCTCGATCCAGGCGGTGACCCAGCCGGGCAGATCAGGGCTGGGGCCGTGGTGGCCCAACGCCTCCATGAACACCTCAGGCGCGATCATCCCCTTGCGTTCTGCGCCGCCTACGATGGCCACGCGCAGCAGCATGTGGTTGGCGCAGTCGCCCCCGATCCACATCGACTGTTCCATATAGACGAAGCGGCTGTCCCAGCCCAGCACCCGCGACACCTGGGTGATCCGCTGGAACACCCGGATGCGGCGGCGATAGCGCACGGTGTTGCCGGCGACGGTGAAGCCCCAGCCGTTGCGCTTCAGCGTATCGATGATGCCCAGCCGCACCGCCATCGGGATGCGCCCCAGGTCGTATAGCGTCAGGGTGCGCCCGTTGTTCAGCTCCCGCCACGGGTCGATGTCCAGGGGCGAGATCCGGTGCGTCGAGACATGCGCGTCCAGCGGCCCCAGCGGCGTGGCACGGCGCGAGGTGCGAACCTCGTGGATGAAGCGCAGGATGGGATACATGGCGGCTCCTTTGACCTTGGGGCGGTAGTCAACGGGGCGCTGCGCGTCAACCTCGACGCGGCGGAAACGGGCAAACCCGGCCGGAATGCGCAGCAGATGCGGCGGAGATCGCCCGGCACCGCTTGCGCACGCGCGCCGGCTGCCCTACCTCGGACGCGCGGGTTGCAAGGGAAGGCTGGCAGAAATGACGACGCTGTTCCAGGCGCTGATGCTGATACTCGACGTGGTCTGGTTCATCATGATCGCGCATATCATCATGTCGTGGCTGATCAATTTCGACGTGCTCAACCTGCGCCAGCCGCTGGTCGCGCAGATCTGGGACGGGCTGTCGCGCCTGCTGGAGCCGCTCTATCGCCCGATCCGCAATGTCCTGCCCAACATGGGCGGGCTGGACCTGGCGCCGCTGGTGGTGTTCATCGGTATCATCATCCTGCAACGGGCACTGGCGAACAACGCCGGGTTCTTCCTGGGCTACTGATGCCCGCTGATCTGTTGCGGCAGGTCTGGGGGTTCGACGAATTCCGCCCCGGCCAGCAGGAAATCGTCGAATCCGTGGCCGCGGGCCGCGACGTGCTGGCGATCATGCCCACCGGCGGCGGCAAGTCGCTGTGCTATCAACTGCCCGCTCTGATGCGCGACGGGGTCACGGTGGTGATCTCGCCGCTGATCGCGCTGATGCGCGACCAGGTGCGGTCCCTGCGCGAGGCCGGGGTGGCAGCCGGCGCGCTGACCTCGGGCAACACCGAAGAGGAAAGCGACGAGGTTTTCGCCGCCCTGCGCGACGGCAGCCTGCGGCTGCTTTACATGGCGCCGGAACGGCTGGCCTCGGGGGCGACGGTCCCCATGCTGCGGCGCGCGGGCGTCACGGCGATTGCCGTGGACGAGGCGCATTGCGTCAGCCAGTGGGGCCATGATTTCCGCCCCGATTACCTGCGCGTGGGCGAACTGCGCCGGGCGCTGGGGGTGCCGCTGGCCGCCTTTACCGCCACCGCCGATGCGGAAACGCGGGATGAGATCGTGGCGCGCCTGTTCGACGGCGCCACGCCGCAGGTGTTCCTGCGCGGCTTTGACCGGCCGAATATCCACCTGGCCTTTCAGCCCAAGGACGGCCCGCGCCGGCAGATCATGGACTTCGCCCGCGCCCGCCGCGGCCAGTCCGGCATCGTCTATTGCGCGACCCGCGCCCGCACCGAAACCCTGTCGGCCGGGCTGAATGCCGAAAGCCTCGCCGCCGTCGCCTATCATGGCGGGATGGAGGCCGATCAGCGCCGCGAGGTCGAGGCAAGGTTCCAGCGCGAGGACGGGCTGGTGGTGGTCGCCACGGTGGCCTTTGGCATGGGCATCGACAAGCCCGACATCCGCTGGGTGGCGCACTCTGACCTGCCCAAGTCGATCGAGGCCTATTACCAGGAAATCGGCCGCGCCGGCCGCGACGGGGCGCCGGCCGAGACGCTGACCCTTTACGGCCCCGACGACATCCGCCTGCGCCGCACCCAGATCGACGAGGGGCTGGCCCCGGTCGAACGGAAAGAGGCCGACCACGCGCGGCTGAACGCGCTGCTGGGGCTGGCCGAGGCGATTTCCTGCCGCCGCCAGCACCTGCTGGGCTATTTCGGCGAAACCGCCGAACCCTGCGGCAACTGCGACCTGTGCGATACGCCGCCCGAGACCTTCGACGCCACCCAGCCGGTGCGGATGGCGCTGTCGGCGATCCTGCGCACCGGCGAATGGTTCGGGCAGGGGCATGTCATCGACGTGCTGCTGGGGAACGCGACCGACAAGGTGACGGCGCGCGGTCACGACCAGCTGCCGACCTTTGGCGTGGGCAAGGCGGTGCCCAAAGGCGAATGGCAGGCGATCCTGCGCCAGATGCTGGGCCATGACCTGATCCGCCCCGACCCCGAACGCCACGGCGGGCTGCGGATCACCGCCGCTGCCCACCCGGTGCTGCGGGGCGAGGAAACCGTGACGCTGCGCCGCGATCTGATCCGGCGCGCGAAACCGGCGGCGGTGATCCGCACCCAGGTCTCGGACGAGGACGCGCCGTTGCTTTCCGCGCTCAAGGCCAAGCGCCGGGCGCTGGCCGAGGCGCAGCGGGTGCCGGCCTATGTGATCTTCCCCGACCGCACCCTGATCGAGATGGCCGAGACCCGTCCGCAGACGCTGGACGACATGGCCCGCATCAGCGGCGTGGGCGCGAAAAAGCTGGAAAGCTATGGCGAGGCGTTCCTGTCGGTGATCGCGGGCGAGGTGGCGCCGATGCACCCGGCCCGCCGTGCGCTGGCAGGGCAAGAGGCGGGGGCGCTCTACGATCGGCTGGCCGAGGCCGCCCAACGCCTGGCGCGTGGCGAGGACGGCACGCAGAAACCGCTGTCGCTGCCCGCCTCGAAGCTGCGCCGGATTGCCACCGACCGCCCGCGCGATCTGGCGCGCTATCTCGACGCCAGCGCGCTGGAACGCTTCGGCGAGGTTTTCGCCGAACTCATCGCCCAAGGCTGAACGTCGCCGTCGCAAGCGGGGGTTTTCCACCCCCGCACCCCCGGAGGATATTTGAGACCGCCCGAAGCAGCCCGCATGATCTTCGGGCGGTCCGAAATATCCCGGGGGTCTGGGGGCTGGCCCCCAGTCCGGCAGCGGCGTTCAGGCTGGCGGTGCCCGGTCGGGCGCGGGCGGGCGCACGCCGAACACCACGCAGTAAAGCGCGGGCACGAAGATCAGGGTGATCAGGGTGCCGGCGATGATGCCTCCCATCATCGCATAAGCCATCGGCCCCCAGAACACCTGCCGCGCAATCGGGATCAGCGCCAGACTGGCCGCCGCCGCCGTCAGCAGGATCGGCCTTGCGCGGCTGTCCGAGGCCTCGAACACCGCGTCCCAGCGCGAATGGCCGCGGGCGATCAGCACCTGGATTTCATGCACGAGGATGACCGAGTTGCGGATCAGGATTCCCACCAGCGCGAGGATCCCGAGGATCGCCACGAACCCCAGCGGCACCCCGAAGGGCAGCAGCGTCGCCACCACCCCGATCAGCCCCAGCGGCGCCGCCGCGAACACGATCAGCGACAGGCGGAAGCTTTGCATCTGGATCATCACCAGCGTCGCGATGACCAGCAGCATCATCGGCACTACCGCGGCGATGGGAGCCTGGCTTTCGCCCGAGGTCTCGACCGTGCCGCCCACGACGATGCGGGTCGAGGGTGGCAGCCCGGCGGCGTATTCGGCCACCTGCGGCGCCAGGGCGGCCACGATCGTGGCCGGCTGGTCGGCGGTCGCCACCGCTGCCTTGACCGTCACCGTGGGCACGCCGTCGCGCTGCATGACCAGCGGCGGCTCGGTTTCGTAGCTCAGCCGTGCCAGCGCCCCCAGCGGGATCGGCGAGGCGGTGGGTCGCGCCAGTTCCAGGTTGCGGATCGATTCAAGCGACTGGCGGTCGGCCTCGGCCCCGCGCGCGATCACGTTGATCAGGAAGATGCCGTCGCGCAGCTGTGTCACGACCTTGCCGGAAAACAGCGCCGCCAGCGCGTTCGACACGTCCTGGCTGGACAGCCCCAACTGGCGGGCGCGGTCCTGGTCCACCTCGACCCGCACCACCCGCGCCGGTTCGTTCCAGTCCAGCGCGATGTCGCGCAGACGCGGCTCGGTCGCCAGCATCGCCGCCAGTCCGCGGGCGGCGTCGCGGGCCGCATCCGGGTCGGTCGAACTGACGCGGTATTGCACCGGCTTGCCGACGGGGGGGCCGATTTCCAGGTTCTTGATATAGATGTCCGTCCCGACCAGATCGGTCCCGGCGAATTCGGCCAGCTTGCGCTTCAGAGAATCGCGGGCCGCGATGTCGGCGGTCTGCACCACCATCTGCCCCATGAACGGCCCCGGCGTCGGCACGTCCATCGCCAGCACGAAGCGCGGCGCCCCACGGCCGACATAGCTGGTCCAGAACAGCGGCTCGGGTTGCTGCGACAGGAATTCATCCAGCGCCGCGATCGAGGCATCGGTGCGCGCGATCGAGGCATTGTGGCGTTCGGCGATGTCGATCAGCACCTCGGCCCGGTCCGACGAGGGGAAGAACTGCCGCTCGACCCCGCCCATGCCGATCACCGACAGCACGAACAGCACCAGCGTCGCCAGCACCGTCGTCCAGCGGAACCGCATCGCCTGTCTGAGCAGGGCGTGAAAGCCGCGCCGCAGGGGGCCGGCGCGGCCGGTGTGGTGTTCCAGCCGGGCGGGCAGCAGGGTGACGCCCAGCAGCGGCGCGAACAGCACTGCCACGATCCAGCTGACCAGCAGCGACACCGCGATCACCACGAACAGCGAGAATGTGAACTCGCCGGCCATCGAGCTGTTCAGCCCGATCGGGATGAACCCCGCCACCGTCACCAGCGTGCCGGTCAGCATCGGAAAGGCGATCGAGGTCCAGGCATAGCTGGCCGCGTCCTCAAGACTCGTGCCCTGTTCCAGCCGCGAGATCATCGTTTCGATGGCGATCATCGCGTCGTCCACCAGCAGCCCCAGCGCGATGATCAGCGCGCCCAGCGACACCCGTTGCAGGGTGATGTCCCAGATGTCCATGATGACAAAGGTGATCGCCAGCACCAGCGGGATGGTCAGGGTGACGATGAAGCCGGCGCGCAACCCCAGGCTGACAAAGCTGACCAGCAGCACGATGGCCACGGCCTCGGCCAGCGACCTGACGAAGGTGCCCACCGCCTTTTCCACCACATGCGGCTGGTCGGCGAACTTGTGCATCTCGATCCCGACCGGCAGGTCGGCGGCGATGTCGGTCATCAGCGCGTCGAGTTCCGCGCCGAAGCTCTGGATGTTTTCGCCCTGGCGCATGGCGATTTCCAGCCCGATCGCCTCGGCCCCGTTATAGCGGAACAGGGTCGAGGGCGGGTCGGCATAGCCACGGCGCACCCGCGCTACCTCGCCCAGGTTGAAGAAGCGGTCGCCGACGCGCAGGTTGACGGCGGCGATGGCCTCGGCGGTGTCGAACTGGCCGCCGACGCGGACCAGCACCTGTTCCGGCCCCGCCTGCACGATGCCCGACTGCGCGATGGCATTCTGCGCGGCCAGGGTTTGCAGGACCTGCTGTTCGTTCAGCCCCATCGCGGCCAGCCGCGCGGACGAGAACTCGATGTAGATTTCCTCGTCCCTGACCCCCAGCAACGCGGTCTTGCCGGCGGCGGGCAGGGCCTGGACCTGCTTGCGGATCGCCTCGACCCGGTCGCGCAGCTCGCGCTGGGAAAACCCGTCCGAGGTAAAGGCGTAGATGTTGCCGAACACGTCGCCGAAGCGGTCGTTGAACTGCATCCCGGCGAATTCCTGCGGGAATTCCGGGCGCAGGTCGTTCATCATGTTGCGCACGCGCTGCCAGGTGCGCGCCACGTCGTCGCCGCGCACGGACGACAGCAGCTCGACATAGACGACCGCCTGCCCCGGCATGGTGACCGAGCGGGTGAACTTCAGCTCGTCCAGTTCCTCGAGCTTGGTTTCGATGCGGTGGGTGACCTGCTCCAGCGTCTCGGCGGTGGTGGCGCCCGGCATCGCGGCCGAGATCACCATGATCTTGACGGTGAAGCTGGGGTCCTCTTCGCGGCCCAGGCTTCGGTAGGCCAGCGTGCCGGCGATCATCGACACGATCAGCAGGAACCACACCAGCGATCGGTGGTGCAGCGCCCAGTCGGACAGGTTGAAGGCACGGCGTTCTGTCACGGATCGACCTTTCTGCCGACCTGCTGGCCCTCGGTCAGCGAATTGACGCCGCGGATCACCACCTCGTCGCCGGGTGCCAGCCCCTGCGTCACCTCGACCCGTCCCCCGCTGCGCGCGCCGGTGGCGACCTGTCGCCGGGTGACGGTGGCCGCGTCCGGGCCGGTGCGCCGGACGACCCAGACAAAGCCCTGGTCCGGCGAAGGCCCGGCGACCAGCGCCTCGGCGGGAACGGTCAGCACGGCGGTGGAATCGTCGGCGCGGCGGGCCCGGATCAGGCTGCCCAGCCGGAAGCCGCTGCCGGGGGGCAGGGCGATATAGACTCGCCGCGTCCGGGTCTGGCGGTCCGCGACCGGAGAGATGCGGCTGACATGGCCGCGCACCGGGTCTTCGGCCTGGCGATCGCGCGAGATCAGGCATTCGGTGCCGCGTTCGACCCCCTGCAACTGCGCCTCGGTCAGGTCGATGGTGGCTTCGAGATCATCCTCGGAGGACAGCGTCAGGATCGGGTCGCCCGCGGCCACCACCGCGCCCGGCGTGGCGCGCACCGCGCTGACCACGCCGGAAATCGGCGCGGTCATCACGGCAAAGCCCTCGGCGTCGCGGGCGCTTTCCAGCCGGGCCTGCGCCTGATCCACGGCCGAGCGTGCCGCCGACAGCGCCTGTTCGGCCTGTTCCAGCTGCGCGGCCGAGGCGACGTTGCGTTCTGACAGCGAACGCGCGCGTTCGGCGGTATTGCGCGTGGTGGTCAGGTTGACCTGGGCCGCCGCCAGCGAGGCTTCGGCCGCGTGGGTGTTCCCGGCCAGGTCTTCGGGGTCGAGCCGCGCCAGCACCTGCCCGGCGACGACCCGGTCGCCGACATCCACCGGCCGCCCGATCATCCGGCCCAGGGTCTGGAACGCCATCTGCACCTCGGTCGCGGCGGTGATTACCCCGGGGATGCTGAGCCCCAGCACAGGGTCGTTCGCCGCGACGATTTCAGTGACCACGGGGCGGGGG
>JAZIHR010000030.1:0-24923 GCA_036678445.1 Alphaproteobacteria bacterium
CCCCCGCAATGATGGCGCGATAGGCGCCCAGCCCGTCGCCCCCGTCGGTCAGCGCCGCCCGGGGTTCCCAGTCGCGGACCTCGGGCGACAGCGCCGCCATTTCGTCCAGCGCGATATAGGGCGGGTTGGAAACGATCAGCCCGAACCGCCCCCCGACCGCCGAGAACCAGTCCGAGCGCCCGAAGTCCGCCGCGATTCCCAGCGCCTGCGCATTGCCCCGCGCGACATCAAGCGCGGCTTGCGACATATCGACGCCCATGCCGCGCGCGCCCGGACGCTCGGCCAGCAGCGACAGCAGGATCGCGCCGGTGCCGGTGCCCAGGTCCAGCACCGAAGCCCATGGCAGCTCCAGCGCCGCCGCCACCAGGGTTTCGGTTTCGGGGCGCGGGTCCAGCGTGTCCCGAGTCACCCGGAAGCGGTGTTTCCAGAACTCGCGCCAGCCGAGGATCTGGCTGACCGGCTGGCGGGCGGCGCGGGCCTCGATCGCCGCGGCAAAGGCCGCCTGCGCCGACAGGGACAGGGGTTGCGACAGTTCACCGCGCACGAAATGGCGCGGCACCCCCAGCGCGAACGCCAGCAGCGCCAGCGCATCGCCCGCCGCATCCGGCACCCCGGCCCCCGCCAGACGCCGCACGGCCTCGGCCAGCGCCTGGTGGCCGGTCGGGGTCATCCCTCGGCCTCGGCCAGCCGCTGCGCCTGGTCATGGGCAACCAGCGCGTCGATGATTTCGGACAGATCGCCTTCGAGCACCCGATCCAGCGTGTAAAGCGTCAGGTTGATGCGGTGGTCCGTCACCCTGCCCTGCGGAAAGTTGTAGGTGCGGATACGTTCGCTGCGGTCGCCCGAGCCGACCTGCGACTTGCGGTCGGCAGCGCGTGCGGCGGCGGCGCGGTTGCGTTCGGCGTCGTAAAGCCGCGCGCGCAGCACCGCCATGGCGTTGGCGCGGTTCTGGTGCTGCGACTTTTCGCTGCTGGTCACCACGATGCCGCTGGGCAGGTGGGTGATGCGCACCGCGGAATCGGTGGTGTTGACGTGCTGCCCGCCGGCGCCGGACGAACGCATGGTGTCGATGCGGATGTCGCTGGCGGGGATGTCGATATCGACCTCGGCGGCCTCGGGCAGCACCGCGACGGTGGCGGCGCTGGTGTGGATGCGCCCACCCGATTCGGTGTCGGGCACCCGCTGCACCCGGTGCACGCCCGATTCGTATTTCAGCCGCGCGAACACGCCTTCGCCCGTGATATGGGCCATGGCTTCCTTGACCCCGCCCAGCTCGGACGGCGCCAGTTCCAGCAGGCGGAAATCCCAGCCCTGCTGTTCGGCGTGGCGCTGATACATGCGCAGCAGGTCGCCGGCGAACAGCGCGGCTTCCTCGCCCCCGGTGCCGGGGCGGATCTCGAGGATCGCCGGGCGCGCGTCGGCGGCATCGCGAGGCAGCAGCGCCAGCCGCAGCGCCTGCTCCAGTTCCGGCAGGCGGGCGCGCAGCCGGGCGATCTCGTCCTCGGCCAGTTCGCGCATGTCGGGGTCGGCCAGCAGCGCCTGCGCCTCGGCCAGCGCGTCGGTTGCCGCGCGCCATTCATTGATCTGGGCGACGACCGGGCCAAGCTCGGCATATTCGCGGCTGACCCGCGCGATTTCATCGGCGGCCGGGCCGGCATTCAGCCGCGCCTCGAGATACTCGAAGCGGCTCACGATCTGGGCCAGGCGGTCGGTGGGAAGCATGTGCCGCAATTAGTCGCGACGCAGCGCCGCGGCAAGCCCGGGCAATTTGATCCACATCAGCGACAGCCGCCCAAGGGCCGGATACCGCTGCCCGGCAAGCGGCCTCGCCTGCCCGGCAAGCGGCGCCGCCCCAAAGTGAAGGGAAGAAAAAATGCTTTATCGCTCTGTCTTTTTATTTTCGACCGCCCTGGCATTCGCGGCACCGGCCACATTCGCGCAGCAGGCAGAGGATCCCGGCGTGCCCCCCGGCGCGGCCGCCGATTCCCCCGACGCGGCGCTGCGCGCCGAAGCGGCCCAGTGGTTCAAGCCGATCCCCCGCGCCGCCGAACTGCCCAGCGGGCGCCCGATGACCCAGCCGCGCATCGAGCTGGGCAAGACGCTGTTCTTCGACCCGCGGATGTCGCTGTCGGGCGTGTTCTCGTGCCAGTCCTGCCACAACGTCGGGCTTGGCGGCACCGACATGCAGCAAACCTCGGTCGGCCACGGCTGGCAGATGGGGCCGCGCAACTCGCCCACCATGCTGAACGCGGTGTTCAACGCCGCCCAGTTCTGGGACGGCCGGGCCGAGGACATGGCCGAACAGGCCAAGGGTCCGGTCCAGGCCGGGGTTGAGATGAACAACACCCCCGACAACCTGATCGAGACGCTGGAATCCATGCCGGGCTATGCCGATCTGTTCGCGGCCGCCTTCCCCGGAGAGGAAAAGCCGATCACCTTCGACAACTTCGCGCTGGCGATCGAGGCGTTCGAGGCGACGCTGGTCACCCCCAACTCGGCCTTTGACCAGTGGCTGATGGGGATCGACGGCGCCATGGACGACCGGGAAAAGCGCGGGTTGCGCGCCTATCTGGACGCAGGCTGCCAAAGCTGCCACGCGGGGGTGAACTTCGGCGGGCAGGAATACTATCCCTTCGGCCTGGTCGAGGCGCCCGACGCCGAGGTCCGCCCCGAGGGCGACGTCGGCCGCTATCAGGTCACCCACACCGAGGACGACCAGTATGTCTTCCGCGCCGCACCGCTGCGCAACGTGGCGCTGACCCCGCCCTATTTCCACTCGGGCGTGGTCTGGGAGCTTGAGGACGCCGTGCGCATCATGTCCTCGGCGCAGCTGGGCACCGAGCTGACGGACGATCAGGCCAAGGACATCACGGCGTTCCTGGGCGCGCTGACCGGCGAACAGCCGCAGATCGTCCACCCGATCCTGCCGGTCCGCGGCCCGGACACCCCGCGCCCGCAGCCCGTGACCCTGCCGGCGCACGCCCCGGCGCAATAAGAAGCCCGGCCGGGCAACCGGCCGCCCTCACCACGTTACAGGGAGGAGGTGCGCACGAAGCGCACCCCGGGGGTCGCCTTCGGGCGGCCCCTTCGATCAGGGCACTACCCGCGCCCGCGGGCGGCGGACAATGCCCCTGCGGCCCGGCCTCCAGAACCCGAATCACCTTGCGCCGTGCGGCCCAGCCCGTATAAGGCCCCATTCCTTTCCGCAGTTTTTGCAGAACTGGCGAAGCCTCTCGTGGCGGGGTGCGGAAAGGATCGACCCGCCTATGAAGCCCGCCCGAGACGAAAGGGATGCCATGCCGCTTTACGAGCATGTGCTGATCGCCCGCCAGGACCTGTCGAATGCACAGGCCGAAGGGCTGATCGAACATTTCTCGACCGTGCTGGCCGACAACGGCGGCACCGTCAAGGACAGCGAATACTGGGGCGTGCGCACGCTTGCCTACAAGATCAACAAGAACCGCAAGGGGCATTACGCCTTCCTGCGCTCGGACGCGCCCTCGGCCGCCGTGCAGGAAATGGAGCGTCTGGCCCGTCTGCATGACGACGTGATGCGCGTGCTGACCATTCGCGTGGACGAACACAAGGACGGCCCCTCGGTGCAGATGCAGCGCCGCGACGACCGTGACCGCGGCGACCGCGGTGATCGTGGCGACCGCCGCGATGGCGACCGTCGGGAATCGCGCGGCGACGACCGTGGCGACCGCGGCGACCGTGACCGCGCCCCCCGCAGCGACCGCTAAGAAAGGAACGACACCATGGCGACCAAACCGTTTTTCCGCCGTCGGAAAGTCGATCCGTTCGGGGGCGACAACGCCCCGGCGATCGACTACAAGGACACCCGCCTGCTGCAACGCTACATCAGCGAACGCGGCAAGATCGTGCCGTCGCGCATCACCGCGGTCTCGGCCAAGAACCAGCGCAAGCTGGCGCAGGCGATCAAGCGCGCGCGCTTCCTTGCGCTGCTGCCTTACGCCGTGAAGTGAGGACCTGACCCATGCAAGTCATTCTGCTGGAACGCGTGGCCAAGCTGGGCCAGATGGGCGAGGTGGTGAAGGTCAAAGAGGGTTTCGCCCGCAACTACCTGCTGCCGCAGGGCAAGGCGCTGCGTGCCTCTGACGCCAACATCGCCGCCTTTGAGGCCCGCAAGGCCGAACTGGCCAGCCGCAACGACGAAACCCGCGTCGAGGCGCAAAAGATCGCCGAGACGCTGGACGGCAAGAGCTTCGTCATCATCCGCTCGGCGTCCGACGCCGGGGCGCTGTATGGCTCGGTCACGCCGCGCGACGTGGCTGAAGCTGCCGGGGCCGAAGGCTTTGCCGTCGAGCGCCGCACGGTCGTGCTGGCCGCCCCGATCAAGGATCTGGGGCTGCACGAGGTGACCATCCACCTGCACCCCGAGGTCGAGGTCACGGTGACGCTGAACATCGCCCGCTCGCCCGAAGAGGCCGAGTTGCAAGCCTCGGGCAAGTCGATCCAGGAACTGGCGGCCGAAGAAGACGCCGCCGCCGAATTCGAGATCGCCGAGCTGTTCGACGACATCGGGTCGGCCGGTCGCGACGACGACGAAGGGCCGCGCGGCGAATAAGCCCGCCACCCGGACAACGGACGAACCACTGCAACCGCGCCGCATTCCGGCGCGGTTTCCTTTTGTCGCCCGAGGGGGCACGCGCGGCGGGCGCGATCTCCCGGGAACGATCCCGGCCAGACGCGGGTTGACGGGACAAGGACCGGCCGCAATCGTGGCCCCAGCAAGGACTTTCCCATGGCCGACAACGATCACCTGCCGCAGCCCCCCCACCCCGCCGCGAATGGCGGCCCGGACCGCCCTCAATCCGGTGCCCCACGCATGGAATCGCGCCGGATACCGCCGCATGGCGATGTCTCGCCCCGGGGCGACCGGGTCTGGCCGCGCCCCTCGATGACGGCGAAGGTTCTGGTCTATGGCGGCACGGCGCTGGGGGTGGCGGCGGCAACTGCGGCCGGGGTGCTGGCCGTGCGCAAGGTCGCCGACCTAGTGTCGGGCAACGACGCGCTGGACCGCAAGGCCGAACGCGCCGCCGAGCAGGCGGCAGAACAGGCGCGCGCGCAGGTCTACGCAGCCGCCCGCGCGCCCCGCTTTGCGATCCCCGCCGCCCCTGCCCCCGACCGAGAAGAAATGCGCGCCCGCGCCCGCGCCAAGATGCGCGAGGACGCCATTGCCCGCCGCCGCCTGCGCGAAAAAACCCGGATGCCTCCACCCTCCGGCGGGGCACGGGCCGCCCGCGCCGCGCAGCCGCCGCGCCGGCAGGGGCTGCTGGATGAAATCGAAAGCAACGCCCGGCGGATGACCCGGACCATCGACGATGTGGTCGGCAGCGTGGGGGCAGCGGTCGCGGGATTCTGCCGGGTCGCCGGGCAGGCCGACAGCGTGATGCGCGAATTCGGAGGCGCAGCCGACCAGCTGCGCAGCTTTTTCGGCGGCGGCCACGCCCCCCGCGACGACGCTCGCGACGACGCCCGGCGGCCAAGGGCCGCGGATGAACCCTTTCGCCGCGCCCCGCGCCGCGATGACGGCGACGACGCCGGAAACGAGCCTCGCCCCCGCCGGCGCTGACCGCCGCCCCAGCGTCACCCCGCATCGCGGCGCGGTGACCGGCGATATTTCGGGCGTCCTGCTGGGGCCGCTGCCCGCAGGCTGGCGCGAGCGCAAGGGCCTGCCGCCGTCCTTTTCCGCTATCCCATCCCCTGGCAGGCCCGCCAACAGGCCCGCCGGCGGGGCAGGCATGACCCCGCCGCGGGTTCCCGGCGCCCCGCAAAGCCCGTGGCGGCTTGGCCGGGACGGCTGGCGGGCTGTGGGCAAGCGAGTGATCCATGAATTCGGCGCCGACCGGGTGACCTCGGTCGCGGGCGGCGTCACCTTCTTTGGCCTGCTGGCGCTGTTTCCGGCGATCACTGCGCTGGTCTCGATCTACGGGCTGATGGCCGACCCTTCGACCATCTCCGGCGATCTGCAAATGCTGGACCGGGTGCTGCCCGAAAGCATGATCGAGTTGATCGGGGGGCAGGTCACAGCGATTGCCTCGGCCTCGGGCGCCGCGTTGTCGGTTGCCGGAATCGCCGCGATCCTTGTGGCCTTATGGTCGGCGAACGGCGGGATGAAGGCGCTGATCGAGGCGATGAACATTGCCTGGTCCGAAACCGAGAAACGCGGCTTCATCCGGCTGAACCTGCTGTCGCTGGCCATGACGCTGGGCGCGATTCTGGGCATCATCGCCATGCTGGCGCTGATCGCGGTGCTGCCGATCCTGCTGGACACGGTGCTGGCGGGCAGCCGGGGCGAGTCCGTCGCCAGGCTGCTGCGCTGGCCGCTGCTGCTGGCGCTGCTGATCGTAGGGCTGGCGGCACTGTATCGCTTCGGCCCCAGCCGGCAGGGGGCGGCCTGGCAGTGGATTTCGCCCGGAGCGCTGCTGGCCACCGTGGGTCTGCTGCTGGCCTCGGTGCTGTTTTCTTTCTACGTTTCCAACCTTGCGCATTACAACCGGACCTATGGCGCGCTGGGGGCGGCGGTGGTCACCATGATGTGGCTGTGGATCGCGGCGATCATGGTGCTGGCCGGGGCCGAGCTGGATGCCGAGGTCGAGCGCCAGTTGAGGATCGACAGCCACCCCCCGCCCGAAGGTGACGAGGCCTGGCGGCAGAACTGAAGAAGGGCCACCCCGAGGGCGGCCCTTTTCAAGCTTGGGACCACAGGGTCCGATGGAGCGAGGCTCAGATCTCGTCCAGCGATTCCAGCGCCTTTTCCAGCTCTTCCTTGGTGACGGCGCGTTCGGTCACCTTGGCGCCGGCGATGATGTGATCGACCACCTTGTCCTCGAAGATCGGGGCGCGCAGTTGCTGGCGGGCGGCCTCGTTCTGCTGGATGAACTCGAAGAAGGCGCGTTCCTGGCCGGGGAAGTTGCGGGCCTGGTTCAGCACCGCCTGGGTCATTTCCTGGTCGCTGACGGTGATTTCGGCCTTTTGCCCGGCATCGGCCAGCAGCAGCCCCAGCCGCACCCGGCGTTCGGCCAGCTTGCGGTGTTCCTCGGTCGGCTCGATGGCGCCGTGGTTGTGGCCGTGTTCCTCGGGGTGTTCCTCGTGCCACAGCTGGTGGGCGATCTGCGCGGCCTCGGCATCGACCAGCGATTCCGGCAGTTCGAAGCTGACCAGCTCGTCCAGGCGGTCCAGCAGCGCGCGCTTGACCAGCGCCCGCGCGGCGCCCTTGTATTCGGCGCCCAGCCGGTCCGAGATCTGGGTTTTCAGCGCGTCGAGGCTTTCAGCGCCGAAGCGCTTGGCCAGCTCGTCGTCGATCGCGGCCGGCTTCGGGGCCTTGACCGCGTGGACTTTCGTTTCAAAGACCGCGGCCTTGCCCTTGAGATGGGGCGCGCCGTAGTCGTCGGGGAAGCTGACGTTGACGTTGACTTCGTCGCCGGCCTTGGCACCGATCAGCTGGTCCTCGAAGCCGGGGATGAAGGAACCCGAGCCCAGCACCAGCGGATAGCCCTCGGCGGTGCCGCCCTCGAACGCCTCGCCGTCGACCATGCCTTTGAAGTCGATGGTGACCTGGTCGCCGGACTGGGCGGCCTCGCCCTCGGGGCGGTCCTCGAAGTCCTGCGCGTTCTTGGCCAGGTTCTCCAGCGCCTCGGTGACGGCGGATTCCTCGGGTTCGACGGTCAGGCGCTCAAGCTCGACGCCGGACAGGTCGGCCTCGGGGATTTCGGGCAGCAGTTCGTACGAGACAGAGACGACCACGTCGTCACCCTCATTCCAGCCCTCGCCGTTTTCCATCTCGACCTTGGGCTGCGTGGCGGGGCGGACGTTGCCCTCGGCCATGTGCGCGTTGATCGCGTCGTCGATGGATTTCTGCATCGCGTCGCCCATGACCCGCTGGCCATAGGTCTTTTTCAGCAGCGCCATCGGCACCTTGCCCTTGCGGAACCCCTTCATCTCGATCTGGGGCTGGGCTTCGGCCAGCTGGCGGTCCACCTCGGCGGCAAGCTCGGCCGCCGGCAGGGTGAAGCGGTAGCCGCGCTTGAGACCTTGGTTCAGGGTTTCCGTGACCTGCATATCCGTTCCTTCGTTTCCATCCTGGTGCGGGTGAAGGGACTTGAACCCCCACGCCTTGCGGCGCCAGAACCTAAATCTGGTGCGTCTACCAGTTCCGCCACACCCGCAATACCTGCCCGGACGGGCCCAGAGGTCCGCCGGGAAATCCGGGGCGTCTTAGCAAAGCCCGCCGCCGCACGCGAGGAGATTCTTGCGTCGGGCGCCGGACCGGGGCGCTGCCCCGGACCCCGGGATATTTTCGGACAGAAGATGTCAGGCGCCCAGATCGCGCAGGACTGCGGGCAGCATGTCGGGCAGGTCGTCGGCGATCAGCCCCGGGCCGAAGCGGCGGGCGGCCGCGGCATGAAGGAAGGCGCCGGTGGCGGCGGCGTCGAGCGGCGGGCGGCCGCGGGCCAGCAATCCGGCGATGATTCCCGACAGCACATCCCCTGCGCCGGCGGTGGCCAGCCAAGGCACGTCGAAGGCGGAATGGATGCGCGCCTGTCCGTCCGGGGCGGCGATCACCGTGTCGGGGCCTTTCAGCAGCACGACAGCGCCGCAGCGGGCGGCGGCTTCGCGCACCGCGTCGTTTCTGGAATACAGCGGGCCCTGCGGCGAGGTTTCCGCCAGCTTCGCGGCCAGATCGGGGAAGACCCGGGCGAATTCGCCCCGGTGCGGGGTCAGGACGCAGGTCGCGTGCAGCCCGTCAAGGCCCCGCTCTGCCAGCGCGGTCAGCGCATCGGCATCCAGCACGCAGGGGCGTTTCGCTGCCAGCAGCGGGTCAAGCAGCATCGCTGCGCGGTCGATCCCGCAGCCCGGCCCCAGCGCAACGGCAGAGATGCGCGCGTCCTGCAACATCGTCTTTAGTGCCGAGGCATCGTCCACCCCGCGCCGCATCAGCGCGTCGGGCGGGCCGGCGTGTTCGATCAGCGCCGAGCGGGGCGGGCCCAGCGTCACCAGCCCTGCCCCCGCCCGCAGCGCCGCACGCCCCGCCAACCGGGCGGCGCCACCATGGCCGAAGCCGCCGGCGAGGATCAGCGCATGGCCGTGGGTGAACTTGTGCCCGCCGCCCGCGCCCGCCTTGGCCAGCGCAGCGGCGCCGTCCGCAATGCGGCGGCTGTCGGGGATGTCGAAGCGGGGCGACACGGCGATCATCCGGGCCGCGGCAGCTTCGCGCCAGGGGCGCAGTCCGATATCGGCGATGACCAGCTCTCCGCAGCATTCGGGGCCGCGCTCCAGCAGATGACCGGGCTTGGGGCTATCGAAGGCGACGGTCAGCCGGGCGCGCAGGTCGTCCGCACCCGGTTCCCGTGGCCGGCCCAGGAATGCGCCGCTGTCGAGGCACAGCCCGCTGGGGCAGTCCACCGCCACCAGCCGCCTTTCGCCGGTCGCCACGCCCTGGCCCAGATCAGCGAGGATGGCGGCGATTTCACCCTCGGGGGCGCGGGTCAGGCCGGTGCCGAAGATCGCGTCTACATAAAGGTCCGCCGGCTTCGCATCGCGGCGCAGTTCTTCCAGCGTCAGGGGGGCGATGGCGCCGATCGCGGCCCAGCGCCGTTTCATCAGCGTCGCGTCGGGACCGGGAGTGTTGTCCATCCCCAGCACCCGCAGCCGCCAGCCCGCCTGCGCCAGGTGCCGCGCCACCACATAGCCGTCGCCGCCGTTGTTGCCCGGCCCGCACAGCACTACCGCCCGCCCGGGGCATGGCCAGCGCAGCCGGATCGCACCGGCGACGGCGGCGCCGGCGCGCTCCATCAACTCGGCGCCGGACGTGCCGTCGGCCATGGCGGCGGCCTCGATCGCGCGCATCCGGGCGGTGGTCAGCACCTCGGCCCAGCCCATTTGCAAATTGCCTGTTTCTTGTGCAGAACGCTGCATTCGCGGGCACCTTTCCGGTGGATTGCGCCGCGCCGGGGGCATCGTCCCGCCGCCGCATTTACCCCGGCCATCAAACCAGCCACCACGGCCCCGATGCAACCGCAACCATGGAGCCGCCGGATGAAAAAGGTCGAGGCGATCATCAAGCCCTTCAAGCTGGACGACGTGAAAGAGGCGTTGCAGGACGCCGGGGTCCAGGGGTTGTCGGTGATCGAGGTCAAGGGCTTCGGCCGCCAGAAGGGCCACACCGAACTGTATCGCGGCGCCGAATACGTCGTGGACTTCCTGCCCAAGGTAAAGCTGGAAATGGTGCTGCCCGACGACATGGTGGATGCCGCGGTCGAGGCGATCATCGGCGCGGCCCGCACTGACAAGATCGGCGACGGCAAGATCTTCGTCTCGCCCGTCGAACAGGCCATCCGCATCCGCACCGGCGAAACCGGCGACGACGCGCTGTAAGCCAACCGAACCCGCCGCAAGCGCGCGGCAAAGGAGACGACGCCCATGAAAACCGCCGCCGAAGTGCTGGAACTGCTGGCTGCCGAACAGGTCGCCTATGTCGATGTCCGCTTCACCGACCCCCGCGGCAAGCTGCATCACGTCACGCTGGACGTGGATCTGGTCGACGAGGATTTCTTTGAGGAAGGGCTGATGTTCGACGGCAGCTCGATCGCCGGGTGGAAGTCGGTCGACCAGTCCGACATGAAGCTGATGCCCGACCCGTCAAGCGCCTATCTTGACCCGTTCTATGCCGAAAAAACCCTGTGCGTGCACTGCACCGTGGCCGAACCCGACACCGGAGAGCCCTATTCCCGCGACCCCCGCGGCACCGCCGTCAAGGCCGAGGCCTATCTGAAGGCCAGCGGCATCGGCGACGTGGCCTGGTTCGGCCCCGAGGCCGAGTTCTTCATGTTCGACGATGTGCGGTTTTCGGTCAGCCCGCAGAAGGTCGGCTATCAGGTCGATGCGGTTTCCGCCGCCTGGAACACCGATTCGGAATACGAGATGGGCAACCAGGCGCATCGCGCCCCTCTCAAGGGCGGCTATGTGCCGGTGAACCCGGTTGACGACGGGCAGGACATCCGCAGCGAGATGCTGTCCACGCTCAAGCGTATCGGCATCAAGGTGGACAAGCATCACCACGAGGTCGCCACCTGCCAGCACGAGCTTGGCACCATCTTTGGCGGGCTGGTCGAACAGGCCGACAATCTGCAAAAGCAGAAATACGTCATCCACAACATCGCCCATGCCTATGGCAAGACCGCGACCTTCATGCCCAAGCCGATACGGGGCGACAACGGGTCGGGGATGCACGTCAACATGTCGATCTGGAAAGACGGCAAGCCGCTGTTTTCCGGCGACAAATACGCGGACCTGTCGTCAGAGGCGCTGTGGTTCATCGGTGGCATCCTGCGCCACGCCAAGGCGCTGAACGCGCTGACCAACCCTTCGACCAACAGCTACAAGCGGCTGGTCCCGGGGTTCGAGGCGCCGGTGCTGCGGGCCTATTCGGCGCGCAACCGTTCAGGCGCGGTGCGGATTCCGTGGACCGAAAGCCCCAAGGCCAAGCGCGTCGAGGCGCGGTTCCCCGACCCCTCGGCCAACCCCTACCTGGCGTTTGCCGCGCTGCTGATGGCGGGGCTGGACGGGATCCGCAACAAGATCGACCCCGGTCCCGCCTCGGACAAGGACCTGTATGACCTGCCCCCCGAGGAACTCGCCGGCATCCCCACGGTCTGCGGCAGCCTGCGCGAGGCGCTGGACGAGCTGGAACAGGACATGGATTTCCTGCTGGCCGGCGACGTGTTCACCCGCGACCAGCTGGGCGCCTATGTCCGGCTGAAGCGCGGCGAGGTCGAGGCGTTCGAGCAGACCCCGCATCCGATCGAATACGCTATGTATTACAGCTGCTAAGCAGCGCAGCAGGGGGCGCCGGCCGCGCCCCCTGCTGCGGCGTCACAGCCCGCCCAGCTCGCGCGCCAGCAGGTAATACATCACCGCCCGGTGCTTGTTGCGATTGCTTGCGCCATAGGTCTCGACCGCCTTGGCCAGCGCCGCGTCGATTTTTGCCTCGTCGGTCGCGCCCAGCTTCTTCTTGCAGAAGTTTTCCCGCACCCGCTCCATCTCTGCGGGGTCCGACGCGGCGACGGTCGAGGCATCCGCCCGGTAGATCGACGGGCCACAGGCCGCCGTCACCTTTTCCAGCAGCGCCATATCCGGCTGGATCCCCAGGTTGCGCAATTCGTCCGCGTATTTCCCGATCAGTTCGTCACGCCGTCCCATCGCCCCATCCTTCGTTGCAAGGTCGCTGAAAATACGGCAGGCGATGGGAAAACAAATGTCAAGCGGCAGAACCGCCGGCCCCCCAAGAGTTGCGCCCTGCCGGGCCGGGGGCTAACAGGCCGCAGGTCTTGAAAGGATTCCCCGGATGATCCCTCGTTATTCCCGCCCCGAGATGGTGGCCATCTGGTCGCCGGAAACGAAATTCCGCATCTGGTACGAGATCGAGGCCCACGCCTGCGACGCGCAGGCCGAGCTGGGCGTGATCCCGCGCGAAAACGCCGAGGCCGTGTGGAAGGCCAAGGATGTCACTTTCGACGTGGCCCGCATCGACGAGATCGAGGCCGTGACCAAGCACGACGTGATCGCGTTCCTGACCCACCTGGCCGAGCATGTCGGCGCCGAACAGGCGCGCTTCGTCCACCAGGGCATGACCAGTTCCGACGTGCTGGACACCACGCTGAACGTGCAGCTGGTGCGCGCCGCCGACATCCTGCTGGCCGACATGGACCGTGTGCTGGCTGCGCTGAAACGCCGCGCCTTTGAACACAAGGATACGGTGCGCATCGGCCGCAGCCACGGCATCCACGCCGAGCCCACCACCATGGGCCTGACCTTCGCGCGGTTCTACGCTGAAATGGCGCGGGGCCGCGAGCGGCTGGAACGCGCCCGCGACGAGGTCGCGACCGGCGCGATTTCCGGCGCGGTCGGCACATTCGCCAACATCGACCCCGCGGTCGAGGAACATGTCTGCAAGATGATGGGCCTGCGCCCGGAACCGATCAGCACGCAGGTGATCCCGCGCGACCGCCACGCGATGTTCTTTGCCACGCTGGGGGTGATCGCCTCCAGCATGGAAAACATCGCCATCGAAATCCGCCACATGCAGCGCACCGAGGTGCTTGAGGCCGAGGAATATTTCTCGCCCGGGCAGAAAGGCAGCTCGGCGATGCCGCACAAGCGCAACCCGGTGCTGACGGAAAACCTGACCGGGCTGGCGCGGCTGGTGCGCATGGCGGTGGTGCCGGCGATGGAAAACGTGGCGCTGTGGCACGAACGCGACATCAGCCATTCCTCGGTCGAACGCGCCATCGGGCCGGATGCGACGATCACGCTGGACTTCGCCCTGAACCGGCTGTCCGGGGTGATCGAGAAACTGGTGATCTATCCCGACAACATGCTGGCGAACATGAACAAGTTCCGCGGGCTGGTGATGAGCCAACGGGTGCTGCTGGCGCTGACCCAGGCCGGCGTGTCGCGCGAGGATGCCTATCGGCTGGTCCAGCGCAACGCGATGAAGGTCTGGGAAAAGGGCGCCGATTTCCGCGAGGAACTGCTGGCCGACCCCGAAGTGACCGCGGCGCTGTCGCCCGCCGAGATCAACGAGAAATTCGACCTTGGCTATCACACCAAGCACGTCGACACCATCTTCCGCCGGGTGTTCGGCGAGTCCTGAGCCGTTCACCGAAGCTTAAGGGGTCGCGTGCCAGATTGCCCTGACGGTGATTCGACGGGGGCGGGCATGATCAGGGCAACGCCGGGGCTGACGCCCCGGCAAAAGGCGGCGGTGGTGGTCCGGGTGGTGCTGGCCGACGGCGAGGGGCTGGACCTCTCGCGGCTGCCGCCCGAGCTTCAGGCGCTGCTGGCACAGGAAATGTCGGTGATGGAGCTGGTGGACCGCGACACCTGCGACCAGATCCTGACCGAATTCTGCGACATGATCGAGGCGGTGGGGGTGACCTTCCCCGGCTCGATCGACGGGACGCTGGATTTCCTGGGCGCGCATCTGTCTCCCGACACCACGCTGCGCCTGCAAAAGCTGGCGGCGCTGAACGGTGCGGCCGACCCCTGGGACCGGATCGCGGCGCTGCCCCCCGCGCAACTGGCCGAACTGGCGCGGACCGAGGCGGTCGAGGTCGCGGCGGTGATGTTTTCGCGCCTGCCGGTAGCGCGGGCGACGCAGGTGTTCGGGCTGCTGGATGCGGAACTCGCCCGGCAGATCGCCTATGCCATGTCGCTGACCGCGGGGATCGAGGCGCCGGCACTGCGCCGGATCGGGCTGGCGCTGATGCGTGCGATCGAATCGCTACCGAAGCCGGCGATCGACGCGCAGCCGGTGGAAAAGCTGGGCGCGCTGCTGAACCTGGTCCCCGCGCAGACCCGCGACACGGTGCTGGCCGGGTTGGACCAGGACGACGCCGCCTTTGCAGTGCAGGTGCGGCGGACCATCTTCACCTGGGCGAACATCCCGCGCCGGCTCGACCCGCGCGACATTCCCCGCGTCATGCGCGAGGTCGATGCCGCGACCATCGCCAAGGCGATGGCGGGGGCGTCGGGGGACGACGCGCCGACCGTGGATTTCCTGCTGGGCGGGCTTGGCTCGCGGCTGGCCGATTCGATGCGCGAGGAAATCGAGGCGGCGGGCAAGGTCTCGCCCCGCGACGCCGAGGCCGCGATGACCACCGTGGTCGCCACGATCCGCGAGATGGAACAGGCGGGCGAACTGGTCCTGCTGACGGAAACCGACGAGGACGAGCCGGATGGCGGGACTGCCCCGCCCTCCCCCTCAGCCTCTCCCGACGGGGCCGGGGACTGAGCATGTGCAACGCAGGCGCCTGCGTCCCGCAGCGGCGAAAGGCTTGCCAGTCCGGGCGGCGGATGATTAGTCAGGACCGATTCCAGAGCATGTTTTCGCAAACCGGGGCCATCCTTCATGACCAACACGATCGCGGCCGTGCTGGCGCTGATGATCCTGGGGCTGTTCGCACTGGATGCGCTGGTTCTGCACTGGAACCTGCCGCTGTTCCTGGGGCGGCAGATGCTGACCTTCATCGAATGGGTCAGCTTCTGGCGCTGAGCCGCGGGTGGCAGCGGGCCGCGCCTCCATGCCCCCGGGCGGCCCGACGCACGGCCCCGGGTGGCGGAAACTGTCCGACCGCAGCGGCATTTCGCGCGGTTGATTGCATTCCCCCGCCATATTGGGCATTGCCTTGCGCGCGGAGACCAGCGGTTGGAGAGGACTAACATGGCTGTCAAGGTAGCTATCAACGGCTTTGGCCGGATCGGGCGCAACGTTCTCCGGGCGATCATCGAATCAGGCCGGACCGACATCGAGGTCGTGGCGATCAACGATCTGGGCCCGGTGGAAACCAACGCGCATCTGCTGCGCTACGACTCGGTGCACGGGCGCTTCCCGGCCGAGGTCAAGGTTTCGGGCGACACCATCGACGTGGGCCGCGGCCCGATCAAGGTCTCGGCGGAACGCAACCCGGCCGACCTGCCCTGGGGCAACGTCGATGTGGTGATGGAATGCACCGGCATCTTCGCCAGCAAGGAAAAGGCGCAGGCGCACCTGCAGAACGGCGCCAAGCGGGTGCTGATCTCGGCCCCCGGCGACAATGCCGACAAGACCATCGTCTATGGCGTCAACCATGACACGCTGACCGCCGACGACATCATCGTGTCGAACGCGTCCTGCACGACGAACTGCCTGTCGCCGGTCGCCAAGGTGCTGAACGACACCGTGGGCATCGCCCGCGGCTTCATGACCACCATCCACAGCTATACCGGCGACCAGCCGACGCTGGACACGATGCACAAGGATCTGTACCGCGCCCGCGCCGCGGCGCTGTCGATGATCCCGACCTCGACCGGCGCCGCCAAGGCGGTGGGGCTGGTGCTGCCGGAACTCAAGGGCAAGCTGGACGGGGTGGCGATCCGGGTGCCGACGCCGAACGTCTCGGTCGTGGACCTGACGTTTGAGGCCGCGCGCGACACCTCGGTCGAGGAAATCAACAACGCGATCCGCGCCGCGGCGGGCGGCCCGCTCAAGGGTATCCTCGGCTTTACCGACGAACCGCTGGTCTCGATCGACTTCAACCACGACCCGCATTCCTCGGTATTCCACATGGACCAGACCAAGGTGATGGAAGGCCGGCTGGTCCGCATCCTGACCTGGTATGACAACGAATGGGGCTTTTCGAACCGCATGTCCGACACCGCGGTGGCGATGGGCAAGCTGATCTGATCGGCGCCCCCGAAACGACGAAAGGCCCGGCATCTGCCGGGCCTTTTCGTTCAGGGACTAGGGTTCATTCGCCCGACGAGGACAGCCGGCGCGCATTGGCCCGGGTGCGCCGCCCGTAAGGCCGCAGCGCCGCGCTGAGAATCTGGTCGGCCCGCCGTCCCTTTGCCGCCGACCGGAACGCCGCGGCCAGCGATTCACGATAGGCATCGCTTTTTTCCGTCACCATCCGCAGGCTTTCACTGGGTCGCTGCGGCACCACCCCCAGCAATCCGGCGGTCCGCATGGTGATGACGAACTGCGCCTCGATTCCCATGCGACACAGATCGCCCATCAGCCGCAGCGGCAGGGCAGGTGGAAACTGAAAGCGGTTCATCTTCTCATTCCTTTCGCAGACTCTGCGATCACTGATGGTATTGCTGCGCCCGCCCGCCGGAAAATGCCAGAGCAAACTTCCTGCCCTTTTATTATTGAGGCAGACTCCGCTTTGCTTGCCCACTGGATAACGCATCGCGCTTCGGTATAGACCCGTGCCATGAGCACCGAACTGCGCCTTTGCCGCCCCGACGACTGGCATCTGCATCTTCGCGACCGGGAAATGCTGGCCGCGGTTGCGCCGTGGTCGGCGGGCTTGGGGCGCGCGATCATCATGCCGAACCTGGTGCCGCCGGTGGTGACCGGGGCCGAGGCCGCCGCCTATCGCGACCGCATCCTGGCGGCGCTGCCGGACAATGTGACGTTGCGTCCGCTGATGACACTTTACCTGACCGAGGCCACCGATCCGGCCGACGTGCTGGCCGCGCATGCGCAGGGAATCATCGCCGCAGTCAAGCTGTATCCGGCCGGCGCCACCACCAATTCGGCCAGCGGCGTGCGCGATTTCGACCGTGTGCGCCCGGTGTTCGAGGCGATGGCCGAAGCCGGCATCCCGCTGTGCGTGCATGGCGAGGTAACCGACCCCGAGGTGGACATCTTCGACCGTGAGGCCGTGTTCATCGACCGCGTTCTGGACCCGGTCCGGCGCGCCACCCCGGGGCTGCGGGTGGTAATGGAACATATCACCACCGCCGACGGCGTGGCCTATGTGCGCTCGGGCGACGACATCGGCGGCACGATCACCACTCACCATCTGGTGATCAACCGCAATCACATCCTCGTCGGCGGCATCCGTCCGCATTACTACTGCCTGCCGGTCGCCAAGCGCGAGGCTCACCGGCTGGCGCTGGTCGAGGCCGCGACCTCGGGCGACCGGCGGTTCTTTACCGGCACCGACAGCGCCCCCCACCCCGACCGCGCCAAGGAAAGCGCCTGCGGCTGCGCCGGCTGTTTCACCGCCCCGAACTGGTTGCAGATCTGCGCGCATGTCTTCGAACAGGCCGGCGCGCTGGACCGGCTGGAAGGCTTCACCAGCCTGCACGGCCCTGCGTTCTATGGGCTGCCCCCCAACCCCGACCACATCCGGCTGGTCCGCCGCGACGAACCCGCGCGCTGGCCCGGTCACATCACCGCCGGGGACGAAACCGTCACCGTGTTCGACCCCGGCTTTCCGGTCCACTGGCACATTGAGGACGACGCATGAGCCTGAGCTTTCCCACGGCCGAGGAAATGGCGCGGCTGTCCGCGCGGATGCTGCTGGAAATCAAGGCAGTGCATTTTTCGGCCGAGCCGTTCACCTATGCCTCGGGACTGAAGGGGCCGACCTATATCGACTGCCGCAAGCTGATCTCGCACCCTCGTATCCGCGGCACGCTGATGGATTTCATGGCCGCGACCGTCTGCCGCAATGCCGGGTTCGAGGCGTTCGACAACATCGCCGGGGGCGAGACCGCGGGCATTCCCTTTGCCGCCATGGTGGCCGAGCGGCTGGGCCTGCCCATGACCTATGTGCGCAAGAAGCCCAAGGGCTATGGCCGCAACGCCCGGATCGAGGGCGAAATGCGCGAGGGGCAGCGGGTGCTGCTGGTCGAGGATCTGACCACCGACGGCGGCTCGAAACTGTCCTTTGTCGATGCGATCCGCGAGACGGGGGCAAGCTGCGCCCACACGGCGGTGATCTTCTATTACGGGATCTTCCCCGAAACCACGCAGCGACTGGCCGATCACGGGGTGACGCTGCATCACCTGTGCACCTGGTGGGACGTGCTGGCCGAGGCCAAGGCCCAGGGCTCGTTCGACGCCGCCACGATCAGCGAGGTCGAGTCGTTCCTGCACGACCCCCGCGGCTGGCAGGCAGCGCATCCGTAAGACCGCCGGCTGCGGCGTCACGGTCGGACGGGGGCTGTCTGCCCCCGCGCGGCCTTTGGCCGCTTGCCCCCGAGGATATTTGCAAACCGCCCGAAGGGCGCGGGCTTCCACAGCCTGCCCACAGCTTATCCACAGAGTCGTGCAGCCGTAGACCGCCGCGCGCAGTCGTGGGATAAGGTGGCTCATTCGAATCGGGGACATGAGATGACCGAGCTTCGTGCGCTCGAACCACGCCGCATGGCGTCGGCCGAGGATTCCGATACGCCCGCAGTGCCGTTTTCCATCGAGGCCGAACAGCAGTTGCTGGGCGCACTGCTGACCAACAACGACGTCTATGATTCGATCTCGCGGTTGATCAAGCCCGAGCATTTCTATGATCCGGTGCATCGCCGCATCTACGAGCTGTGCGCGGAACGCATCGTGCGCAACGCGCTGGCCAGCCCGGTGACGATCAAGGCGTTCATGGAACATGACGCCGGGCTGCGCGATCTGGGCGGGCCGGCCTATCTGGCGCGGCTGGCAGGGGCGGCGGTGTCGGCCTTTGCGGCGCGCGACTATGCAAGGATGATCCGCGAATTCGCCCTGCGGCGCGAGTTGATCGGGCTGGGCCACGAAATCTCTGCCCGCGCCGCGACCATGACCGTGGACGACGACGCCGAAGAGCAGATCAAGACCGCCGAGCAGACGCTGTACAAGCTGGCCGAGCAGGGCGTGGCCGAGCGCGGTTTCCAGTCCTTCCTGCAAGCGGTCACCGGGGCGGTCGACAACGCGAACGCCGCCTATCAGCGCGGCGGCAAGCTGTCGGGAATTTCCACCGGGCTGTCGGACCTGGACCACAAGCTGGGCGGGCTGAACAAGTCGGACCTGCTGATTCTTGCCGGGCGGCCCTCGATGGGCAAGACCTCGCTGGCCACCAATATCGCCTTTAACGTCGCCAAGGCGCATCGGATGGGCGAACTGCCCGACGGCAGCCGCGGCACGGTCGAGGGCGGCATCGTCGGGTTCTTTTCGCTGGAGATGTCCGCCGACCAGCTGGCGGCGCGCATCCTGTCCGAGGCCGCCGAGGTTCCCAGTGAGATGATCCGCCGCGGCGAGCTGACCGAGGACGAGTTCCGCCGTTTTGTCGAGGCCGCGAACGCCTTACAGAACTGCCCGCTTTACATCGACGACACCCCCGCGTTGCCGATCAACCAGCTGGCAGCCCGCGCCCGCAAGCTCAAGCGCACCATGGGGCTGGACCTGCTGATCGTGGACTACTTGCAGCTTTTGCGCGCCGCCACCGCCAAGGACAGCCGCGTCAACGAGGTCAGCGAGATCACCCAGGGGCTCAAGGCCATCGCCAAGGAACTGAACATCCCCGTCATCGCGCTCAGCCAGCTGTCGCGGCAGGTCGAAAGCCGCGAGGACAAGCGCCCGCAGCTGTCCGACCTGCGCGAATCGGGCAGTATCGAACAGGACGCCGACATCGTGATGTTCGTGTTCCGCGAGGAATATTACCGCGAACGCGAAAAACCGTCGGACCATGATCTTGGCAAGATGGCCGATTGGCAGCAGTTGATGGAGCAGGTTCACGGCAAGGCCGAGGTCATCATCGGCAAGCAGCGCCACGGCCCCATCGGCACCGTCGAGCTGAGCTTCGAGGGCCGCTTCACCCGCTTTGGCAACCTTGAACGGCACCACGTCCAGCAATGGGGCTGAACCTTCCCGTCCCCCTGGTGACCATCGGCCTGCTGCTGGCGTCGAACCTGTTCATGACGCTGGCCTGGTATGGGCATCTCAAGTTCAAGACCACCCCCTTGCTGAGCGTCATTCTGATCAGCTGGGGCATCGCTTTCTTCGAGTATTGTTTGCAAATTCCTGCAAACCGGATCGGCCACGGGTATTTTTCCGCCGCGCAACTGAAGACCATTCAGGAGGTCATCAGCCTGACCGTCTTTGCCGGATTCTCGTATCTGTATCTGGGTGAAAGACTGGGCTGGCAGCACGGCGTCGGCTTTGCCCTGATCTGCGCCGGCGCCTGGTTCGTGTTCCACGACTGGGGCTGAACCGAAGCGCCGGTTTTCGGCCAGAACCACGGCCCTCGCAGCAGCTTGCACCGGTCCCGAGGATGCAGCAGGCGCATGGCTGCCCTGCGCCGGGCGGGCTTGCCAAACCCGGGTTTGCAAAGCCTATGCAGGTTTGCAATCTCACCCGGAGGAGGGGACGGATGGCCAGCCACAAGATCTATGCAGGCGCGTCACTGCGCGAGACCCGCAACCGCCACGGCCTGACCCAGCGGGTCTTTGCCGACCGGCTGGGGGTATCGCTGCCCTATCTCAGCCAGATGGAAAACAACCACCGGCCGGTCTCGGCCGGGGTGCTGCTGAAGCTGGCCTCCGAATTCGCGGTGGACGTGGGGGCGATGGCCGCGGGGGACGCCGACCGGATGGTGGTGGACCTGGCCGAGGCACTGGCCGACCCGCTGTTCGACGGCACGCCGTCTCTGTCCGACCTGCGGCTGGCGGCCTCGAACACGCCGGGGCTGGTGCGGTCGTTCCTTGACCTGTATCGCGCCCATCGCACCGGGCAGGACCGGCTGGCCGCGCTGGACGAAGCCTTTGGCGCCACCGGCCAGAACGCCGCCTGTTCCCCGTGGGAAGAGGTCCGCGACTTTTTCCACTATTGCGACAACTACATCGACGCCGTGGACCGCGCCGCCGAGCGCTTCGCCTGCCCCGAGGGCAAGCGGGCCGAGCCGATGGCCCGGGCGCTGTCGGCGCTGGGAAGCCGCGGCATTACCGTGCAGTCGGCGGAACTGCCGCCGGGGTCGGTGTTCCTGCGCGATGGCAACACGGTGACGCTGAACACACTGACCGACCGCTCGACGCAGGTGTTCCAGCTGTTCAACCTGGTGGCCCGCGAAACCCGCGCCGACCTGCTTGAGGCCACGCTGGACCTTGCGCGGTTCCGCAGCACCGCCGCCCGCGACATCGCCCGGCTGGGGCTGGCGAACTATTTTGCCGGCGCCGCGCTGCTGCCCTATCGCGCCTTCCTGGCCGCCGCGCGGGCCGAGCGCCACGACCTTGAACGGCTGGCGCATCTGTTCGGCGCCTCGCTGGAACAGGTGGCGCACCGGCTGTCCACGATGCAGCGCTCGGGCGATCGCGGCATCCCGTTCTTTTTCGTGCGCGTCGACCAGGCCGGCACGATCACCAAGCGCCACTCGGCCACGCGGCTGCAATTCGCCCGCTTTGGCGGCGCCTGCCCGCTGTGGAACGTGCATCGCGCCTTTGAAACGCCGGGCCAGTTCCTGCGGCAGCTGGCGCAGACCCCGGACGGGGTGCGCTACCTGTGTCTTTCGCGCGAGGTGGCCAAGCCCGGCGGCTCGTTCCGCGCGCCGGTGCGCCGCTTTGCCATCTGCCTGGGCTGCGAGATCACCCACGCCCGCGCGTTGATCTATGCCGACGACATGGATGTGTCGAACCCCGCCGGCTATGAACAGATCGGGGTCAGCTGCCGCATCTGCCCCCGGCAGGACTGCCACCAGCGATCCGTTCCGCCGATCGACCGCGAGGTGACGATTCCCGGCGACCGCCCCAGCCCCCTGCCCTACGCCATCGCCTGAACCGCAAGACATTTTTCCTTTGACGGCAGGTTTCCGCGCGATCCGGTTCCGTTTCGGGGCCGGTTTTGGCGCATTTCCGCCTATGGCGCGTCAGAAGGACATCAACCGTTGCATCGTTGTCACGGCTTCCTCTACGAAAACGCCACTGCGGGGCCGAGCCCTTGAACAACGAGATTGGATCGCCCTGCATGACCGGACCGGATCACCCCAGCATCGCCGCAACCGCAGTTCAGGCAGGCACTCGCCCGTTGTTGCGCCGGTTCGGCATGGTGGTGGTGGCGGGATGGGCCGCGGTGGCGACCTCGATCCTGGCGCTGGATGCGCTGGGGGTTCCGGGCGCCGGGCCGCAAGCCGCGGCGACTTCGGCCACGCAACAGCAACTGGCCGCGCTGGTCGCCCAGCGCGATGCCCGCGCGGCCGAGGCAGCCTCGGCGCAAAGCCGCTTTACCGCCGCGCTGGACCAGCTTTCCGCGATGCAGACGCAACTGCTTGCGTCCGAGGAAAAGCGCCGTGAACTGGAAAGCGGCATCGGCGCGATCCAGGCATCGCTGCATGACGCGCTGGCCCGAGGCGCACAATCGGAACGCCAGCTTGCCGCGGCCAGCTCGGGCACGGCCGACGCCGGGCCGCAGGGCAGCGCGGACAAGGACCTGTCGGTCGCGCTGGACATCCTGTCGGACGAACTGGAAACCATCGCCGCCCGCAGCGCCGAGGCCGACCAGCGCGCGACCGAGGCCGTCCGCACCGCCGAGGCGCTGGAAATCGAACGCGACGAGATCCTGCGCCGCAACGAGGAAATCTTTGCCCAGCTTGAAGCGGCCGTCGAACAGTCGGTCAAGCCGCTGGACGACATGTTCAAGAAGGTCGGGGTGGACAGCGACCGGCTGCTGGCCACGGTCCGCAAGGGCTACGAGGGCACCGGCGGGCCGCTGACGCCCATGGGCTATTCGACCCGCGGCAACGCCGCGATCACTGAAAACGAGGCCCGCGCCCAGGAAGTCATGGTCTCGCTGGGCAAGTTCGACAACTATCGCATCGCGGTCAGCAAGCTGCCGCTGGCGATGCCGGTCAAGTCGGCCTTCCGCTTCAGTTCAAGCTACGGCGCCCGCTGGGGGCGGCAGCATCAGGGCATCGACCTGGCCGCGCCGGTCGGCACCTCGGTCTTTGCCACCGGCGACGGGGTGGTGGTGTTCGCCGGCTGGCAGCGCGGCTACGGCAACCTCATCAAGATCCAGCACGAACTGGGGACCGAGACCCGTTACGCGCATCTTTCGAAAATCCGCGTGAAACAGGGCCAGAGAGTCTCGCGTAACACGTTGATCGGTGATATTGGCAATACCGGCCGATCGACCGGTCCGCATCTGCACTACGAAGTGCATGTGGACGGGAAGGCCGTGAACCCCATGAGCTTCATCAAGGCCGCACAGAATGTTTTCTAAGACTCGTGTCACTGAACCCGGACCCCGCGCCCAGACCCCGGAAACCGATCCGGGCCGCCCCGTCATCGACACCCCGCTGGATTATGCGCCGCAACCGGCGCGCACCCGGTCGGGCCCGTCGGTCCTGTCCAGTGACCTGACCGTCACCGGCAACATCACCACGCAAGGCGATGTGCAGATCGAGGGCACGGTGGATGGCGACATCCGCGCCCATCAACTGACCGTGGGCGACAGCGCCACCATCCGCGGCGAGATCGTGGCCGACGAAATCATCGTCAACGGCCGTGTCGTCGGTCGGGTCCGCGGGCTCAAGGTCCGCCTGTCGGCGACCGCGCGGGTCGAGGGCGACATCGTCCACAAGACCATCGCCATCGAATCCGGCGCGCATTTCGAGGGCTCGGTCCAGCGGCAGGAAGACCCGCTGGGCAGCGGCGTGACGCCGAAACTGGCGCCTCCCACCGCGCCCAGGGCCGACAAGGCCGATCTGGACGCCTGATTCGGGCGCATCCGGCAGAATGACCCGACGGGCGCCCTTTACGGCGCCCGTTTTCAGTTCAGCCAGCCGGGGTCGGCAGCCTCGGATTCGTCCTCGTCCTCGTCGGGCAGCAAGTGGCGATACATGTGCCAGCTTGCGTGTCCCAGCACCGGCAACGCCACGAACAGCCCCAGGAACAGCGGCAGGATCGCCGCGAACAGGATCACCGCGATTACCGCCGCCCACAGGATCATGACCAGCGGGTTGGCAAGCACCGCCCCGATGCTGGCAATGATCGCCGAGATGAAGTCGACCTCGCGATCAAGCAGCAGCGGCAGCCCCGCCGCGGTCATCGCGAACAGCGCCGCGGCAAAGCCGGCGCCGATGACGGTGCCGACCGCCAGCATCGCCAGCCCCCGCCCCTGCAACAGCAGCTCGGGCGAGCTGGTGATGTTGGTCAGCGACTGCACCCCCATGAACATGGCGAAGGTCGTATGCGCGACAAAGACCCAGAACATGAACATCAGCAGGATCACCATGGCCATCGAGGGCACCTGCCGGTCCTTCTGGGCAAAGACCACGCCCAGCACGCTGCGCCAGTCCAGCGGCAGCCCCGATTCGATGCGGCGGCTGACCTCGTACAGCCCGACCGCAGCGAAGGGCGCGATCAGCGGAAAGCCGACGATAAAGGGAATCAGCCACCATTCCTGCCCCATGGCCAGCGCCACCGCCGCCAGCACCAGCCCGCCAAGGACATAGAACAAGGCAAAGAACAGCCCGAACGCCGGAGCACGGCAGAAATCCCGCCAGCCGGCACGCAGCGAATCAGTGATCGCGCCGACCCCGATCAGCGCCGGATCGGGGATGCGGTCGGCCATGATGTCCTGCCGGCCCCCGGCAGAACGCCCCGTGCCC
>JAZIHR010000031.1:0-24509 GCA_036678445.1 Alphaproteobacteria bacterium
GGATCAAGCCAGGATCAGGGGCAGCGTCAGGGCCGGCAGAAACGTCAGAGTCTCCGCCCCCCCCGGCGTCCCCGCCAGAGGACGCGCGGTCCTGCCCGGCCTGCGCCTTTTGCGCGGCGGCGACGATCTCGTGCCCGTCGCCCAGTTCGGAATTCAGCGCCGCGATACTGTCGGCAGTCACGTCGATACGGTCGTCGGCGATCAGCACCATGCGCTGATCCAGCATGATCAAGGCGCCGCGGGCCAGCATCACCCGCCCCAGCACCGGCGCGGCGGCCTGGAAGAACAGCGCCCGGTCACGCTCGGCCATGTCCGACAGCGCCTCGCGCGCCTGGTCGCGTTCGCGGCGAATGGCCATCACGCGCTCGTCGAATTCGGTGGCGCGGACGCGGAATTCCCCGGGGGACAGGCGGGCGCGGGCGGCGGTCAGCGCATCCTCGTCGGCGACCAGATTGGCAAAGGCACGGTCGTTGTCGGCGGCGACCTGCCGCGACTGCGCCGCCAGTTCCGCCTGCGCGCGCAACCCCCAGAGCGACTGGCGGTAAAGCGCCTCTTGATCGACGATCACCATGACCGGCATCGCGGTCTCTGGCATCGCGGCAGAGGGCGCCAGCCGCAGCGTCGCGTCGGGCGGCGGCAACGCGCCGTTGCCCCTTGCCCCCCCTTCGGCCGGCAGAGGGCGCGTCGGCCCGGCCAGATCGCTGGCCGCGTCGTCCGCCCCTGCCCCGCCAGCAGGTTCCTGCGCCGCCCGCGGCGCCACGGCCAGCAGCAGCGCCGCGACTGCGGGCCCCCACGCCCGCCGCAGCCCCGTCGCCCGTCGCATCAGAACCGGGTCGTGATGGACAGATCGAACGGCTGGTCCTTGTCGTAGTCCTCTTTCCGGACCGCCTTCGAGAAGTTGAAGCGCAGCGGCCCGATGGGCGTGGTCCAGAACAGCGATGCCCCCACCGCGGCGCGAACCTTCATGCCGTCATCGACCGTGCCGTCCGGAGGCGTCCCCCCCGCCAGAGGCGCGCCCGCCACATTGTCCAGCCCCCAGACCGACCCCGCATCGGCGAACAGCCCGCCGGTGATGCCGTATTCCTCGGGGACGCCGATGGGGAACTGCGCCTCGGTGCGCAGCGCCCAGAAATAATTGCCCCCCAGCGCGTCCTGGTAGGGCGCGTTCAGATCGCGGGGACCAAAGCCGTTCGCCTCGAAGCCACGGATGCGGCTGGTGCTGCGGAAACGGTCGGTGATGCGGCTGGTGCTGTCGTTCAGCATGTGCAGGGCGCCTGCCTCGAACTCGGCGCGCAGGGTGATCTCCTCGCGCCAGGCGCGGCTTTCGATCCCGGCCAGGAAGGTGGTGGTGACCGAATCCACGTCGCCGCCCAGTCCGGCGAAATCCTGGCTGAAGCGCAGCTTGTAGGCGGTCAGCGGGTTGATGCCCACGATGCGGCTGTCATAGCCATAGCTGTAGCCCAGCGACGAGGTGATCCGCTCGCCCTCTTCGTCCACGAGGATCGGGGACGAACCGATGGGGTTGTTATTGTCATCCAGCCCGATCGGCGTCACGTCGAACAGCTTGTCCTTGCTGATCCGGTAGCGCAGCTCAAGCCGGCCGTTGTCGCTGACCGGGAACTCGATCCCCGAGGACAGGCCGATGCTGCGGGTGTTGTAACGCGCGTTGTAATAGTCCGAGGTCCGATACCAGGCCGAGAACCGCGACCGCAGGTCACGCCCCAGGAAATACGGCTCGACAAAGCTGAAGTCGAAGCTGCGCGAGCCGCTGGTGGTCGAAAAGCCCAGCTGCACCGTCTGTCCCCGGCCCAGGAAGTTGTTTTCCGACAGCGCCGCGTTGAAGCCGACGCCCGCATCCGCGCCATAGCTGGCGCCAAAGCTCAGCGTGCCGGTGGGCTGTTCCTCGACGTTCACGTCCACGATGACCTGCTGCGGGGTGGACCCGGCCCGGGTTTCCACCTGCGCATCGCTGAAATACCCCAGCGCCCGGATCCGTTCGGCCGAGGCACGGATTTCGCGCGGGTTGAAGGGGTCGCCCTCGACCGTGCGGAACTGGCGACGGATCACCTCGTCCAGCGTGGTGGTGTTGCCCTCGATGTCGATGCGTTCGACAAAGATGCGCGGGCCGCGCACCAGCGCCAGCGTCAGGTCCAGCGTCTGGTTGCGCAGGTTGCGGGTCACGCGCGGCTCGACGCTGACGAAGTTCTGCCCCTGTTGCAGGGCCAGCGTCTCCATACGCTGGATGGTGTTTTCCACGGCCGAGGGGCTGTAGACCTGCCCGCGGCGGACCTTGTTCTGCGCCTGGTAGGGCTCGACCGCAAGGCCCGGAATCTCGCTGACCACAGCGACATTGCCAAAGCCGTAGCGCGGGCCTTCGTAGATGTTGTAGGTCACGAAAAAAGCGTTGCGTTCGCGCGCGACCTCGGGGGCGACGGCCTGGACGCGGAAATCGGCGTAGCCGCGCGAACGGTAGAAATCGGTCAGCAGCTTTTCGTCCAGCGCCATCCGCTCGGGCGCGAACGTGTCGCGCTGGACAATGGCGCGCAGCAGCCCGGCCTGCTTGGTGGACAGCACGTCGCGCAGCTTGCGGTCGGAAAAGGCGCGGTTGCCGGTAAAGCCGATGCGCTCGATTTCCGTGACCTTGCCTTCGCGGATCTCGAACACCAGATCGACGCGGTTGCCGGAACGCCGGATCACCCGCGGATCGACGCGGGCGGCATAGCGCCCCTGCGAGGCATAGATCGCGGCGATGGCCTGCGCATCCTGTTCGGCCATGCTGGGCGAAAACACCCGGCGCGCGCGCGACTGCACCACCTCGGCCAGCTTGTCGTCCTTGATGCGGCGGTTGCCCTCGAAATTGACGATGTTGATCATCGGGTATTCGCTGACCTTGATGACCAGCGTGCGCCCCTGCGGAACGATTTCCACCGTCTCGAACAGCCCCGATTTCTGCAAGCGCTGCTGGGCGTCATTCAGGTCGCCCAGCGACAGGTTGGCGCCGCGGCGCAGGTTGGCCAGCGACAGCGCGGTTTCGGGATCGACCGACTGCGCCCCTTCCAGCCGCACCTGGTCATAGACCGCGGCACCCGCCGCACCGGCCACGCCCATCGCCGCCGCCAGCACCACCGCCGGGATCGTCCCCGCCGCCCGCGCGAGGGCCGAAGCCCTGCCCTTGTTCAGATCCGTCATCGCCTGCCCCTCGCGTCAGCGTCCGGCGCCGGTTTTCCGTTCGCCATTTGCCGCAAGGATTAACCCCGCGCGGGGGGAGCTGTCAAAGCAATCCGGGGATAAAACAGGCACAAAACGGCGCAAAACGGGGATATGGCCCGCCGCTTCGTCAGCGACAGACGATATCGTTGGTCAGGCCGAACACCATCAGCGTCAGCACCAGCGCCATCCCGATCCGGGTCAGGATGTCGGTCACCCGCTCGGACGGAGGCCGCCCGGCCACCGCCTCCCACGTGTAGAACAGCAGGTGTCCGCCATCCAGCACCGGGATCGGCAGCAGGTTCAGGAACCCGATCCCCGCCGACAACAGCGCCACCAGCCAGAAGAAATTGCCCGCCCCGGCGCTGGCGGCATCGCCCGCGACCTCGGCGATCGAGATCGCGCCCGACAGGTTGCAGCGCCCGATCTGCCCGGTCGCCATGGCGACGATGCCGGTCAGCGAGCCCCAGACCACGTCGCGGGTCTGGCGGGCGCCGATTGCCAGCGCCTCGAACGGGGTGGGGGTGCGGGTGGCGGGACGGAAATACCCCTCGCCCCCGGCAATGCCGATCATCCAGCGTTTTTCAAACCCGCCGCCCGCCGTGGGCAGGTCCTGTTCGCGCGGGATCAGGGTGAATTCGGCCTCGCCCACATCAGGACGCCAGACGCGCAGGACAACGGGGCGGCCCTGGGCGGCCTCGACCGCGGGGCGCAGTTCGGTAAAGCGGGTGATGGGCTGGTCCCCGACCGCCAGCACCACGTCGCCGGGGCGCAAAGCGGCGGCCGAGGCCGCGCTGCGCGGCGCCACCCCCGAGATACGCGGCGGAGTCGGGTCGGGGCCGGTCACGGTGATCTGGTTGTCGCCGCGGCGCACGGTCCAGTCATGGGTGGCCGCGGCGGGCAGGGTTTCGGACAGCGTGAACAGCGCCCGCCAGTTGGCAACAGGCTGGCCGGCGATGGCGAGGATCTCGTCCCCCGGTTGCAGCTGGTTCACCACCCCGGGCGGAGCGGGCAGGATCTCGCCCACCACCAGCCGCTCGGTCGCCAGCCCCTGCCATGTGATCACACCGGCGAACACCAGCGCGGCCAGGATGAAGTTGAACACCGGCCCCGCCGCAACGGTGGCAAAGCGCGCCCACAACGGCGCACCCCCCAGCGTCTGGCGTGCCAGCGCCGGGTCCACCGTGTCGTCGCGCGTGGCGCTGGCCACATCGGCGTCGCCCAGAAACCGGACATAGCCGCCCAGCGGGATCGCTGCGATCTGCCAGACCGTGCCGCGCCGGTCGCGCCAGGCCACCAGCCGGGGGCCGAAGCCCAGCGAAAACACCTCGGCCCGGATGCCACACCAGCGGCCGACGATATAATGGCCGTATTCATGGACGCCGACGATGATCGACAGCGCCACGACAAAGGCGACGACGGTCCAGGCAAGCCCGCCAGTCTGCGAGATCACGGCCTCGATCATGCGGCGGCCCGCCAGTCGGCAGCGTCGCGGCGCGCGGTTTCGTCCCAGGCCAGCACCTCGGCCAGACAGTCGGGGCTGCGGCCGAAGCCCGGGCGCCCGGCGGCACGATCCAGCGCATGTGCCACCGCCCCCGCCATGTCGGTAAAGCGGATGCGGCCGGCGATAAAATCGTCCAGCGCCTGTTCCTTGGCCGCGTTCAGCACCGCCCCGGCGGCGCCGCCCTGCGCGATCACCTGCCGCGCCAGCGACAGCGCCGGCCAGCGGGCGGCGCAGGGTTCGCGGAACGTCAGGCTGCCCTGCCGCGCCAGGTCGAGCCGCGGCAGCGGCAGCGTTTCCCGCCGGGGCCAGTGCAGTGCGTGCCCGATGGCATGGCGCATGTCGGGCGGGCCCAGATGCGCCAGCGTGCCGCCGTCGGCATAGGACACCAGCGCATGCACGATGGATTCGGGGTGGACCAGCACCGCGATCCGCTCGCTCGGCAGGCCGAAGAACTCATGCGCCTCGATGATCTCCAGCGCCTTGTTGAACATGCTGGCGCTGTCGATGGTGATGCGCTGCCCCATCGCCCAGTTGGGGTGGATCGAGGCTTCGGCCACCGTCGCCGCCGCCAGCCGCTCCAGCGGCCAATCGCGGAAGGCCCCGCCCGAGGCAGTCAGGGTCACCAGTTCGACCCGGTCGAGGTTTTCGGCTTCAAGACACTGGAACACTGCGGAATGTTCGGAATCGACCGGCAGGATGGTGGCGCCGGTTCGCGTTGCCTGCCCCATCAGCAGCCGTCCGGCGGTGACCAGGCTTTCCTTGTTGGCCAGCGCCAATGTGCCGCCGCGTTCCACCACCCTCAGCCCCGGCGCCAGCCCGGCGGCGCCCACGATCGCCGACAGCGACCAGTCGGCGGGGCGGTCGGCGGCCTCGGCCACGGCCACGGCACCGGCGGCGGATTCGACCTCCGTCCCGGCCAGCGCCGCGCGCAGGTCGGGCAACAGGGTTTCATCCGCGATCACGGCGATTTCGGCGCGCAGCGCCCGCGCCATCTCGGCCAGTCGCGCCACGTTGCGCCCGCCGGTCAGGGCGACCGTGCGCCATGCCCCCGCCCCGCCCGAACGCATCAGCAGGTCAAAGGCGCTTTCCCCGATCGAGCCGGTCGCGCCGAAGATCGAGACGCTGCGCATTCAGCCCCCGACGGCCGGCAGCCACCCGGCCAGCGACAGCAACGTGGCCAGCCCCAGCGATCCGGTCATGGCGTCGAAACGGTCCATCAGCCCCCCGTGGCCGGGGATCAGCTGCGAGCTGTCCTTGACGCCCACCCGCCGCTTGATCCAGCTTTCGGCAATGTCGCCCATCTGTCCGGCAAAGGCCAGAACCGGGCCGATCACGATGACGCTGAGGGGCGCGACGCCTGTGATCACAAGCAGCAAGCCCAGAACCGCCGCGCCGACCCAGCCGGCGGCGGTGCCGCTCCAGGTCTTTTTCGGGCTGATGGCGGGCCAGAACTTCGGGCCGCCGACGGTGCGGCCAACGAAATAGCCCAGCACGTCGGACAGCACCACGATGGCAACGACCCACAACGTCGCGGGCAGCCCGGCCTTTTCGCGCAGCCACAGCACGCCGAACGCCGCCAGCATCATCGCCAGCGCCATCCCGGCATAGGCACCGCGCAACCCCGGCCGCGCGGCGACAACCCCCGCGGCCAGCGGGGCCAGCAGCAGCGGCGCCGCCGACGGCCCCAGATACAGCACCGCCGCCATGGCGGCGCCTGTGGTCAGCGCGACACCCATGACCAGCCGCGGTGCGGGCACGGGCACGGACAGCCGCGTCAGTTCCCAGATCAGCCCGCCGATCAGGGCCGAGATCCCGGCCCCTGCCAACGACAGCGGCAGCTTCAGCATCGCCGCCCCCACCAGCAGGATCACGATGCCCGAGCCGATCCTTGCCGCCAGATCACCCCAGCGCCCCTGAGCCGCCTGCGAAGTCATGCCGCGCCGAATCGACGTTGGCGCTGGCTGGTGCGGTCAAGCACCTCGGCCAGATGCGCCGGCGAGAAATCGGGCCACAGCACCGGGGTGAATTCGTATTCCGAATAGGCCGCCTGAAAGGGCAGGAAGTTCGAGGTCCGGGTCTCTCCGCTGGTGCGGATCACCAGGTCGGGGTCGGGGTGGCCGGCAGTGTCCAGACAGGCGGCCAGGTCGGCCTCGGTCGGCTGGGCGATCTCGCCGCTGACGATGCGCGCAGCCAGTCGCGCGGCGGCGCGCGCCAGCTCGTCGCGGCCGCCATAGTTGATGGCCACGGTCAGGTTCAGCCTTGTGTTGCCCGCCGTCCGCGCCTCGATTCCCGTCATCAGGGATTGCAGCTTGTTATCCAGCCGCTCGCGCCCGCCGATAAAGCGCAGCCGCACGCCCTCGGCCGACATGGCGTCGGCCTCGCGTCTTATATAGCGGGCGAAAATGCCCATCAGCCCCAGGACCTCTTCGGTCGAGCGCTTCCAGTTTTCGGTCGAAAACGCGTAAAGCGTCAGCCAGTCCACCCCCAGATCGGGCGCGGCGCGGACGATTTCCTTGACCCGCTCTGCCCCGCGGCGATGGCCGACCAGCCGCGGCCAGCCGCGCTCGGTCGCCCAGCGGCCGTTGCCGTCCATGATGATGGCGACATGGCGCGGACGCACCATCGCCCCCCCGGCAAGCGGCACGCCGACCGTCGCGGCTTCGGCGGCCATGAGTCAGACCTGCATGATTTCGGCTTGTTTCATTTCGAGAGCCTTGTCGACCTCGGCGATCATCTTGTCCGTCAGTTCCTGCACCGAGGTTTCCCAGAATTTCTGGTCATCCTCGGACATGCCCTTGGCCTTGGCCTTCTTGATCTGGTCCATGCCGTCGCGGCGCACGTTGCGCACGGCGACGCGGGCGCTTTCGGCATAGCCGGCGGCGACCTTGGTCAGTTCCTTGCGGCGTTCCTCGTTCAGCTCGGGGATCGGCAGCATGATGATGGTGCCGTTCAGCTGCGGGTTGATGCCCAGCCCGCTTTCGCGGATCGCCTTTTCCACCTTGCCGACCATCGCCTTGTCCCAGACGTTGATCGTAACCATGCGAGGTTCAGGCACGTTGACGGTGCCGACCTGGTTGATCGGCGTCAGCGAACCATAGGCATCGACCATGATCGGGTCGATCATGCTGGCCGAGGCGCGTCCCGTCCGCAGCGAGGAAAATTCGTGCCGCAGGCTTTCCATCGCGCCTTTCATCCGGCGCTCCAGATCGTCGGTGTCGATCTCGATCTCGTCGGCCATGGTTCCCTCTTCAGTCGTTTCCCGGTCCTATAGCCTTATCAACGGGCACTTGTATAGTTCCACGCCCTCTAGCACGGGATTCCTTTCGAAATGGTTACGCCCCGAAAGATTTTTCTTTCGGCAGGCAACCACGGACCGGCCTTAACCATGGACCCGGGTGTAGGTGCCCTTGCCGGCAAGGATGCCGCAGAATCCGCCCGGCTCGTCCAGCGAAAACACGATGATCGGCAGGTTGTTGTCCCGCGCCAGCGCGATGGCCGAGGCATCCATCACCGCCAGGTGCTTTTGCAGCACCTCGTCATAGGTCACGTCATCGTAACGTTTCGCGTCCGAGAATTTCGCCGGGTCCTTGTCGTAAACCCCATCCACCTTGGTGCCCTTGAAGATCGCCTCGCAGCCCATCTCGTTGGCGCGCAGCGTGGCGGCGGTGTCGGTGGTGAAATACGGGTTGCCGGTGCCGGCGGCAAAGATGCAGATACGCTTCTTTTCCAGGTGGCGGATGGCACGGCGGCGGATATAGGGCTCGGCCACCTCGTCCATGCGGATGGCGGAAATCACCCGCGAATGCAGGCCCTTGGCTTCCAGCGCGGCCTGCATCGCCAGCGCGTTCATCACCGTGGCCAGCATTCCCATGTAGTCGGCGGTCGCGCGTTCCATTCCCTGCGCGCTGCCCTGCAACCCGCGGAAGATGTTGCCGCCGCCGATCACCATGCAGATCTCGACCCCCAGCTTGTGGACCGATTCCACCTCGTCGGCGATGCGGGCGACGGTGGGCGGGTGCAGCCCGTAGCCCTGGTCGCCCATCAGCGCCTCGCCCGAGATTTTCAGCATGACGCGCTTGTAGCTGGCGGCGGGGTGGTCGGCGGATCGGTCGGGGGTCTTGCCTGCGGTCTGGTTCATGTGGTTTTCCCCCGGTTTCATCGCCCTGTTTCGCTGGCGCGCAAAATGGCCCAGATAGGGCGCATGTTCAACACCGGCCCCGACCTCATCGACGCAACGACGCCCAAAGGGCTTACCGGGCTGCTGGCCGGGATCGATCCCGGCCGGGTGGTGCTGATCGCGGGGCCGACCGCTGCCGGGAAATCGGCGCTGGCCTTGCGGATCGCGCAGGAAACCGGGCGCGCGGTGGTCAATGCCGATGCGCTACAGATCTGGTCGTGCTGGCGCGTGCTGACCGCCCGCCCCACGGCCGAGGACGAGGCCGCGGCGCCGCATCTGCTTTACGGACATGTCGCGCCGGGGCGCAGCTATTCGGTGGGCGACTGGCTGGCCGAGGTCGCGGGCCTGCTGGGCAGCGGCCGCGGGCTGGTGATCGCGGGCGGCACCGGGCTTTACCTGTCGGCGCTGACCCGCGGGCTGGCGGTGATTCCCCCCGTCCCGCCCGAGATCCGGGCGCAGGGCGACGCGTGGCTGGCGCAGGACGGCGGGCTGGCGGAAATGATCGCCGTGCTGGACCCGCGCACGCGCGCGGGGCTGGACCTGCGCAACCCCGCCCGTGTCCAGCGCGCATGGGAGGTCCTGTCCGCAACCGGCCGCGGGCTGGCTGACTGGCAGGCGGACACGCCGCCGCCGCTGGTTGCGCCGGACCGGGCGCAGCGGTTCGTGTTGCAAATGGACCGTGACGTGCTGGCCGGGCGCATCGCCCGGCGCTTTGACGCGATGCTGGCAGCGGGCGCGCTGGACGAGGTGCGCGCCATGCTGCCGCACTGGGACCCCCGGGCACAATGGGCCCGCGCGATCGGCGCGGCCGAGCTGGCCGGGCATCTGTCGGGGCGCCTCACCCTGGCCGAGGCGCGCGAGCAGGCGGTGATCGCGACCCGGCAATATGCCAAGGCACAGCGTATCTGGTTCCGCAACCGGATGCGCGACTGGACAAGGGTCGCGGTCTGAGTGGATTTTCCGCCGCGACCCTGCGTTTTTCCTGCGCGACGGCTTTCGTTTCCCGCCAGAGGCGTTAAACATTTATTAGAGTTTTGTCTCTTATGACAGGGCGAGTCAGTCACGCAGGCAGGTCGATGTCCGCCCAGGCACCACGTCCCGATCCGGAACTCCAGTCACCCCCGGACATTCCGGGCGTGGCCTTGCTGCCCGACCCGGCCAACCTGCCCAGACCGACGGCGCCGCTTCGGCCCTATGCGGGGCGGCCGCTGCTGCCCGACAACGGGCTGCGGCTGCTGCCTCTGGACAGCTTTGCATGGGGCGGCCCCGCTGGTCCCGCCCGGACGCGACGCGGCCGGACAAGGGGCGATCACTGCCTGATCCGGGTGACGGCAGGCACGGCAAGGATCGTGCTGCCGAAGGGCGCGGCGGATCACGGCGCGGGCAGCGTGGTGTTCATTCCCGCCGGCACCGCCTTTGCAACTGAACCGCAACCGGGGGTCGCCGGGCAGGTTCTGCTGATGCCGCGCGATCTGGGCGAGCGGCTGAACCTGCCGCTGCCGAACCGGATCGTCTGGGGATCGGCGCTGGCGGATTCGGCGGCAGGGGATGCGCTGTCGGCGGATCTCAGGGCGCTGGCACAACGGCTGGACGACCCGGCCGGAATCGCCGCCGGCCTGCGGCTGGGGCTGATCGCGGGCTCGTTGCAGCGCATGACCCTGCCGGCCCGCACCCAGGCCCGGCCGGCGCCCGGGCAGTCGCCGCAACCGGCCGCCGACGACCGCCAGATCGTTGGTGCCTATCGGGAACTGGCCGGGCGCGAACTTGGCCGCGGCCGCACCGTGGCCGACCTGGCCGAGGCGCTGGGGGTCAGCGCGGCCGGGCTGGACGCCGCCTGCCGGCGCCATCGCGGCTGCTCGGCGCTGGCGCTGCTTTACGAACTGCGGGTCGAGCGTGCGACCACGCTGCTGCGCTGCTCTGACCGCCCGCTGGCCGATATCGCCGCCGAACTGGGGTTCACCGGCACTGCCCACCTGATCCGCAGCTTCATCACCGCCACCGGCCGCACGCCGGAAAACTACCGGCAGATGACACGGGAAACAGAGCCGGCCCTTGACTGAACCCCGGGCTTGCGCGGCACCGCCGGACGGGGGCTGTCTGCCCCCGCGAGGCCTGCGGCCTCTGCCCCCGAGGATATTTTTGACCGCCCGAACAGGCTGACGCCGGGTGTATGGGCAGCGGGGCGGCAGCAGACAGGCAAGGGCGCGCAGCGGCATAAAGAGAGGCGCGCAACAGCACAGAGAGAGAGAGAGAGAGAGAGAGAGAGCGGCGCGCGAGGGTGCGGAACGGGCAAGGTAGGCGGCTTGTGTGCGGCGTGGAGGGGAGGAGGGGCGGTCGCAGGTCAGGCGATCGGGGTGTCGTCCTCGTCCCGGTCCTGCCGGTCCTCTTGCCGCCCCCGGAATCCCATCGCCACGACGAATTTTTCGGATGAATCGGACCGGCTGGCCGGGGGCTTGACGTTGGCGACCGAGGCGAAGTTGCGTTTGAGGATCGTCAGCAGCCCCTGTTCGGCCCCGCCCGCCAGCACCTTGGCGATGAAGCTGCCGCCGGGTTCGAGCACGTCGAACGCGAATTCGGCCGCTGCCTCGACCAGCGCCACGATGCGCAGGTGGTCGGTGCCCTTGTGCCCCGAGGACGCCGCCGCCATGTCCGACATCACCACGTCAGCGCGCCCGCCCAGCCATTCTTTCACGCGCGCATCGGCACCGTCGGACAGGAAGTCGAGCTGGTGGATCTCGGCCCCGGCAATCGGCTCGACCTCTTGCAGGTCCACGCCCAGCACCCGCCCCTGCGGCTTGCCGCGCGTCTCTCCCAGCGCATTCACCCGCGTCACCGCGACCTGGCACCAGCCACCAGGCGCGCAGCCCAGGTCCACCACCCGGACGCCGGGCTTCAGAAAGCGGTATTTGTCGTCGAGTTCGATGATCTTGTAGGCGGCACGGCCGCGATAGCCTTCGCGCTTTGCCCGCACGACATAGGGGTCGTTCAACTGCCGTTCCAGCCACAGGGTCGAGGACAGCTTGCGCCCCTTGGCGGTCTTGACCCGCACCCGCAGGTCGCGCTGCCCGCGCCCCGAACTGCCCTTGCCCGCACGGCTGCCGCCCGCGCCACCCCGCCCGGAACCGCCCGCCGTCCCGCCTGCACCCGTCGCCATCACGCCACCCCCATCAGCCCGTCCGAGGCCAATACCCCGTCGCGCACCATTTGCGAATAGAGCAGACCTTCGCGCAGGCCGCGGTCGGCCACCGACAGCCGGCTGGTCGGCCACACCCGCATCAGAGTTTGCAGGATCGCCGCGCCCGACATGATCAGCGCGTGGCGTTCGCGGCCGATGCGCGGATCGGCGCGCCGCCCTTCGGGGCCCAGCGCCAGGTAGTTGTGGATTACCCGGTCGATTTCGGCCGAGGTCATGGAAAGCCCGTCCACCTTGGTCCGGTCATAGCGTTTCAACCCCAGGTGGCTGGCCGCGACGGTCGTCACCGTCCCCGAGGTGCCGATGATCTGGAAGGCGTCGTCCGCGCTGACCCCGGTGATGTAGGGGACAAAATCTTCCAGCATCTGTTCGAACTGCCAGCTCATCAGCGCGAATCGCGCCGGGTCGTCGCTGACATCGGCGAACTGGTCGCGCAGCGTGGCCACGCCCAGCGGCACGCTGATCCAGTCCACTACCCGCGCCGTGCCAGCCGCGCCATCGGGGAAACCATCGGTCAGCCGCATGATCGCGCGCGAGCGTTCCATGGGCTCCACCCCGCGCAGGTCGATCCACACCAGTTCGGTCGAGCCGCCGCCGATATCGACGACCAGCAGTTGCTCGGTCTGCACGCTGACCAGCGGCGCGCAGGAAATCACCGCCAGCCGGGCCTCTTCCTCGGCGGCGATGATTTCCAGCGGCAGGCCGGTCTCGCGCCGGATCAGCCGCATGAAGTCGCGGCTGTTGCGGGCGCGGCGGCAGGCCTCGGTCGCGACCAGCCGCATCCGGCGCACGCCATGCTGTTCGAGCTTGCGCCGGCATACCTGCAAGGCATGAACGGTCCGCGACATCGACTGCCGCGAAAGCCGACCCGAGGCCTCGAGGCCAAGCCCCAGCTGGACCGGCTTCGAGAAACTGTCGATCACCTGGAACTGAGTGCCCGAGGGGCGGGCAATCAGCATCCGGCAACTGTTCGTGCCCAGGTCGAGTGCCGCATAAAGCGCGCTGTCGCCGGGCCTGCGGGTGTCGGCAGGCAGGGCCTTGGGGGCCGGGAATGCGTCCGCACCCGCTGGACGCCTGGGCGTCATCTGCAACGCCCTCCGAAATCGTGTTGATCTCAACCTAATAGGGCCGCCGGATCGGATCAAGGGCGCATCGCGCCCGCATAACCCTGCCCCTGCCTTGCCCGTTGCCTTGCTTGTCAGCCCTCACCGATTCGCCTAAGCCAGCGGCAGATCGCCTTGAACAGCCAGCGGGGGAAGGCCCATGATCGTCATCGCAGCCTTTGTCCTTGGCGCCCTGTTGGGCGACATGCGGGCGCGCCGGGCCGGGGGCAACCGCAAGGACCGGCTGCAATATGCCGCAGCCCATGCGATCGCCTTTGCGGTGCTGGGGCTGTTCGCGACCATCCTGATCGACCGCTGGCTGCGGGTCTAGGGCGGTGTTCCGCCCGTTTCTCGATTCGCTGCGTCGCCACGGGGTGCCGGTCAGCCTGCGCGAATGGCTGGACCTGATGGCGGCGATGGAGGCGGGCATCGGCGGCTGGTCGGTCGAGAATTTTCACAGCCTGGGCCGCGCGATCCTCGTCAAGGACGAACGCCATGTCGATCGCTATGACCGTGCGTTTGCGGAAAGCTTTTCCGGGTTGGAAACCGTGCCGCTGGAAGCACTGGTCAGCGAAACCGCCCTGCCCCGCGAGTGGCTTGAAAAACTGGCCGAAAAACTGCTGACGCCCGAAGAAATGGCCGACATCGAGGGGTCGGGCAGTTTCGAGGCGCTGATGGAAAAGCTGCGCGAGCGGCTGGCCGAGCAGCAGGGCCGCCACCAGGGCGGCAACAAGTGGATCGGCACCGCCGGCACCTCGCCCTTTGGCGCCTATGGCTACAACCCCGAGGGCGTGCGCATCGGGCAGGCCGAATCGCGCCACCGACGCGCGGTCAAGGTCTGGGACAAGCGCGAATTCCGCGACTTCGACGATTCGGTGGAGCTGGGCACCCGCAACATCAAGGTGGCGCTGAAGCGGCTGCGGCAATGGGCGCGCCATGGCGCGGCCGAGGAACTGGACCTGCCCGCCACCATCCGCGCCACCGCCGACCATGGCTATATCGACGTGCAGACGCGGCCGGAACGCCACAACGCGGTCAAGGTGCTGCTGCTGCTGGACGTGGGCGGCAGCATGGACGACCATATCCGCGTGGTGGACGAACTGTTTTCCGCCGCGCGGGCCGAGTTCAAGCATCTGGAACATTACTACTTCCACAACTGCCTGTATGAATCCGTGTGGAAGGACAACCGCCGCCGCTGGGACGAAACCATCCCGACCTGGGACCTGATGCACCGCTATGGCCGCGACTGGAAGGTGATCGTGGTCGGCGACGCCTCGATGTCGCCCTACGAGATCGTGGCCCCCGGCGGCGCGAGCGAACACTGGAACCCCGAAGCGGGCGAATTGTGGCTGCGTCGCCTGGCCGAGACCTGGCCCGATCACGTCTGGCTGAACCCGGTGCCGCAGCAGCACTGGCGCCATACCCAGTCGATCGGGATGATCGCCCGCATCTTTGAAAACCGGATGATGCCGCTGACCCTGCAAGGGCTGACGCAGGCGATGCGGGTGCTGGGCTGATCCCCGGTTGATCCCCGGTTGATCCTGGCCCGTCCAGCGCCCAGATTGCCTGTATGAAGCTGCTGCCGCTTATCCTGATCGTGGTTTACGCCGTGGCCATGTGGCTGTTTTCGGCGTGGCGGCTGCGTCAGCAGTTGACGCAGAACTCGACGCCGCTGGACGATCCGCGGCTGGCCTCGGCGCTGGACCGGCTGGGTCGGGCGATGGGGCTGGGGCCGGTCAGGGCGCATGTCTATGAAATCGCGCCGGTAAACGGGCTGGCGGCGCCGGACGGCCGCGTTTTCCTGACCCGCGGCTTTCTGGACCAGCTTGACGCCGGCCGCGTGACCGAGGCCGAGCTTGCCTCGGTCATCGCGCATGAGCTGGGCCACGTCACCCACGGCCACGCCCGCCGGAGGATGATGGATTTCGCCGGACAGAACCTTGTCCGCTCGGTTCTGGCTGGAACTTTCGGGCGCTTCGTGCCGGTCATCGGCCCGTGGATGGCGATGCTGGTGGCCTCGGCGCTGGCTGCAAGACTGTCGCGCGAGGATGAATACGAGGCCGATGCCTTTGCCGCCGCGCTGATGGTCAGGTCGGGCTTCGGCACCGCCCCGCAAAAGGCCCTGCTGTCACGGCTGGGGCAGCTGACCGGCAGCGGCGGCGGCACGGTCGCGTGGCTGGCCTCGCACCCGCCCATCGACCGCCGCATCGCCGCGATCGAGGCACTGGAGCGGCGCTGGCAGGCCCCGGCGGGTTGAGCGCCCCTTTCGGCCAGACGCGCGCGCCCATCTGTCGCCGCCACGTTGCACCGCCGCCCGGTCTTGCGCTAAGCGGGGCCGTTCCCCTGTGAATGAGGCGACCATGTCCCAGAACGCACCCCTTCCCGCCCGCCGCGCCCGGGTTGCGCGCAAGACCGCCGAAACCGACATCCAGGCCTCTGTCGATCTGGACGGCTCGGGCCGTTCGGACAGCGCCACCGGGATCGGGTTCTTCGATCACATGATCGACCAGCTGGCCCGGCACTCGCTGATCGACATCGACCTGAAAGCCACCGGCGACCTGCATATCGACGGCCACCACACGGTCGAGGATTGCGGCATCGCGCTGGGGCAGGCACTGGCGCGCGCACTGGGGACCAAGCGCGGCATCCGCCGCTATGGCAGCTTTCACCTGGCGATGGACGATGCGCAGGTGCGCGCGGTGCTGGACCTGTCCGGGCGGCCGTTCCTGGTCTGGAACCTGCCGTTCCAGGCCCAGAAGATCGGCAGCTTCGACACCGAACTGGTGCGCGAGTTCTTCCAGGCCCTGTCCACCCATGGCGGCATCACCCTGCATGTCGACCTGATCCACGGTTTCAACGCCCACCACATCGCCGAGGCGGCCTTCAAGGCGGTGGCCCGGGCGCTGCGCGAGGCGGTCGAGCCCGACCCCCGCATCGGCGACGCGCTGCCCTCGACCAAGGGGGCGCTCTAGCCGATGCGCGTCGCGCTGATCGACTATGGCAGCGGCAACCTGCATTCCGCGGCCAAGGCGGTGGCGCTGGCCGGGCGCGACCGGGACGCAAGTGTCGCGGTAACCGCCGACCCGGCGCAGGTCGCCCAAGCCGACCGCATCGTGCTGCCGGGGGACGGGGCGTTCCCCGCCTGCCGGGCGGCCTTTGACGCGGTGCCGGGCATGGCCGAGGCGCTGGAGGACGCGGTGATCCGCCGCGGCGTGCCGTTCCTGGGCATCTGCGTGGGGATGCAGATGCTGGCGGACGAGGGGCTGGAATACCGCCCGACCCCGGGCTTCGGCTGGATCTCCGGGCGGGTCGAGCGCATCGTGCCTGCCGATCCGGCGCTGAAAGTGCCGCACATGGGCTGGAACGACCTGCGGATCCACCGGCCGCATCCGGTGCTGGCCGGGGTGGCGCAGGGCGCGCACGCCTATTTCGTCCATAGCTGGCAGTTCAACGTCGCGCGGGCGCAGGACCTGGTTGCCTCGGTCGATCACGGCGGGCCGGTTGCTGCGGTGGTCGCGCGTGACAATATCGTCGGGTTGCAGTTCCACCCCGAGAAATCCGGGGCGCTGGGGTTGCGGATCCTACGCAATTTCCTGGGCTGGGCTGGGTGAAAGAGGGGGCTTTGCCCCCGCGCTTTGCGCTCCCCCAGGATATTTTCGGACAGAAGATCGGGCGCCGGGCAGGCGTCAGGGCTGGGGGATCTGGTCCTGCGGCAGGGCGCGGCGCAGGAGTTCGATGCCGTCGGGTTCGGTAGGGGCGCCGAAGCGGTCGAGCATCCGGGTCAGGATCTGGTTGCGCGACTGCCGGTAAAGCCCCAGCTTTTCCGCCCGTGCCTCGGTCAGCCCCGAGGGGTCCATGATCGGCCAGTATTCCACGTCGAGGTGATAATGTCGGGTCAGTTCCAGCGCCTGGTGCTTGCTGGCCGGCGACAGCGCCACCACCAGGTCGAACTGGCCCAGATCGTCGCCCCAGTCGCGCATTTCATCGAAGCTGCGGGTGCGGTGGCGCGACAGCTCGATGCCCAGTTCGTGGCAGACGGCGATGGCAAAGCCGTCGATTTCCATGTCGTTGTGCACACCCGCCGACTGCACATAGGCGCTGCGCCCGTAGAGCTTTTTCATCAGCCCCTCGGCCATGGGCGAGCGGATGGCGTTGTGGTCGCAACAGAACAGCACCGACCCGGGAAATCCGGCCGGGATCGCCTTGCCGGGCAACATCGAAGTCAGTCCGACACCAGCGCGCAGATCAGGGTGAAAAGCCGGCGCGAGGTGTCGATGTCGATCTCGGCCTTGCCTTCCAGCCGTTCCTGCAACGTCCTTGCGCCCTCGTTGTGGATGCCGCGGCGTGCCATGTCGATTGCCTCGATCTGGGCGGGGGGCAGGCGCTTCACCGCGTCGAAATAGCTTTGGCAGATCTGGAAGTAGTCCTTGACCACCTGCCGGAAGGGTCCCATCGACAGGTGGAATTCGGCCACCCGCTCGCCCTGCTCGGCGCTGAGGTCGAACACCAGCCGCCGGTCGCGCACCGCCAGTTGCAGCGCATAGGGGCCGGGGGGCGCGGGCTGGTCGGCGCGCCCGGGCAGGGTCAGGCTGTTGTCCTCGAGCAGGTCGAAGATGGCGACGCGGCGTTCCTGCTCCATCTCGGGGGTGGGCGGAGGCAGGGCGGAATCGTCGATCTCGACCCGGATGAGGCGATCGGTGGACATCTCGGTTGTTCCTGTTCTGGCCAGCCCAAGGCTGGCGTCGCCACGATTCCCGCAAGCGGGCAAGGTTTCAAGCGCGAAAACCGTCAGGTGCCGCGGTTGAGCGATTTGAGCCGCGCCTCGATCGAGCGGGCATGGGCGGACAGCCCCTCGGACATCGCCAGCCGCACCGCTGCCGGGCCGATGGCGGCCAGCGCGCCGGGCGACAATTGTGAGACGGTGCTGCGCTTGACGAAATCCATCACTGACAGCCCCGACGAAAACCGCGCCGAGCGCGCCGTGGGCAGCACATGGTTCGGCCCCGAGACGTAATCGCCCGCCGCCTCGGGCGTCCAGGCGCCCAGGAAGATCGCGCCGGCGTGGCGGACCCTTGCCGCCAGCGCCTGCGGGTCGTCCACGCAAAGCTCAAGGTGTTCGGGGGCGATGCGGTCGGACAGCTCCGCGGCCTCGGAGAGGCTCCGGGTCACGATGACGGTGCCGTGGTCGCGCCAGCTGGCCCCGGCGATTTCCGCGCGAGGCAGGGTCGGCAGGATGCGCCCGACCGCCGCGACCACTGCATCGGCCAGCGCCTTGTCGGGGGTGACCAGGATCGCCTGCGCATCGGCGTCGTGTTCAGCCTGCGCCAGCAGGTCCAGCGCCAGCCAGTCGGGGTTCTGCGCGCCCTCGGCGATGATCAGCACCTCGGACGGGCCGGCGATGCTGTCGATGCCGACGCGGCCGAACACCTGCCGCTTGGCCGCCGCCACATAGGCGTTGCCGGGGCCGGTGATCTTGTCCACCGGCCGGATGGATTCGGTGCCGTAAGCCAGTGCGGCGATCGCCTGCGCCCCGCCGATGCGCCAGATTTCGTCCACCCCGGCGATGCGGCAGGCCAGCAGCACCAGCGGGTTGATCACGCCGTCCGGGGTGGGCACGCAGACCGCCAGCCGGTCCACGCCGGCCGCGCGGGCGGGGATCGCGTTCATCAGCACGGATGAGGGATAGCTCGCCTGCCCGCCCGGCACATACAGGCCGGCGGCCGCGACCGGGGTCCAGCGCCAGCCCAGCGTGGCGCCGGTGTCATCCGTCCACTCCGCGTCCTGCGGCAGCTGGCGGTCGTGATAGGCGCGGATGCGGGCAGCGGCGAGTTCCAGCGCGGCGCGGTCCTCGGGCGCGACCTGCGCGCAGGCGGCGTCGATTTCCGCGGCGGAAAACCGCAGCCCGGCAGCAGTAAGGCTGGTGCGGTCAAAGCGGTTGGTCAGTTCGACCAGCGCCGCGTCGCCGCGGGCGCGGACATCGGCGATGATCGCGGCTACCGCCTGCCCCACGTCGGCGGAATCCTCGCGCTTGGCGGACAGCATCGCGGCAAAGCCGCGCTCGAAATCCGGGTCGGAGGTATTCAGCGTGACAGGCATGGCGCGGCTTTCCGAAACTTGGGCGGTTGGGCGCTGTTACCCCGCGCCCCCAGGTTGCTCAAGCGGCGAGACGGCAGGGCAGGTCCAGCGCCAGCTCGATCTCGTCCAGCCCCAGCGGGTTGCGCAGGGGCGGCGTGGCGGTCGGCGCGAACCCCAGCCGGTGGTAAAAGCGCAGCGCGCGCAGGTTCGTCGTAACCACGTCAAGCTGGATGCGGCGGTGCCCCTGCGCCGCGGCCTGCGCGATCAGCCGATGCACCAGCGGCGCGGCCAGCCCGGTGCCGCGCGCCGAGGGCTGCACATAGACGCCCATCAGGGTCGCGACGCCGGGGCAGCCATGGGGTTCCCACCGCCCGGCGGCCAGCGGCAGGCCGTGCGACCAGCCGGCGGCCCAGCAATCGGCCCGTTCAAGCACGACGCGGAAATCATCTTCGGAACGGTCGATCCATTCGGCCCAGTCATAGGCGAACAGCCCCTGCAATTCGGCCAGCGCCCCGTGCATGAGGCGATGCCAGGCGCCGGCGTCGGCCGGGGCCAGTCGCCACAGCGCCGGGTCAGGGTTCATGCCGGGGCAGTTCCGCCGAGGCAGCATGATGCGGTCGGGCCACGTCGCGCAGGTCGACCGACAGGCATTCCGCGTCGATCACCACCGCGCCGTCGCCGGCAAAGGTCAGCACCAGCCGGCCGGTGCCATCCTCGCCTGGTTGCCAGTCCAGCGTCAGCAGCGACATGACCGTGGCCGGGTCGCCGCGGTCGATGCCGTCGTGGCGCACCCGCAGCACGTCCGAGATTACCAGCAGCGCCCGCACCCGTTCATAGGGGCGCGATTCGCGGCGGGCGGATTCGGCGTCTTCCCAGCGGAAACGGCTGAGCAGCAGGCTGAAGCGGCGCGATTTCGGGTCATGGCCCATGTCGCCCACGGTCAGCACCGCGTCCTGCGCCAGCGCGGCCAGCACCCGCAGGTCGTCGGCATCCTCGGCCCTGATCGCCAGCGCCGCATCCGGGCCGGCATCGGCAAAACGCGCGTCACTCGGCATGGGCAGGCCGCTCCTTGATCCGCTCGATATCCGCGCCGACACCGCGCAGCTTGCGCACGACCTTCTCATAGCCGCGGTCCAGATGGTAGACCCGGCTGACGATGGTTTCGCCCTCGGCCGCCAGCCCGGCAAGGATCAGGCTGACGCTGGCGCGCAGGTCGGTGGCCATCACCGGGGCGCCGCGCAGCCTGTCCACGCCGGTGACGCGGGCGTGGCCGCCGTGGACCTCGATCTGCGCGCCCATGCGGGCCAGTTCGGGGGCGTGCATGAAGCGGTTTTCGAAAATGGTTTCCTCAAGCTCGCTGACGCCCTCGGCGGTGCAGAGCAGCGCCATCATCTGCGCTTGCAGGTCGGTCGGGAAACCGGGGAACGGCTCGGTCACCACGTTCACCGCGTTCACCCGGCCGTTGCGGCGGGTCACGGTCAGGCCGCGCTCGGATTCGGTGACGCTGATCCCGGCCTGATCCAGCTTTTCGCAGAACGCCTCGACCAGTTCGATCCGGCCGCCCAGGCAGGTGACCGCGCCGCCGCAGATCGCCGGGGCCAGCATGTAGGTGCCCAGCTCGATCCGGTCGGTGACGACCGGGTGGGTGGCGCCTGACAGGCGGTCCACGCCCTGGATGGTGATGGTATCGGTGCCCTCGCCCTCGATCTGCGCGCCCATGCGGCGCAGGCAGCGGGCGAGATCGACGATTTCCGGCTCGCGCGCGGCGTTTTTCAGCACGGTGGTGCCGCGGGCCAGCGTCGCGGCCAGCAGCGCGTTTTCGGTGGCCCCGACCGAGACCAGCGGGAATTCGATCACCGCGCCGCGCAGCCCGCCCAGCGGCGCTTTCGCGTGGACATAGCCGTCGCGCAGGTCAAGTTCGGCGCCCATCGCCTCCAGCGCGCGCAGGTGCAGGTCCACCGGACGCGCCCCGATCGCGCACCCCCCGGGCAGCGAGACGATCGCCTGCCCGTCGCGCGCCAGCATCGGCCCCAGCACCAGAATCGAGGCCCGCATCTTGCGCACGATGTCGTAATCGGCGCGGTGGCTGCTCAGCGCGTGGCTGGACAGCGCCAGAACGCGGCCATCCTGCAAATCCGCGACCTCGGCCCCCAGCGAGCGCAGCAGCTCGGTCATGGTGCGGATGTCGGACAGCCGCGGCGCGTTGGTCAGGGTCAGCGGCTCATCCGTCAGCAGCGTCGCGGGCATCAGGGTCAGGCAGGCGTTCTTTGCGCCCGCGATCTCGATCTCGCCATTCAGCGGACCATTGCCGCGCACCAGAATCGTATCCATCAGTCCTCGCTATCGCCCCGCGGTTCATCCTTCGGGGTCGTTATGTTGCTGCCCGTTGCCGTCGTCGTTGCCCCCGGACACCGCCCCGCCGCCGGCCGCCTCGGCCCGGCTGCGCGCCTGTGCCTTGCGCCGCGCAAGATTTTCCCGCAGCGCCGCCGCCTGCCGCGCCGCGCGGCTGTCGGCGCCGGGGATGCTGCCCTTGCTGCGGTCACGTTTCCTGTCCATCCGGTCCAATTAATCGCCCGGCCGGCCCAGGTCCAGCCGCGCCGCGACGACAGGGATGAGGGTTTTCCTGTCATACCCCCTTGCACCCCCGCGCCCTTGCGTCTAAATCGCCCTCCACGGTCCGACGGTGGACCAGCCGGTGCTGTGGTAGCTCAGTGGTAGAGCACTCCCTTGGTAAGGGAGAGGTCGTGAGTTCAATCCTCACTCACAGCACCATTTCCCCCCGGCTGCTTTCCTGCGACATTTTTGCCCCCGGCATCTTGGTGCCGCGCCGCGCTATTCGCTTGCGCAGCGGGGGACGCGTGGCCAGATAGAGGGCATGAGCATCCCGCCGCGTTTCCCCATCACCCCCGAGCAGATCGACCGCGTGGTCGCGATGTTCTATGCCGCCGTGCGCCGGCACGAGATTCTGGGGCCGGTCTTTGCCAACCACGTCACCGACTGGCCCGAGCACGAGGCGAAGATCGCGGCCTTCTGGCGCAACGCGATCCTGTTCCAGCGGGTCTATGACGGCAATCCGATGCGGGTGCACCGCGCGGCCGGCGACGTCCGCCCCGAACATTTCCGCGACTGGCTGGCCCTGTTCGACGCCACGCTGCACCGGCTGCTGCCCGAAGAAACCGCGCTGGCATGGTCGGCGCTGGCCCATCGGATCGGTGCCGGGCTGCGCATGGGGGTCGAGGATCTTTACGCCCCGGCTGGCCCTCCGGTCCTGAGGTGATTCCCGGGCAGATCCCCCTGCCCCGCCCCTTCCGGCCAAAGCCCGCGGATGAACGGGCCGGTCCGGTTCATCCCACGGAAAAGCCGGCCCCCTGAAAGACCGGGCGCACCGCCCCGTGCGCCCGCTTGCCTGTGCGCCCGCCTGTCCGTCCGGCGTCCCTACGTCAGCCACAGATCCGCGCGCCTGAGCCGCTTGCGCAGGGCGCGCTCTGGCGCCAGCGCCGGGTGGGCCGCGCCGATCGGGCGGACAAGGCGGCGGCCCTCGCCATCGGCGATCAGCCGCTCGGCAGCTTCCCACCCTGCCAACAGGGGCGCGATTTCCGGCAGGGCCGCGATGGTTTCAAAGGCGGCGACGGCCGGGTCCGGGGCCTGCGCGTAAAGCAGCGGCAGGTTGCGCCAGTGCCAGGTGATCTCGCCGTCCAGCCCGGCCAGTTCCGGCCCCGGCCGCCCGCCGCCAAAGCTGTGGATCACCAGCGGCAGCACCACCTGGTCAAGCCACGGGTCCAGAGACTGGCAGGCCAGCGCCTCGCCCGGGTCGTCGCGCACCGCCACCGCCCAGTCGCGGAAGCGGCGGTGGAACTCGGCCGGGTCGGCGCCAAAAAACCAGCCGGCGTTGAAATAGAGAAAGCGTTCCCAGTGATCCTCGGGCTGCGACAGATCCAGCGATCCGTCCATGTCCAGCCCGAAACGGTCGTAAAGCGACCGCCAGATCGAATCGTAGCCGTGGCGATAAGGCGGCGGCAGCGGCCAGCTGCCCTCGCGCCGCATCGAGGCCGAAGGGCGGCTGAAATCGAACGCCACCGCGTCCAGATCGCCGGTGACCAGCGTGTCGCTGTCCAGAAACAGGAAGGGCCGGCCGGGGTCGAGCAGGGCCAGCGCCTCGATCTTGTTGCCATGCGGATAGCTGCGGCCGAAGGTGTCGGCGTGCAGCGGCCGGATCTCGGCGCCAAGCGCGGTCAGCGCCGCGCGGGCGGGGGCCGACATGCGCGGATCGGCACCCTCCCAGGCGCCGCCGGGCTGCGGCTCGGCCACCACCAGCCGCCCGCGGAACCCCGGTGCATGATGACGCAGGCTGGCGGCAAGGATGGCTGCCTCGCGGTCGATACCGCCGCCCTGGGCGACGATAAGGATGTCGAATTCAGGGGCCACGGGTTTGAGGGGGGCAGGTGCGCGGCCTGCCTTGCGCGCCTGCCGCTCGGCCATGCGCTGCGCCTTGCGGGCGGCGCGTTCAGCCTGCCCCCGGGTCAGTGGTGAAGCCGGGGTCGATCTGGAAAAAGGCGGGGCGCCGCTCATGTGCCGTCCTGCAACATCGTCATGTCCGGAAACCAGGCCAGCAACCGTCCGGCACCATCACCCCTTGGCAGAGGATGGCGGGCAGTCACGGAAACCCGTTTTCCTTTATCCCTTAGTAATTGTTATCAAACGTATCCCACAAATTGCAGTTGCAGGACACGCGCCAGTCTAGCGCGGCCAGCGGCCCGACACCATCCATCGCAAGGAGCCTGCCGCTCGATGTCCCTGGTGCAGGTTTCGCCGAGCCTTGCCTGGGGTATGGACCATGAAAATGGGTGTCCCACCCCTCAGTTCCTGCGGCATCTTTCCACGGGGGGCGCAGCGGGGAATCGTGACGGAACCCTTGTGCGGAAGCCCTTTGAAAGCGCCGCCGGATCGAGCGCCGGATTTTCCGGCAGCTTTCCTTTGCACAGGCAACGCTTGAAACTGCGGGATGCATCGCACGGATGCGGGTCACCACTTCGTTGATATCGCGTGATATTCAGAAGAAGTGGTGGGCGACCCTGGAATCGAACCAGGCATGGGTCTCCCCGGCGGAGTTACAGTCCGCTGCCGCACCTTGCAGCACGTCGCCCGACGTTCGGGGTGATTATCCTCGCCCAACCGCAGGGTCAAGCGCTTTCCCGGTGCTGGCCGCCCGCGCCGGAAACCCGGTCTCTCGTTCGCCCCCCTCCCCCGCCC
>JAZIHR010000032.1:0-24236 GCA_036678445.1 Alphaproteobacteria bacterium
GGGTGGCGGCGGGCAGTTCGGGCCGGGCGACGGGCTGCTGCGCGGCGACGGGCCAGGCAGAGGCCCACAGGACCAGCGCCGGCAACGTCAGCGGGCGCAGGCGCGACAGCACCCCCTTGCGGGGCAGGGGAAACGGCTTGGTCATCGGTTTTCCTTCCTGATCTGGCGGGCCGCCGGGGTGCGGCGGCACTGGCTGGATGCGAATATCGGACGTTCCGGACTTGGCTTTCCTGCCGCCCAGCCTAGGTCCGCGGGGGCGGCGGCCGCACCTCGACATGTTGCCGCAGCCCGCCGCCGGCGCCGGGTGCCGCGACAAGACCGGCTACAGCCGCCCGGACAGATAGTCGCGCAGGGCCACGGCCTGGTTGTGGTCGCGGTCCTTTGCCCCGAACAGCAACGTCACCGGCCCCTTGCGGCACCACTCCAGCAGCTGCGCCACGGTTTCGGGGTTGGCGTCGAGTTCGGCGAAATAGCGGCGGCGGAACTCGTCCCAGCGGGCGGGATCGTGGCCGAACCACTTGCGCAGCGCGCTGCTGGGCGCGATGTCGCGCAGCCAGCCGTCAAGCCGCAACTCGTCCCTGGAAACCCCGCGCGGCCAAAGCCGGTCCACCAGCAGCCGCGCGCCCACCATCGCCCCGGCCTCGTCCCAGACCCGCGCCAGATGGATTGCAGGCCGGCCGCTCATCCGCCCCCCTGCCCTTGCGCCAGCAGGTCAAGCGACTTGACCGAATGTGCGAATGCCGCACCGGCGCGCATTTCGGCGGCGACCCAGATCGCCTCCATGATCTGGGCATCGCTGGCCCCGGCGCGGCGGGCACCCTTGACGTGGCCCTCGATGCACCAGGGGCACTGGGTGACATGGGCGACCGCCACCGCGATCAGCTGCTTGGTGCGGCGGTCCAGCGCCCCTTCGGCGAACACCGCCTGCGAAAACGCCTTGAAGGCATCGTCCATCGCCGGGGCCAGCTCGTGCCGGCGGCGGGCGATCTCGGGGGTGGATTTGGGGAAATTGATGTCTGACATGGCCCGTGCTTCCTATTCGTGCCAGTAATCGTTGGCGGCGGCGATGGTGGCAAACCAGGTCGCCGCGACGCCCGAAACACCGATCAGGCCCTGCGGGTCATGCGCATAATTCGGGCGCAGCTGGTGCAGGACGTTCTTGTCGGGCTGGGTGGTGGTGACGGCCTTGCGCGCCATGGTGATCGCCAGGTCGAACCCGGCCTGCGGGGTCTCGGTGATCAGGCTGGTCAGCCAGGGCGCCGCATCGGGGGCGGCGTCGCCGGCGGCGGCAGGCGGGCCGGTATCCTGCGCCAGCGCCGGCAGCGCAAAGGCCAGGGACGCCGCAAGCATCGTCAGGAACTTGCGCATGAGAGGGCTCCTCCTTGTTTTCGGAAAACAGGGGGCGACCCCCGCTCACGAAAACGTCAGAGCCGCGTTTTCGTTCCCCCTGTCGGGGAAACGGCCGCGATCCGCTTGCCGTTGCGGTGCGCCGGCCATCGCCCGGCGGACCGTTTCCAGCAAGAAAAGCCCCGGCAGCGGCCGAGGGTGACCCCGCCGCGCCGCGATCGCCCCTGCTCAGGCGTTGAACAGGAAATGCAGAACGTCGCCGTCCTTGACCTCGTAGGTCTTGCCCTCGACGCGGAACTTGCCGGCCTCGCGCGCGCCGGCTTCGCCACGGCCGGCGACGTAATCGTCATAGGCGATGGTTTCGGCGCGGATGAAGCCCTTTTCGAAATCGCCGTGGATCACGCCGGCCGCCTGCGGGGCCAGGGTGCCGCGGGTGATGGTCCAGGCGCGGGCCTCTTTCGGGCCGACGGTGAAATAGGTCTGCAGGCCCAGCAATTCGTAGCCGGCGCGGATCAGCCGGTCGAGCCCGGCCTCCTCCAGCCCCATTTCCGACAGGAACAGCTGCGCCTCGTCCTCGGGCAGCTGGCTGATTTCCTCCTCGATCCGGGCCGAGATCACCACATGCCCCGCCCCCTGCGCGCGCGCCATCTCGGCCACGGCACTTGTCTGGTCGTTGCCGGTGGCGGCATCCGCCTCGGCGACGTTGCAGACGTAAAGAACCGGCTTCGCGGTCAGCAGCTGCAGCATCCCCCAGGCGCGGCGGTCGTCCTCGGCCACCACGACGCTGCGGGCCGGGCGCCCGGCCTCCAGCGCCTCTTGCGCCAGTTTCAGCAGCCGATCCTGGTCCGCGGCCTCCTTGTCGCCGCCCTTGAGCTTGCGCGCCAGGTTGGCCCGCCGCCGCTCGATCGATTCGAGATCGGCGATCATCAGCTCGGTCTCGATGGTCTCGGCATCCGCCACCGGGTCCACGCGGCCCTCGACATGGGTGATGTCGCCGTCCTCGAAACAGCGCAGCACATGGGCGATGGCGTCAACCTCGCGGATATTGGCCAGGAACTGGTTGCCCAGCCCCTCGCCCCGGCTGGCGCCCTTTACCAGACCGGCAATGTCCACGAAGGTGATCCGGGTCGGGATGGTCTGTTTCGACCCGGCGATGCTGGCCAGCTGGTCCAGCCGAGGGTCGGGGACCGCAACCTCGCCCACGTTCGGCTCGATCGTGCAAAAGGGGAAATTCGCGGCCTGCGCGGCGGCGGTGCGCGTCAGCGCGTTGAACAGCGTGGACTTGCCGACATTCGGCAGCCCGACGATCCCCATGCGAAAGCCCATCTTGCATCCTTTCCCGGTTTCGCCGGGTATCTAGGTCACGGGCGGGGCCGGGTAAAGCAGGGGGCCGGGTAAAGCCGGGCACCCCACGCATCTTTCCCTTTCGCCGTGGCCCGGCTAAGGATTTCCCCCATGCAGGAAAGGCCCCGCCCATGACCGACGCGACCGCTCGTCCCATCACCCGCCCCATCACCCGCATCGACCGGCTGTTCCAGCGGCTGGGCCGCGAGAACCGCAAGGCCTTTGCCACCTACACGATGGGCTACGACCCCGACCGCGAAACCTCGATGCAGGTCCTGCGCGGGCTGCCGGGCGCCGGCGTGGACATCATCGAACTGGGGATGCCCTTCACCGATCCGATGGCCGACGGGCCGACGATCCAGGCGGCGGGGCAGCGGGCGCTGGCTTCGGGCGGGTCGGCAACCGGAGTGCTGGGGATGGTGCGCGAATTCCGGCAGGATGACGACGACACCCCGATCGTGCTGATGGGCTATTACAACCCGATCTATGCGCGCAAGGGCGGCGTGGCGCAGTTCCTGTCGGATGCGGCCGAGGCCGGGGTGGACGGGCTGATCGTCGTCGACCTGCCTCCCGAGGAAGACGCCGAGCTGTGCATCCCCGCGCAGGAAGCCGGGATCAGCTTCATCCGGCTGGCGACGCCCACCACCGACGACCGGCGCCTGCCGGCGGTGGTGCAGAACACCAGCGGCTTCGTCTATTACGTCAGCGTGACCGGAATCACCGGCGGCACCGCCGCCGACGCGGCCCAGGTCGCCCCCGAGGTCGCCCGCATCCGCCGCGCCTCGGGGCTGCCGGTGGTGGTGGGGTTCGGCATCTCGACCCCTGAATCCGCGCAGGCCGTGGCCGGTGTCGCGGATGGCTGCGTGGTGGGATCGGCCATCGTGCGCCAGATCGCCGAGGGCAAGCCGGTGGACGAGGTTCTGGGCTTCGTGCGCAGCCTGGCCGAGGGCGTGCGCCGGGCCTGACGCCCGGTCTCCGGCGGCGCGCCCGCTGGGGGCGCTGCCCCGCGCTTCGCGCCCCCCAAGGGATAATCGAACAGGGAAAAAACGCCCGGCCGCACACAGCGGCGGTTCTCGGGCGGTTACAAATATCCCGGGGTTCGGGGCAGAGCCCCGATGCCATCCTCGCGCATAGCTGTCCATCTTGTGATCGCGAACCGCCGCCCCTGCCGCGCCAAGCCCGAGGGTTTTCCTTTCGCGCGCCGCCCCGGTCGGATAGGTTGCGCGCATGGACGACCCGGCCCATTCCCATGTCGGCGCCCCGGCACCGCAACTGCCCCCGCCACGCGGGTTCTGGCAGCGAATCGCCGATCGCCTGGCCGCGCTGATCGGAACGCGGCGGGCGGCAGTGCCTCCGGAACGCTCGGTTGCCTTTACCATCGGGGTGATTGCGCTGGGGGCCAAGATCGCCAAGGCCGACGGCCGCGTCACCCGCGACGAGGTCGCCGCCTTTCGCCGCATCTTCAGGATCCCCCGGGCCGAGGAACACCACGCCGCCCGGGTCTTTGACCTTGCCCGTCAGGACGTGGCCGGGTTCGAGCTGTGGGCCGCGCGGCTGGCGCGGCTGTTTCCTGCGGGCGATCCGGTGCTGATCGACGTGCTGGACGGGCTTTACGTCATCGCCACGGCCGGCGCCGACCCCGGCCTGCACGAGGCCGAGCGCGTATTCCTGGACGAGGTGGCGCGCATTTTCGGCATAGCCTCCCGCGACCATGCGGTGATCCGCGCCCGCCGCGTGCCCGACCACCGCTGCCTGCCCTGCGAGGTTCTGGGGCTGGCGCCCGGCACGCCGCTGGCACAGGCACGCCAACGCTATCGCCGGCTGATCCTTGAAAACCACCCCGACCGGGCACAGGCCCGCGGGCTGCCCTCCGAGGCAGTGCAGCTGGCCGAATCGCGCACCCGCGCCATCAATGCGGCCTGGGCCACCTACCGCGCCCAGTTCGGCTAAAGCGTCCCCGGCCGGAAGGGGCACGGCGGGGTCCGGGCGGAGTCCGGTTGAACAGCCGGCGCGGAACTCCCATCTGGTCGGGGCGTTCAACAGGGGCGCGGTCCGGTCCCGCTCCCGGGGCCGCTTCCTTTCCGGCACCGCTTCTTTTTCGGTGCAGACCCTTTCCGGTGCAGGAGTATAAATGGCCCGTTTCACGCTTACCGCCGCCCTCGCGCTGGCCCTGGCGTCCGCCCTGCCGGCCCATGCGCAGGTCGCCCCCAAGGCAGAGCCGTTCCGGATGCCGCGCACCGACCAGCCCCCCCCGGACAGTGCGCGCCCTGCCCCTGATGCCCAGGGCTTTCTGGAAGGCTTCCTGATGGACCTGTTCGAGCGCGCCCAGCCCCATCTGGAAGAGCTGGCCCAGGACATGACCGGGCTGCTGGACGAATACCGCCCGATGCTCGAAGACCTCAGCCGGCTGATGGACGACATCGGCAACTATGAACTGCCGCCCGAGCGGCTGGCCAACGGCGACATCCTGATCCGCCGCAAACCGGGCGCCCCGCCACCGCCGCCGGTGGAAAACCTGATGCCGCGCAGCCCCGGCGCGCCGGGCGCGCTGCCGCCCGGCCACCCGCCGCTGCAAGACCCGCTGAACCCGCCGCCGCTGCTGCCGCAGATCGAGCTTTAGTAGCGCAGCCGCGCGAACTGCGAGCGGTCCGAGGCCGCCCGCGCCTGACCCAGCGTCTCGATCCCCTGCCGGGCCAGCAGCGGGATCATGCGGGCAAAGACCTCGGCCGTGGCGATGGCATCGCCCAGCGCGGTGTGGCGGCCGCCGATCCCGACCCCCAGCCGCGCGGCGATCGCCTCAAGCGAGTGGCTTTCCTCGGCCGGGTGCAGCACGCTGGACAGCAGCAGCGTGTCCAGCAGCGGGTGGTCGAAACGCAGCCCGGTCGCCGCTTCCTTCAGCTTCAGGAACCGCATGTCAAAGGCGATGTTGTGGCCGACCAGCACGCTGTCGGCGGCAAAGCGGTGAAACACCGGCAGCACCTGGGCGATGGTGGGCTGGCCGCGGACCATCTGCGGGGTGATATGGTGGATGGCGATGCCCGCCTCGGGGATCGAGCGCTGCGGATCGACCAGCTGGTCGATGGTCTCTCCGCGCAGAAGGCGGGTGTTGACGATGCGCAGCGCGCCGATCTGGATGATCTCGTCGCCGCCCGCGGGGTCAAGCCCGGTCATCTCGCAGTCGAACACGGTAAAGGTCAGTTCGGACAGCTTGCGGTCGTCGGCGGCGCTGGCATGGCCGGCGGCGAACAGGCCAAAGTCGTAGAACTCGGGGCGGCTGCCGATGGCGGTTTCGGGCGGCGCGATGTCGGCGGTGGCGCGCGGCAGCAGCAACCGGAAGAACCGCCGCTCGCCGTCGCCGCCGGGACCGTTGCCGCCGCGGTCGCGTTCCAGCCAGATTTCGCCGCCGTGCCGGTCCACCACGTCGCGCGCGGTCAGCGCCCCGGCGACCGGATGCGCCATCGGTTCGTCCGGCAGCGCCGAATAGTCGCGCGGGTCCAGCGCCGGGCCAGCGGCGACCCAGCCCAGGTCCAGATGCGCCCGCGTCCCCGCCGGGGTCAGCCGCAGCCACAGCACCGGGTCGTCATGCAGCGCAAGGATACGGCGCGCCAGATGGTCCAGCGCCCCGATCAGGCCGAAACTGTCGATGCGCAGCCACAGGTCCTGCGCCATCGGCTGGGTGGTGATCGGCGCGCCCGCGGTGGCGGCCAGCCGGCGCACCGCCGCCGCCAGCAGGTCGGTGCCCAGCATGTCATGCAGCGGCCAGCGCGAGCCGATGTCCTGCGCCGCCTCTTTTTCGTCGGCCAGCAGCCTTGCGTGCATGGCGGCGACCTCGTCCCGGATCACCGACAGAAAACGGTCGTGGTCGCTGGCGCCCAGGTCGGGATATTCCAGCATGTCCAGCGCGGCCTGCATGTTGGCCACCGCGGCACGGGTGCGCTCATACAGCTCTTGCAGGGCACGGTCACGGCGGGCCTGGCGGTCGTGGTCCTCGGTGATATCGTCGAGCATCAGCAGGAACCCGGTCAGCGCCTCGGGGGACGGGCTGCCGGCGGCACCATCCTCGCCGCCGCCATCTTCGCCGCCGCCATCTTCGCTGCCGCCAGCCGCGTCATGGCCGGCGAAATCGGTCCGCCGCACCGGGGCGACACTGGCGCGCAGCAGGTGCCCCGCGGCCGAGGCGGTGACGAACTGCGCGGCCGAGGCGCTGCCGCCGGCGCCGCGCGCGATGCGGGCCTCGACCCGGTCCAGCGCGTGGTCCAGCGCCGCCTTGTCGATCAGCGCGTGGATCGAGCGGCCCAGCCCGATCAGCTCCGCCCCCGCGCTGTCGCCGCCGCCCTGCCCCGAGATCCGCCGCGCCAGCGCCCGCATCTGCCCGTTGTAAAGCAGGATCCGCCCCTCGCGGTTGCAGACCACGACGGCGTGGTCCAGTTCGGTCATCAGCGCGGCAAGCTGGTCGCGCTGTTCGGCGACGCTGCGGCTGGCGTCGGCCACCAGCCGCGCCATGTAGGACGCAAGCTCGCGCCGCTGCCCCAGCAGCCGGTCGATTTCCGCGGCCAGCGCCCGGGTTTCGGGGGTGTGGGCGATGCCGGGAACGGCATCCATCGTTTCGTCGGCGGCGGCGATGCGCATGGCGCCCAGCAGGCGTTGCGGCGCAACGATCAGCCGGTGGCGGGCGCGCTGCGCCAGCCAGCCCAGCAGCACCGCCGCCCCCAGCCACCACAGGAACATCACCATCCAGGTCGCTTCCAACGCCTGGAACACCGCGGCCCGCAGCGCGGCACCCTGCGGGCCCAGCACCGACAGGAACACCATCGCGCCGCCGACCGACCACAGCCCCAGCGCCACCCCCGGCGCGATCAGCGGCGCCAGCCGGCCCGACTTCATGCCAGCAGCCCCCGGATACGCGCCGCCAGGTCGCGGGTCGAGAAGGGCTTCGAGATGAACTCGTCAGCCCCCGCCCCCATGGCGCGCGCCTGGTCGGCCTCGCGCGAGCGGGCGGTCAGCATCACGATGCGGATGTCGGACAGGCCGGGGTCGCTGCGGATCGTCTCGCACAGGTCAAAGCCCGACAGGCCGGGCATCATCGCGTCCAGCAGCACCAGCCGCGGGTGTTCCGCACGGACCAGCGCCAGCGCCTCGGTCCCGTCGCGGGCGACAAGGACGCGGTGCCCTTCGCGTTTCAGCAGGAATTCCAGCGAGACGACGATGTTGGGTTCGTCGTCGGCGATCAGCACGGTGTGGGTCATGGGCTTCCCTCTCGTTCGGCCGGGTCGAGCGGCAGGGTCAGGACAAGGCGCGCGCCCCCTTGCGGCGCCGGTTCGGCGACAAGGCCGCCGCCGTGGCGGCGGGCGATCGCACGGGCCAGCGGCAGGCCAAGGCCGGTGCCCTTGGGCCGGTCCCCCGCCGCGCCCGGCATGTGCCCTGATTGCTGCCCGGATTGCTGCCCCGACTGATGCCACGGCTGAAAGATCGCCTCGCGCTCGGCCGCGGGGATGCCGGGGCCGTTGTCGGTGACGGACACCTCGATCCCGCCGGGCGCGGCGCGCAGGGCAAGGGTGACGCGGCCCTGTCCCAAAGGCGCGAACTTGCCGGCGTTGGACAGCAGGTTCAAAGCCACCTGAAACAGCCGGTCGCGGTCCCCCCGGATCGCGGGCACGGGCGCCAGGTCAAGTTCCAGCCCCACCCCGCGCGCGGCAAGCACGGGCCGGACCACCGCTGCCGCGTCCTGCAGCAGCGCGGCCGGATCCAGCGGCGCCATCTGCCATTCGGCAAAGGCGGTTTCCAGCTTTGCCGCGTCAAGGATGCCGTCCACCAGCCGCCCCAGCCGCGCGGTCTCGTCCACGATGATCGACAGGAACCCCTTACGCTCGGCCGGGTCCATGTCGGGGCTGTCCAGCATCAGTTCGGCCAGCGCGCGGATCGCGGTCAGCGGGGTGCGCAATTCGTGAACGGCGGCGGTGAGAGCCTCGTCATGGGCCGCCTCGTCGTGCAGCGTCGGCTCGTGCAGCGTCGGCGCGGCGCCCTGCGCCGGAGGACCGCCGCGCCTGCTCATGTCTGCAACCGGAAGGCTTGGGTGATCCAGTCGCGGAAACCGCGCACGATGGCCAGGGCCTCCTTCAGCCCCTCGCGGTCCAGCGCCCCCAGCGCGTCCAGCCGGACCAGATTGTCGGGGGCGCGGCCTGCCTCGATCTGGCGCAGGTTGCTGTCCAGCTTGACGCCCATCAGGAAATGCAGCGCGTCCGACAGGTCGCGGGCCTGCACCGGCGTGATCCGCCCCGCCTGCGCCAGCGCCGCCAGCCGCGCGGTAGTGGGCAGTTCCGACACCCGGTATTTCAGCGCCAGCGCCCGCGCCCCCTGCACGATGGGAAAGATGCCCAGCTTCTTGATATCGACCTCGGCCGAGCCGCGCCCGGTCATTCCCGGCAGCCGCGACCACCAGCTGCGGTCCTGCGAGAAGCTGTTCACCGAGGCCGCGAACCGCGCCAGATAGGCGTCGCTGTCCGACATCAGCCGCGCCAGATACGCGCGCAGGCCGGCCAGCAGTTCCGCATCGCCCGATACCGCCAGCGCATCCATGAAGATCGCCAGCTTCATCGGCCCCTCGGGGTCGTCGCCATGCACCCATTGCCCGATGGCGCGGCGGAAACCGGCCACGTCCCGGCACCAGTCGGGGCGGCTGGCCATGATCCCGCCGGGGCACGGCGGATAGCCGAAATCGACCAGCGCGGCGGTAAAGGCGGCGGTGGCGTCAGTGGCGGCGCCGGGCGCCACGCCGTCGCGCAGGATCAGGCCGTTGTCCTGATCGGTGCGCATGATCTGTTCGCCCCGCCCCTCGCTGCCCATCACGATCAGGCAGGAGTTTTCCCGCAAACCGGCCGGGGCGACCAGTTCCCACAGCCGGCGGAACACCGTGCGGTTCAGTTCGCCCACCAGCCGAGCGATGACCTCGACCCGCACCCCGTCCTGGTGCAGCACCGCGACCAGCGGCGCGATCTGGTCGGCGGCGCGTTTCAGCGCCGGCACGCTGGCGGCCTCGGCGGCCTCAAGCGCGATGAGATGCGAGTGGTTGGCCAGGAACCCCATCAGGTCAAGCTGGCGCAGCACCCCCGCCACCTGCCCGCCATCGCAGACCACCAGCCGGTGCACGCCATGGCGCAGCATCAGGATCATCGCCTCGAACAGCTCGGCGCCGCGTTCGATGGTGACGGCGGGAAAGGCCGCGATCTCGCGCAGGGTGATGGCCTCGGGGGGGCGGTCCATCAGCAGCACGTCGCGCAGGTTGGTGGTGGTGAAGATGCCCAGAGGGCCCGTTTCGCCGTCGCGCACCAGCACGTCGGTAACGCCGGCCGCCGCCATCTGCCGGCAGGCGCTGACGATATCGGTCGCCCCGTCCAGAAAGAACGGCTTGCGCACCGGCGCGTCCCCCACGCGCGAGGTGATCAGCGTCAGCGTCTGGCGCCGCGCATGGTCGCCGCCCCCCGATGCCGGGCCGCCAGACGCCAGCGGCACGGCCGGACCCGAAGGCCCGGCCGCACCGTCGTCTTTCCTGTGCCCCGTCGGGGTCAATGCGCCGAGGCCGCGGACGCCCCGATCCCGGTCTCGGACCGGACCTGCTGGGCCAGGAAGCCCGCCCGGTCGATCGCGGCGCGCCCGCTTCTGTCAGTGATCGAGAAGAACCAGATCCCCAGGAACGCCAGCGTCATCGAGAACAGCGCCGGCGAGGTATAGGGGAACGGCGCCGAACCCGCGGGGTTGCCCAGCGTGGCTTCCCACACAGAAGGCGACAGCACGGTCAGGGCCACCGACGAGATCAGCCCGAGGAACCCCCCGATCACCGCGCCGCGGGTGGTCATGTCCTTCCACATGATCGACAGGAACAGCACCGGAAAGTTCGCCGACGCCGCCACCGCGAACGCCATCGAGACCATGAAGGCGATGTTCTGCTTTTCAAACGCGATCCCCAGGATGACGGCGATCACCCCCAGCGCCAGCGTGGTGATCCGCGACACCCGCAGTTCGGTGGCGCTGTCGGCGCGGCCCTGCCGCAGCACGCTGGAATAGATGTCATGCGACACCGCCGAGGCCCCCGACAGCGTCAGCCCCGCCACCACCGCAAGGATGGTCGCGAATGCCACCGCCGACATGAAGCCCAGGAAGATGTTGCCGCCCACCGCGTTGGCCAGATGCACCGCCGCCATGTTGACGCCGCCGATCAGCCCGCCGTCCGTTTCCAGGAACTCGGGGTTGGTCAGCACGAACAGGATGGCGCCAAAGCCGATGATGAAGGTCAGCAGGTAGAAATAGCCGATCCAGACGGTCGCCCACATCACCGACTTGCGCGCCTCTTTCGCGCTGGGAACGGTGAAGAAGCGCATCAGGATATGCGGCAGCCCGGCGGTGCCGAACATCAGCGCCATGCCAAAGCTGATGGCCGAGATCGGGTCCTTGATGAACTTGCCCGGCCCCATGATCGACTGTCCGGCGATCGCCGCGTCCTCGGGGGTCTGGCCGGCGCCAAGGGCCAGGTCGGTCTTGATCTTCACCGCGCCGGCAAACAGCCGTTCCGGGCTGAAGCCCACCGACATCATCACCATGAACGCCATGAAGGACGCCCCGCCCAGCAGCAGGCAGGCCTTGATGATCTGCACCCAGGTGGTGGCGGTCATGCCGCCGAACAGCACATAGACCATCATCAGCGCGCCGACGATCACCACCGCAATCCAGTAGTCCAGCCCGAACAGCAGCTTGATCAGCTGCCCGGCGCCGACCATCTGCGCGATCAGGTAGAAGGCGACCACCACCAGCGTGGAACTGGCCGCGAACACCCGCACCGGGGTCTGCGCGAAACGGAACGAGGCCACGTCGGCAAAGGTGAACTTGCCCAGGTTGCGCAGGCGTTCCGCCATCAGGAAGGTCAGGATCGGCCAGCCGACCAGGAAGCCGATGGAATAGATCAGCCCGTCATAGCCGTTCGACATCACCGCCGCCGAAATCCCCAGGAACGAGGCCGCGGACATGTAGTCGCCGGCGATCGCCAGCCCGTTCTGGAACCCGGTGATCCCGCCGCCGGCGGTATAGAAATCCGCCGCCGACTTGGTGCGCGAGGCGGCCCATTTGGTGATGAACAGGGTCCCGGTCACGAAGATCGCGAACATCCCGATGGCGGTCCAGTTGGTCGCCTGTTTCTGGATCTCGCCCTCCAGCGTGGGGGCGGCGACGACCAGCGACGGCACCAGCAGCAGCATCGACAGGGCCAGGAAACGGCCCATGGAAAGTCCTGGCATCATTTCAGCGCCTCCTGCCTGATCCGTTCGTTGAGCTCGTCGTATTCGCTGTTGGCGCGGGCGACGTAGACCCCGGTGATGATGATGGTGAACAGGATCACCCCAAAGCCGATGGGGATCCCCCAGGTCATCACCCCGTCGCCGATCCGGGTGGCCAGTGTTTCCTTGCTGAAGGCGATCAGCATGATGAAGCCGTAATAGACGACCAGCATCGCAATCGTCAGCCGCCACCCGAACCGAAGCCGCTTCTGGCGCAGCTCCTGATAGTTCGGGTCGGAGGCGATACGTTCAAGCATCGAGTCCTGCATGGAGAAATCCTCCCACGAGTAAAATGATATTCATTGACAATCTGCCCGTGCGGCGCGGCCGTATCGGCCCGCCACGGTTCCGGCCAGTTCGCCGGCGGCCGGCCGGAGCTTTCGATCCGGCCGGCGCTTCGCTTGGTGGGCTACCCGCGGTTCATGCGGTTTTCGATCAGCTCGTCGACCACGCCCGGGTCGGCCAGCGTCGAGATGTCGCCCAGGCTGCCATAGTCGTTTTCGGCGATCTTGCGCAGAATGCGGCGCATGATCTTGCCCGAGCGGGTCTTGGGCAGCCCCGGCGCCCACTGGATCAGGTCGGGCCTGGCGATGGGGCCGATCTCGGTGCGGACCCAGGTCTCCAGTTCCTTGCGCAACTCGTCGGAAGATTCGACCCCGTTCATCACCGTGACATAGGCATAGATGCCCTGCCCCTTGAGATCGTGCGGGTAACCCACCACCGCGGCCTCGGCCACCTTGGGGTGGGCGACCAGCGCGCTTTCGATCTCGGCCGTGCCCATGCGGTGCCCCGAGACGTTGATCACGTCATCGACCCGGCCGGTGATCCAGTAATACCCGTCCTCGTCGCGGCGGCAGCCGTCGCCGGTAAAGTAATAGCCGGGGTATTGCTGGAAATACGCTTCCTCGAACCGCTGGTGGTCACCCCACAGCGTGCGCATCTGCCCCGGCCAGCTGTCGGCGAAGCACAGCACCCCCTCGACCCCGTTGCCCTCGATCACCGCGCCGCTGGTCGGGTCCAGAACCTCGGGGCGCACCCCGAAGCAGGGCAGCGTCGCCGAGCCGGGCTTGGTCTCGATCGCATAGGGCAGCGAGGTGATCATGTGGCCGCCGTTCTCGGTCTGCCAGAACGTGTCCACGATCGGGCATTTCCCCTTGCCGATGTGCTTGTCGTACCAGTTCCACGCCTCGGGGTTGATCGGCTCGCCGACCGAACCCAGCACGCGCAGGCTGGACAGGTCGTATTTCTCGACCCACTCGGTGCCCTGGCTGATCAGGGTGCGGATCGCGGTGGGCGCGGTATAGAACTGCGTCACCTTGTGCTTTTCGCACACCTCCCAGAAACGGCCGGGGTCGGGCCAGGTCGGCACGCCCTCGAACATCACGGTGGTGGCGCCATTGGCCAGCGGCCCATAGACGATATAGCTGTGGCCGGTGACCCAGCCCACGTCGGCGGTGCACCAGAACACGTCGCCGTCCTGATAGTCGAAGGTATTCTGGTGCGTCAGCGACGCATAGACCAGATAACCGCCCGAGCTGTGGACCACGCCCTTGGGCTTGCCGGTCGAACCCGAGGTATACAGGATGAACAGCGGGTCCTCGGCCCCCATCGGGCGCGGCGGACAGTCGGGGCTGGCGTGCTCCATCAGCGCCAGCACATCCACGTCGCGCCCCTGCACCCAGGTAGTCTGGTCGCCGGTATGCTTGACCACCAGGCAACGCACCTTGTCCGAGCAATGCAGCAGCGCCGCGTCGGCGTTGGACTTCAGCGCGGTGCGCCGGCCGCCACGCGGGGCGGTGTCGGCGGTGATCACAAGCTTGGCGCCGCAGTCATTGATCCGGTTGGCCAGCGCATCCGGCGAGAACCCGGCAAAGACGATGGAATGGATCGCCCCGATCCGCGCGCAGGCCAGCATCGCATAGGCGGCCTCGGGGATCATCGGCAGGTAGATCACCACCCGGTCGCCGCGCATCACCCCCTGGCTCAGCAGCACGTTCGCCATCCGGTTCACCTTTTCCGACAGCTCGGCATAGGTGATGTGGCGGGCGGGGGTGGCGGGATCGTCGGGTTCCCAGATGATCGCCGTCTGGTTGGCACGTTTGGGCAGGTGCCGGTCCACGCAGTTCACGCAGATGTTGAGTATCCCGTCCTCGAACCACTTGATCGAGACCTGGCCCATCATGAAATCGGTGTTCTTCACCTTTGTGTAGGGCTTGATCCAGTCCAGCCTCCGCCCCTCGCGGCCCCAGAACCCGTCGGGGTCGGACAGGGATTCCTGATAGCGCGCGCGGTAAATCTCGGGCGTCACATGAGCCTTTTCATAGCCCTCGGGAATGGGGTGCTTGGCCACTGGTGCAACAGACATATAACCTCCCTAGCAGTCCAGAAACCGCAGCGATCCTCAACGCCGCGAACCACCGGCGCAAACGCCGCGGATACGACGAAGCCTAAAAGCGGTCTGCGCGGATGTCATATGCAAAAATTGCAAAATAAACCCGGTTTCTTGCTACATTGTAAAAAGCTACCGGATTCGGGGACATGAACATGGATATTGGGCAATTTGTCGCGCCCGGAACGGGCAAGATACCGCCGATGGCCACCCCTCATCGCCCCGCCGACGCAGAGGCCCGCACACAGGCCGGCGGGATTCTGCGCCATGCCGACAGCGCGGTGCTGGCGGTGCTGGACGCGCAGGGCTGGCCGATGACGTCGCGGATCGCGCTTCAACAGGATGCGGCGGGCAGGGTCTGGGCGATGCTGTCGGGGCTGGCGCTACACACCGCCGCGCTGCGCCACGACCCGCGCGCGGCGCTGCTGATCGACGCGCCTCCCACGCCGGATGCACGCGGCATCGCGCTGGCGCGGGCCCGGCTGTCGCTGCAAGTCGAGGCGCACGAGATCACCGCCCCCGACGAAGACGCCGCCCTGCGCGCCGGCTGGCTGGACCGCGACCCCAAGGCGGCGGTCTATGCGCGGCTGCCCGATTTCCGGCTGTGGCGGATGCAGATCCGGGGCGGGATGCTGAACGCGGGTTTCGGCCGGGCCTACCGGCTGGAACCGGGCGATCTGTCCTGACGCGAAAAACCCGGCAGCGCGGGGCTGCCGGGCACGGGTCACGCGCTCTCGCGACCTGTTATTCCGCCTGGTCCATGCGGATCTTCAGCGCCATCGTGCCGCGCACCGCCTGCGAGAAGTCCAGATAGACCTGGTTCTTCGCCGTCCCCTGCGCCGCCGTGACCGAGGGCAGGTCGGTGTTGCGCGCGCCGCTGGAGGTGGTCACCGCGCCCTCGGCCACCACCGATTCCACCCGCATCGCCTGCCCGCTGAACGGCAGCGCATCGCCGGTCGCCACCACCCAGCGCCCGGCGGCGGTGTTCTGGCGATGCGTGACGCTCAGCGGGTTGGCGGTAGGGATGCGCACCCCGCTGAAGGTATTGCCCTCGAACCGGACGTTGCGCATCTTCGCCACGTCCAGATTGGCAAAGCTGGTGTCCACGCGCTCGACCCGGTCGATCTGCGCGTAAAGCGACTTGAACACGTTGCCCATCACCGTCAGCCCGTGCAGCCAGTGGTTGGTGCCAAAGGGCTTGATCACGATCCACGAAAAATTGGCGACCGTGTGCGAACACAGGAAGGTGTTGCCGGTCATCGTCACGCCTCCGAACGGCGGCTGGCCAGAGGAATTCGGCACCGAGTGGTGTTCGTTCGTCCACTCGATGCTGGCGTTGTCGATGTAGTTGCCGGTGATGGTGACCTGCGCGTTGCGCCCGGTCAGCACCAGACCGGCACTGCGCAGCCCGGTGTTCTGACTGTCCCCCTGGAACCAGTGGTTGCCGGAAATCAGATGCCCGGTCCCCGCCGCCACGCAGAAATGCCCGAAGCGGACAAAGCGGTTGTCGCGGATCTTGGCGTCGTTGGCATTGATGTTGAGGCACACGCTGGTGCGGCTTTGCACCGGCTGGCCCATGTCGTGGGACATGAACTCGCTGCGGTCGATCAGCATGCCCTGGCACGCCTCGCCGATCGAGGTGATGCCGCGGTCTTTCGGCCGGGTCATGAAACAGTCGCGGAACGCCCACAACTCGCCCTGCGGAGGCAGCATCACCCCGCTGGCCCGCCCGTCCAGCCCGAAATCCACGTTCATGAAATAGAAGCGGTCGACCTGCGGCACGGTCGAAAAGTCAAAGGCGTAGCGGTAACGCTCGAACGTGTAGCTGCGGGTGCCGGCGCCGCCGTAAAGCGCCTGCGACAGGGTCAGCGTGCCGGTGGCGATGTTCTTGTCGCGCACATAGATTTCCCGCCCCACGCCGGGACCGGAAATGCGCGAGCCGACCTCGATCGCGGCGATCTGGCCCACGGCGCGCAGCTCTCGCGGGCGCTCGGGGTCATAGGTGGCGCTGGCGGTCACGCTGGTCGTCGCCCAGGCGGGGCCGTCCACGATGGCGATCTGGCCGTTGGCGACGACACGGCGGGCGGAAAACTGCGTCAGCCCGGGGATGATGTCGCCGATCACCAGCGGCTCGGTCAGGTCCACCTTGCGGCCGCACAGGTCGAAGATGTTGTGGTCGCTGTAATCCAGCAGCGCCTGCAACCCGCGCTTCATCCCTTCGGTTTCGTCGCCGAAGGCGTCGGCATAGGACGGCAGGTCGAAATTGCGCCGCAGCCCCAGCCTTGCCGTGCGCGGCATCACCAGCGTGCCGACAAAGCGCACCGGCTCGTTCATGGTCAGGTTGCCGCCGATGTAATAGCTGCCCGCCGGCACCAGCACCTGCCCGCCCGCCGCCGCGGCATCGGCCATCATGAAGGCCGTGCGGTCGTCGGTCACCCCGTCGCCCTTGGCGCCATAGTCGCGCACGTCCACCCAGTCGATCATCGTCGGGACAAAGGCGGCGGTGATGTCCTCGATGCGGATGCTCTCGATGCGGATGGCACCGCCGTTCGGGCCGGTGATGTCCAGCCCCATGTGGCCGAACACCGCGCTCGGCCCCCAGCCTATATGCACCCCCGGCCGGGCCGAGGTGCCGATGATGGCGGAAACCTCGACCACCTGGCCGTGGCCGGGCAGCGCCACCACCGGCCCGGTGACGGTGACCCCGTTCACCCGCTGGCGCTGCGCATTGCCCGGCCAGCCGGCGATGCGCACCGAGGGCAGGTTCCCCGCCACCGCCTTGATCCGCGCCGAGACGCGCAGATAGGTCCCCGGCAGGATCGGGGTTTCCCCGGTAAAGCGGATGCGGGTTTCCGTCGCCTGCTTGATGATTTCAAGGCAAGAGCCGAAATCCTGGTCGGCCGGCACGATGGCCGCGTTGGTGGCGCTGGCCCAGGTGGTCTGCCCAGAACGCCCGTCTTCCTGCGACCAGGCCGCCAGCCCCGCCGCGAACCCCGGCGGCATCAGCTGCAACCCCGATGTGATGGCGATATTCATGCGCTCGTCCTTCCTTCCCCCTCAGGATGCGAGGTCACGACACGCCTCGCAGCAGCCCGGAAAACTGCCGCGCAAGGGTTGACGCGCGGTTAACCGACCGCGCGCCGCAACAGGAGGGAAGGCAACGGGACGCCGCTTATGCGGGGGCAGACTGCAAGGCGCCGGCCAAGGCTCGCTCGATCAGCGCGCGGGTCTCGGCCACCCCGTAAAGCGCGATGAACCCGCCAAAGCGCGGCCCCTGATCGGCGCCCAGCAGCACCTGATACAGCGCCTGGAACCAGTCGCGCAGCGGCTCGAACCCGTGTTCGTTGCCGATGGCAAAGACCATGGTCTGCAACGCTTCCGCGTCCGCAGGCTGGTCCCATGCCGCCAGCCGCGCCGCCAGATCCTGCAACGCCGCGCGTTCCTTGTCGGTGGGGGCGCGGAACGCCCGCGTCGGCGCCACGAAATCGTTGAAATACCGCACCGCGAACCCGGCCGCCGCATCAAGGTCGGGATGGGTTTCCGGCGTCGCCTCGGGCGCATAGCGGCGGATGAAGCCCCACATCGTGTCCTTGTCCTGCGCCGCCGACACCGAGGCCAGGTTCAGCAGCATCTGGAAGGGCACCACCAGGTTCGATTCCGGCACCTTGCCGCCGTGGATATGCCAGACCGGGTTCGCCAGTTGCTGGTCCACCGTCTGCCCCGGATAGGCGCGCAGTTGCTGGTGGTATTCGTCCACCGCCTTGGGGATCACGTCGAAATGCATCCGCTTGGCGGTCTTGGGCTTCTGATACATGAAATAGGACAGGCTCTCGGCGGCCGCATAGGTCAGCCACTCGTCGATCGACAGCCCGTTGCCCTTGGATTTGCTGATCTTCTGCCCGTGCTGGTCCAGGAACAGCTCATAGGTGAAATGCTCAGGCGCGCGGCCGCCCAGCACCTCGCAGATGCCGTCGTAGATCGGAGTGTTGGTGGAGTGGTCCTTGCCATACATCTCGAAATCGACGTCCAGAGCGGCCCAGCGGGCGCCAAAGTCGGGCTTCCACTGCAATTTCACGTTGCCGCCGGTGACCGGCAGCGTCCATTCGCGCCCCGAGTCGTCGTCAAAGGTGATCTCGCCCCGCGCCGCGTCGACGTTCTTGATCGGCACATACAGCACCCGCCCGGTTTCCGGGTGGATCGGCAGGAAACAGGAATAGGTCTGCTGGCGCTCCTCGCGCAGACTGGCCAGCATGATCTCCATGATCGCGTCATAGCGTTCCGCGGCCAGAAGCAGCGTGGCGTCGAACCGCCCCGAGCGGTAGAACTCGGTCGCGCTGATGAATTCGTATTCGAAGCCGAAGGTATCCAGGAACCGGCGCAGCATGGCATTGTTGTGATCGCCGAAGCTGGGGTATTCGCCGAACGGGTCCGGCACGCTGGTCAGCGGCTTTTGCAGATGCTCGCGCAGCATCTCGGGCTGCGGCACGTTGTCGGGAACCTTGCGCATTCCGTCCAGGTCGTCGGAAAAGCAGAACAGCCGCGTGGGGATGTCGCTGATGATCTCGAACGCGCGGCGCACCATGGTGGTGCGGGCGACCTCGCCGAAAGTGCCGATATGCGGCAGCCCCGAGGGGCCATAGCCGGTCTCGAACAGCACATAGCCCTTTTCGGGGTCTTTCCTGGCGTAGCGTTTCAGCACCCGGCGCGCTTCCTCGAAAGGCCAGGCCTTGGAATTCATCGCGGCATCGCGCAGGGTGGTCATTGTCATTCTCCGTCCGTTCGGCCCCTGCCGTAGCGGGCGGCCCAGATATCGTCAACATATGCGCCCCCGCGCGCACCGCGACCCGAGGCCCCCATGACCCTGACCCTGCCCGCAATGTCGCCCTGCGACGCGCTTGTTGCCGTGATGGTGGCGGTTTCGGCCGCCGGACAGGGCCTGGGCACCGCCGAGATGGTGGCGATCGAGCGGCTGGTGAACCACACCCCGGTATTTGCCGCCTATGACATCGACCGGGTGCGGGCGGTGTCGCAGACCGTGCTGTCGATCTTCGAGGAAGAGGACGGGCTGGACGCGCTGTTCGGGCTGATCCGCGACGCGCTGCCCGAATCGCTGTACGAAACCGCCTATGTGCTGGCCTGCGACGTGGCCGCCGCCGACGGGCGCGCCGATCAGGTCGAGCTGCGGCTGCTGGTCGAGCTGCGCGAGGAACTGCGGATCGACCGCCTGCACGCCGCCGCGATCGAGCTGGCCGCCAACGCCCGCAACCGCCAGCTCTAGATTTCGGCCGGCAGCACGGCGGGCGGGTCGTCCCGCAGGCTGGCCGCCACCAGGTCGCGCTGCAACAGCTTGGCGCGCCTGACCCAGGCCAGCGAACCTTCGGGCCAGTCCTGCCCGCTGGTCGCAGCCAGGCGCTGCTCATCCGCCATCAACGCGGCAAAGGCGACCTCGCGGCCATCCGCCGCCGCATAACCGGCAAGGCAGGACACGAAGTTCAGCGTCCCGGTCTTGGCCTGCACCAGGGGCGCGCCGTCCCGGCCGTGGCCCTGTGCGGGCTCGCCCAGCACCTCGCGCAGCGGGTCGGTATTCAGCAGCGGGCGCAGCGCCGCGCGCGATTGCGGCCGCGCCAGCAGCCCCGCCAGCGCCTGCGCGGTGATGCGGTTCTGCGCGCTCATCCCCGAATGATCCTCGAACACCGCGCCGGTGATCCCCAAAGCCGCCAGCCACTCGCCCATTGCCCGGGCCGAGGCCCCCTGGCTCAAAGCCCCGCTGGCGGCCAGCCCGACGACCTCGGCGGTCAGGTTGGTGGAATGTTCCAGCATCCCGCGCAGCAGCACCGTCAGCGGCGCACTGTCCAGCCGCGCGATCTCGGCCCCCGCGGGCGGGGTGTGGGCCACCTCGGGGGCGGGCAGCGCCAGCCCCTGCGCGCGGGCCAGCGTCTGGAACACGTCGCCCGCATAGGCCTCGGGGCGGCGCACCGGCAGCCAGCGCGAACCGCTGCGGCCCAGCCCGGCGCGCGGGACCTGCCAATGCTCGCGCCCCTCGGCGATGCTGTGGCCATAGGCACCGCCGGGCTTGGTCCCGGCGCTGATCGTCCAGGCCCGCGGCGACTGCGCGGTCCCGCGCGCCTGTAGGTCCAGCGTGCAGTCAGCCTCGCAGCGCCAGCCCAGATAGACGCGGTTATAGTTGAGGATCATCCCGGAAACGGTTGGATTATAGGCCAGATGCGCCGCCTGCCCCGGCGCGATCTGCTCGACCTGCGGCAGCGCGCCGCCCCAGACCGCAAAGCGCAAGGGCCGCCAGTCGCCCACCGCCCGCGCGGTCTCGGCCGCCAGCGTCGCCAGCGCGTCGGTGTCCAGCGCCGGGTCGCCCCCGCCCGCCAGCACCAGCGTGTCGCCGTCGCGCAACACCCTTGTGGCAAAGCGGTGCTGCGGCCCCAGCCGGTCCAGCGCATACAGCGCGGTGACGGTCTTGAGCGTGCTGGCCGGGGGCAGCGCCAGCCCCGCCCCCTCGGCCTGCAAGACCTCGTCCGAGCCAAGGTCGATCGCCGCGAACCCCAGCGACGCATCCCCCAAGCCCGCGCCCGCGAACAGCTGCGCGACCGAGGGCGCGGGCTTACGGCGCGGTCGCCCCGCCCATGCAGGCCCGGCAAAAGCCGCCGCCGAGGCCGCCAGCAGAAAATCGCGCCTTTTCATCGCTGAACCCCCGAAACCTCGTGTCGACTCCGCCCCAGCCGCCCGCCTTCCACCAGCCACGCCGCCAGCGCCAGCCCGGCGATCAGCGCCAGCCACCCCCAGGGCGGCAGCAACGGCCGCACTGCCAGCCCATCCACGGCCTCGGCCTCGCGCGGGGTAATCGCGATCCACGGGCGCGCGATGCCCTGCCCATGCGCCGGCCGGCCCAAAGCCATCGCGCGCAGATCGGGCACGCCCCCGGACAGCGGCAGCACCGCGCCCTGCGTCGCCGTCACCAGCGGCTTCAGCGCAGAGGCGTCGGCCACGGTCTGCTCGAATTCGCGGGGGGCGGCGGGGCCGACGGCGGCCACCCGGGCCAGGTCCCCCTCAGCCAGCCGGTAAAGCCCCGGCGCCGGCGCGGGAAAACGCCCCGAGAACCGCCCCGCGCCCTCGGGCTCCAGCCGCAGCGTCGCGGTCGAGCCATCGGGCCGCGTGATCGTCACCGGGCCGATCACGTCGTCCATCGTGCGGCGGGTGATCGCCAGCGCCGGCCCCTCGACGACCGAGACGGACAGGGTTTCCTCCTCAAGATCCGGTTCCTTCATCGACCAATGCGCGATGCGGCGCAGCAGCTCGGCCTGCGGGCCGCCGCCCTCGAAGCCGCGCGCCCACAGCCAGACCTGGTCCGAGGTCAGCAGCGCCACCCGCCCCTCGCCCGCGCGGCCGGCGATCAGCAGCGGGCGGTCGCCCTCGCCGGTCATCAGCACCTCGGCGCGCGGGTCGGCCACCACCTCGCCCATGCGCAGCCAGCGGCCCCAGGGGGCACCCTCGCCGCCGGGCGCACCTTGCAACGCGGCGGTGACCGGGTGGCGGCGCCCGGCCTCGGTCAGTTGTGGCCGGAACGGCGCGTCCAGGAACCGCCCCGTCGGCCGCGCCGGCAGGATCGCGCCCAGCGGCGACAGATGCAGGCTTTCCACCCCCGCCATTTCCGGCCCCGAGGCGACCAGCAACGCGCCGCCGGCCTCGACATAGCGGCGGAGGTTGTCGAAATACGCCGACGGCAGGATGCCCCGCACCCGATAGCGATCAAAGATGATCAGGTCGAAATCGTCGATCCGTTCCTGGAACAGCGCCTCGGTCGGAAAGGCGATCAGCGCCAGCTCGTCCAGCGGCACCCCATCCATCTTGTCCGGAGGCCGCAGGATGGTGAAATGCACCAGATCGACATTCGTGTCTGATTTCAGGATGTTGCGCCATACTCTTTCACCGGGATGCGGCTCTCCTGACACCAGCAGCACCCGCAGCCGGTCGCGCACGCCCTCGATACGGACCACGGCGCGGTCGTTCAGGTCGGTCAGTTGCGGCGGGTCCGCCCCGGGCGGGTCCAGCGCCAGCGCCACCACGTTCTGCCCCGGGTGGTCGGGCGTGACCCGGATGTCCAGCGGCACCCCCGGCGGGATCGAGACCACCTGCTCATCCTCACCGTCCAGCGACAGCCGCAGGGTCGCAGCGCGGCCGGCCACGGCGTCGGGGACCGCGCCCTGGTCCTCGACGCGCACCCGCAGCGTGACCGGCTGGCCGATCAGGCCAAAGGCGGGGGCTTCCTCGATCACCAGTCGCCGGTCCCAGTCGGACAGCTGCCCGGTCAGCAGCACATGCACCGGCGCCGGCGCCCCGTCCGGCAGCGCGGCCGGGTCGTGCAGCCTGCCGTCTGTGATCACAACCACGCCGGCAAGGCGAGAATCGGGTTCGGCCGCCAGCGCGCGGGCAATGGCATCGCCCAGCAGCGTGCCGTCGGGGTCGTCGCCCAGCGTGATGCGGCGCAGTTGGGTATCCGGACGGGCAGCAATCTGCGCCGCCATCCCGTCCGAGGCCGCCGCCATCTGCCCCGTCCGCCCGGGCAGGGACTGGCTGGCACTGTGGTCCTCGACCAGCAGCACGATGTCGGACAGGGGCCGCCGCGCCCCGGTTTCCAGCATCGGCCCCGCCATCGCGACCGCCGCCGCCAGCCCCGCGGCCAGCCGCCACGGCCAGCCGCGCAGGCCGCGCCACCACGCCAGCACGGCGGCCAGCAGCGCCAGCGCCAGCAGCCCGGCGACAAAGCCCCAACCCAGCAGTGGCGCAAAATCCAGCCCAAGCCCCGCCCTGTTCATGGCAGCAACCCTTGCGGCAGCCGATCATCAAGGCCAGAGGCGCCGAAATCCGGCGGGGCGAAATCCCGGCGCCCCTGTTCCCGGCCCAGCCTCTCTAGCAGTTCGGGCACATGAACCTGGTCGGATTTATAATTCCCGCCAAGCGCATACATCACGATGTTGATACCGAATCTCAGCGCCATCTCGCGCTGGCGGTCACCGTCCAGGCCGCGCCCGACCGCATAGGCAGGGCGGCCGTCGGCATCCTCGGCCCAGGCCTCGGCCCAGGCATTGCCGCCGATCACGACCGGGGAAACCCCGTCGTTCGTCACCCCCAGCGCCCCCCGCTCGGCGCTGGCCGAGGTCGCCTCGACCCAGACCGTGCCGCCACGGAAGCGGCCGGGAAACTCGTCCAGCAGGTAGAACGAGCGCGTCAGCACATGATCGCCCGGCACCGGGGCCAGCGGCGGAATGTCCAGCGGCGCGGCAAGCTGGCGAAGCGCGCCGTCGCCGCCGGCGTCAAGCCCTTCCAGGTCGCCGTCGCCAGTGTCGAACAGGATCATGCCGCCGCTGCGCAGGAAGCGGTTCAGCCGCGCATAGGCCAGCGGCGAGGGCGGCAGCTGGTCCTCGGTCACCGGCCAGTAAAGAAAGGTCAGCAGCGACAGGTCGTCCTCGTCCAGCTCGACCGCGACGGGGGGGCCGGGCTCGACCGTGGTGCGGGCGCGCAGGGCGGCGGACAGCCCGGCAAGCCCCAGTTCCGACGCCCGGTCCACCTGCGGGTCGCCTGTGATCACATAAGCCAGCGCCGAATCCGCCGCCGCCGCGACCAGCCGCGGGTCGGGGTCGGGCGGGTTGTCCGCCGCCGCCACCGGCAGCGCGCCCAGCAGCACGGCGCAAAGCGCGGGCGCGATCACCCGGCGCAGGATCAGCCGGCCCATCACGCCCGGCCCCGACGCTTGCGAACCCGACCGGCGCGAACCCGTCACGCCCGGCCCCGTCATGTTCCGGCCCCGTGCGCCATGCCTCGCC
>JAZIHR010000033.1:0-23649 GCA_036678445.1 Alphaproteobacteria bacterium
TCTCTGCGGGGGCGCCGGTGTCCTGCGCCAGCGCGGGCGCACCCGCCAGCAGGGCGGCGACGACGGCGGCAGCGGCGGCCGGTATGGTTTTCAGCATGGCGCGGGTGTTCCCTTCGCGATGGTTGCCCGGCGGCCCATCCCGGCCGGGTGGCGTTGACAGCGGGTCGGGCGGGCCCTACATCCGGCGCAACCGAAAATGCGCGCCCGCCGCCGATTTTCCGGCCTCGTGATAGGGCAAGGCCGTTGGTCGGGGCAAGTGGGCGTCACGCCCGCCGCGCCCAACCAGACAGGACACCATGCTCGGCATCGGAAATCTGGCCAAGTCGATCTTCGGCACCCCCAACGACCGCAAGGTGAAATCCATCCGCCCGCTGGTGGCCCAGATCAACGCGCTGGAACCGCAGTTCCAGGCGATGTCGGACGAGGATCTGATCGCCAGGACCCGGGAATTGCAGGCCCGCGCGCAGGGCAGCGACGGCCGGGCGGCCGAAAGCCTTGACGTGCTGCTGCCCGAGGCGTTCGCCAACTGCCGCGAGGCCGCCCGCCGCGCCCTGGGCCTGCGCGCCTTTGACACGCAGCTGATGGGCGGGATCTTCCTGCATCAGGGTAACATTGCCGAGATGAAGACCGGCGAGGGCAAGACCCTGGTCGCCACCTTCCCCGCCTATCTGAACGCGCTGGCCGGCAAGGGCGTGCATGTCGTCACCGTCAACGACTATCTGGCGAAACGCGACGCGGAATGGATGAGCAAGGTGTTCGCCGCGCTGGGGATGCGCACCGGCGTGGTCTACCCCTTTCAGGACGACCAGGAAAAACGCGACGCCTATCGCGCAGATGTGACCTACGCGACCAACAACGAGCTGGGCTTCGACTACCTGCGCGACAACATGAAGGGCTCGATCGAGGAAATGACCCAGCGCGGGCATTTCTTCGCCATCGTGGACGAGGTCGATTCGATCCTGATCGACGAGGCCCGCACCCCGCTGATCATCTCGGGGCCGTCGCAGGACCGCAGCGAACTGTATCGCACGCTTGACGCCTTTATCCCCGAGCTGACCGAAGACCACTACAAGGTCGACGAAAAGACCCGCAACGCCACCTTTACCGAGGACGGCAACGAGTTCCTGGAAAACCGCCTGCAAGAGGCCGGGATCCTGCCGCAGGGGCAAACGCTCTACGACCCCGAATCGACCACCATCGTCCACCACGCCAACCAGGCGCTGCGCGCCCACAAGCTGTTCCGCCGCGACCAGAACTATGTGGTCAAGGACGGCGAGGTGGTGCTGATCGACGAATTCACCGGCCGCATGATGCAGGGCCGCCGCCTGTCGGACGGGCTGCACCAGGCGATCGAGGCGAAAGAGGGCGTCGAGATCCAGCCCGAAAACGTGACGCTGGCCTCGGTCACCTTCCAGAACTACTTCCGGCTTTATGAAAAACTGGCCGGCATGACCGGCACTGCGGTGACCGAGGCCGAGGAATTCGCCGAGATCTACAAGCTGGGCGTGGTCGAGGTGCCCACCAACCGCCCCATCCAGCGTGTCGACGAACACGACCGCGTGTATCGCACTGCCGCCGAAAAATACGCCGCGGTGATCGAGGCGATCAAGGAAGCCCACTCTCGCAACCAGCCGCTGCTGGTCGGCACCACCTCGATCGAGAAATCCGAGATGCTGTCGGACATGCTGCGGGCCGAGGGCATTCCCCATAACGTGCTGAACGCCCGTCAGCACGAACAGGAAGCCTCTATCGTCGCCGAGGCCGGCAAGCCCGGCGCCGTCACCATCGCCACCAACATGGCCGGCCGCGGCACCGACATCCAGCTGGGCGGCAACGTCGAGATGAAGGTGATGCAGGCGCTGGCCGCCAACCCGGACGCCAACCCCGACGAGCTGCGCGCCCGGATCGAGGCCGAGCACGCCGCCGACAAGCAGGCGGTGCTGGACGCGGGCGGGCTGTTCGTGCTGGCCACCGAACGCCACGAAAGCCGCCGCATCGACAACCAGCTGCGCGGGCGCTCGGGCCGTCAGGGCGACCCCGGCCGCTCGCTGTTCTTCCTGTCGCTGGAAGACGACCTGATGCGGATCTTCGGGTCCGAGCGGCTGGACAAGGTGCTGTCCACCCTGGGCATGAAAGAGGGCGAGGCCATCGTCCACCCCTGGGTCAACAAGTCGCTGGAACGCGCCCAGGCCAAGGTCGAGGGCCGCAACTTCGACATCCGCAAGCAATTGCTCAAGTTCGACGACGTGATGAACGACCAGCGCAAGGTGATCTTTTCCCAGCGCCGCGAGATCATGGAAGCCGATGACGTGAGCGACATCGCCGCCGATATGCGCCAGCAGGTGATCGAAGATCTGCTCGACAGCTATATGCCCGAAAAAACCTATGCCGATCAGTGGGATACCGATGGCTTGCGCAAGGCGGTGGTCGAGCAGCTGAACATGGATCTGCCGATCGCCGACTGGGCGGCCGAGGATGGCGTGGACCGCGAATCGGTTCTGGAACGGATCCGGGCCGCGACCGACGCCTACATGGCGCAAAAGGCGGAACAATTCGGCCCCGAGCAGATGGCGCAGATCGAAAAGCAGGTGCTGCTGCAACAGATCGACGGCAAGTGGCGCGAACATCTGGTGACGCTGGAACATCTGCGCTCGGTCGTGGGCTTTCGCGGCTATGCGCAGCGCGACCCGCTGTCGGAATACAAGACCGAGGCATTCCAGCTGTTCGAGAACCTGCTGGACGGGTTGCGCGGCGACGTGACGCAGAACCTCGCCCGCATCCGCCCGCTGACCGAGGCCGAGCGCGAACAGATGATGCGCCAGTATCAGGCACAGTTGCAGGCGCAGCAGGCCGCCGCCCGGCCCAGCCACGAAGAGGCCGGCGCCGGTGACGTCGCGGGCCGCGTGCCCGGTTTCGACGAAAACGACCCGACCACCTGGGGCAACCCCTCGCGCAACGACCCGTGCCCCTGCGGCTCGGGCCAGCGGTTCAAGAACTGCCACGGCGCGCTGGTGTAATCTCTGTAAAAGGCCAGTCCGGGAAAATTTCCAAAGCAGCTGCCGGGGGTTGCGCTGTATCGCCTGCCGGTGTCATGCCCGGCGGGCGAGAAACGCAGCGAAAAGATGACGGGCACCCTGTTTATGGGGGCACAGTCTGGGCGATCACCTGACCGTCTGCGTCTCGACCGACGAATTCAATGCGCTCAAGGGCAAAAAGGCGATCATGCCTTATGAGCAGCGCGCGCAGCTGGTCGCCGCCTGCCGCCATGTCGACCGGGTGCTGCCAGAAAATTCATGGGACCAGAAGCGGCAGGACATCCTGCGCGACGGCATTGACATCTTTGCCATGGGCGACGACTGGCTGGGCAAGTTCGACGAACTGGCCGACATCTGCCAGGTGGTCTACCTGCCGCGCACCCGCGACATCTCGACGACGCAGCTGCGGACGGTGATCGCCGAGATGCGGCGTGATACCGAACAGCGCCCCACCAAGCCGGGGCCGGCCACGCCGGCTGCCGCCGAACCGGGGGCTGCCGCGCCGGCCATCGACGCCGATATGTTTGCCGAGATTCTGCAAACCGCGCAGCAGGGCCGGCTGGATACCGGCGCCTATCGCCGCTTTCACAAGCGGCTGATAAAGACCGAGGACCCCCGAAATACCGACTGGTTGCGCTGCTGGATCCTGCTGCACTGCCTGATGCGGAAAAAGCCGGTGCGGACACAGGCGCTGATTTCGCGGTTCAACCGGATCAGCCGGCGGCGCGGGATGGTGCAGGATTACACCGACTTCATGGCGCTGCTGTTTCAGGAACTGGCCCTGCCGCGCCCGATCGGCAGCGGCTATGGTCATGGTTTCGACACTGCCGACCTGTCCGGGGTGATCCGCGGCTGCCGTGAAGTCGGCGAAAAACTGGCCGCACAGGGGCTGACGGTCTTTGCCAACTCGGGAACGTTGCTGGGCCTTGTGCGCGAGGGCACGCTGCTGGGGCATGACAACGACATCGACCTTGCCGTGTTGCTGAAGGCGCAGACGACCGAAGCGGCCGCGCGCGAATGGCTGGCGCTGACCGGGCGGCTGGTCGAGGCCGGGCTTGCCACCGGTCGCAGCGAATGGAGCGGGGTGACCCTCAAGCTGCAAAAGATCGGCGGATTCGGGGTGGACCTGTTTCCCGCCTGGATCGACGCAGAGGACCGGCTTTTCCTTTACCCGCATACCGCCGGCACGCTGCTGCGCTCGCAATTGCTGCCACTGGGCCAGGATGCGCTGACCGGACTGGGCCTGCCCAGCGACCCCACGGCGATGCTGGCGTCGAACTATGGCAAGGACTGGCGCATCCCCGACGAAGGGTGGAGCTTTGACTGGCCGCGGGCGCGCCGGGAGTTCGCCGAGTTCCTTCCGCTGATGCCGGGCGCTTCTGCGCCAAAGACCGAGGTCCAGGAATAGACCGCCCCGCGCGGGTCCTGATTTCCGTCGCCGGAAGTGCATTGCTTTGGCCCCGCGCCTGCCGCTGCGCCATCGGTGCGGCCGCCAGAAAGCCGGTTGAGCCCGGGCGCCACTGGCAGAAGGCGCCAGTTTCGCCACGGTGGCCGGCACACGCCAAGGATGCAGGCCATGCAATCCGGCGGCACCGCAAGCCTCGGCGCCAACAGTCACCTCGCCAGCGCATCGCTAGGCAGCCAGGCCGCGACATACCCGAATCCGGCCGGAGTTCATGCCGGCTTTGCGCCGAAATCCTGCCCTGCCGGCAGTGATCGATCGCTTGATCCGGGAAGCGGCCAGTATCATCCCGGCGCGGGCAGGCGTTCGGGGAAAGCGCCCTCTGGCTATCCGGGCGGTCCCGACGATCAGGGCGGGCGCAGTCACCGCTCTTGCCGGGCAATGTCGCCGATCAGGATCTCGCGGATCCCGGGGACGATATCCTGCGCGGTCGCGGTCAGGTCACCGCGCAGCTTTCTCAGATGTGCCTCGGTGGTGAAGTTGCCGTCGAAGCCGCCGGTGTTGGCGTGGATCAGCAACTGGCGCAGCAGCGCATCGCGCAGCTTGATTTCATGGGCATAGACTTCCTCAGTGGCGGTTTCGGGCATCTCGACCGACAGCGACAGGATCATCGTGCTGTCCAGCCGCCCGCCGTGCAGCACCGGCACGAAGAATTGCTGCGGGAACTTGAACCAGGCGGTTGCCGCCGCCGCGCCGGCATCGCCGGGTGTCGCCGGCACATGCGCCGGCAGCGGGTCGGCGGCGGGTGCGGGCGCCGGGGGCGCCACGCTGTCGGCGGTGATCGCCTCGGTTCCCGGCAGGCTGTCCTCGGCCGGGTCAAAGCCCGCCTTGTCGGCCGCCGGAAGCTCGGGCGAGGCGATGTCGGCCCCGGACCTGCTGCGCAGCAATTCTCCGCCGACTGCCCCGACCACGATGGCCAGGATGCTCAGCAGAATGGGGAAAAGCTTTCTCAGCATGGCAAGCCTTTAATAAGGAAGAATAATATCGGCAATCTGCTGGCCGTATCGCGGCTGCTGCACATCGCTGATCTGGCCGCGGCCACCATAGCTGATCCTGGCACCCGCGATACGGTCATAGGCGATCTCGTTATCGCGGCTGACGTCAGAGGGGCGCACGAAGCCCGAGACGGTCAGTTCCCGCAGTTCATGGTTCACCCGCACCTCTTGCGAGCCCTGGACATGCAGCACCCCGTTCGGCAGGGTGTCGATCACCGTTGCGGCGACACGCAGCGCCAGCTTGTCGCGCCGGGAAATGCTGCCCGAGCCCTTGAAGGTCGAGCCGCCCTTGGCCGACGCAAGGCTGGCGGTGCTGGCGCCCTCGGGCAGGATTTCGTCCAGCCGCTGCGGAATGCCCATCATATGCGGGATCCCCACGGTTTCCGAGGCGCTGCGCGACCGGCCCGAACTGTTCTGGATTTCGGCCCTGTCGTCGATCTCGATCACCACGGTCAGGATGTCGCCGCGGGCCCGGGCCCGCCGGTCGCCAACCAGCGACATCGACTGCCCCGACCAAAGGGACGCCGCCCCGCCGGGTGCGGTCGGACCCATTGGGATCGGATGGACCGGCTGGGACATGGCCTGGAATTCAGTGCTGGCATGGGGGGCGCTCATCGCGGGTGCGCGGCCCACATCGGCCACGCGGCCGCAGGCGGCCAGGGTCAGCGCCAGCGACAGCGCGGTGATGGCGATTCTGGTGTTCATGCGCGAATCCTTCAGCGCTGGGCGACGGACAGGGTGCCGTCGGGGTTGATGCGGGCGCTGACAGTCGCCCTGGAGGCAAGGTTCATCACGCGGATCACGTCGCCTGCACTGCCGGCGCCAAGCGCGCGGGCCTCGGTCTCGATCCGCAGCGAGGCGTTGTCATAGGCCAGCGTCACGATCTGGTTTCGGCTGACCAGAGTCGGCGTGGACAGATGCGCGGCGGTGATCGGGCGGCCCTCGTAGACCGTGCTGCGCAGCTGCTGGCCGATCGCCTGATCCGGGGACAGCCCGGCGCGCGCCCCGGGGGCGGCGACAACGTCGGCTGCGGTCAGCACTGTGCCGGCCGGCAGGACGCGCGCCGCGGTCAGCCCGTCGGCCAGGGCTGTGCCCGGCAACAGCGCCAGCAGGAACAGCATCCGCATCACCGCACCTGCACCGTTGCGCCCAGCATCTGGTCGGCGGCGGTGATCACCTTGGAGTTGAGTTCATAGCCGCGTTGTGCCTTGATCAGTTCGGTAATCTCGCGCACCGGGTCCACGGTGCTTTCTTCGAGATATTGCTGGCGCAGCGTGCCCAGCCCCTGTTCACCCGGGTTGCCGACCATCGGCGCCCCCGAGGCAGTGGTTTCCAGAAACAGGTTCGAGCCGATGGCTTCCAGCCCCTTTTCGTTGACAAAGCTGGCCAGGGTGATCTGGCCAAGATTCTGCGGCTCGATCTGGTCGTCGAAATAGGCAAAGACCTCGCCGGCGGCGTTGATCGAGATGCTGCGGGTTTCCTGGGGAATGGTGATGCCGGGAACCAGCGGATAGCCGTCCGAGGTCTCGATCTGCCCGTCGGCCGAGCGTTTCAGCCCGCCATCGCGGGTATAGGCCGACACCCCCGAGGGCAGCGTCACCTCCAGGTAGCCATGCCCCTCGATGGCGATGTCCAGGTCGCCGCCGGTATGGGTCGGCGTGCCCTGCGCCAGCGTGACCGTCACTGCGGTGGGTCGCACCCCCAGCCCCATCTGCACCCCCGCGGGCACCATGGTGCCGTCGGCGGCGGCGATGGTGCCGGGGCGGGTGACCTGCTGATAGGCGAGATCGGCGAATTCGGCGCGGCGGGCGTTGTAACCGGTGGTGGACATGTTGGCGAGGTTCTGGGAAATCACCTCGACCCTGGTCTGCTGGGCCGCCATCCCGGTGGCGGCGATCTGCAATGCTCTCATCGGGAAGCCTTTCAGCGGGTGGTTGCGGAAATGACGGAACGGATGCGCTGGTCCTCGGATTCGAGGAAGGACTGGCCCAGCTCGTAGGCGCGCTGGACCTCGATCATGCGGGCGAGTTCCAGCACCGGGTTGACGTTGGATTCTTCAAGAAAACCCTGGCGGACCAGCGGTTCCTCGACCGGCTCGGCATCGCCGGCGGCAAACAGCGTGCCGCCCTGGTGGCGCAGTTGCGCGCGGTCGGGCTGGTCGAAGACCCCGATCCGCGCGATAGGCTGCCCGTCGGCGGAAATCGTGCCGTCGGGGGCGACACCTACGCTGCGCGCCCCGGGCGGCAGCGCGATCGGCGCCTGCCCGTCGTCCAGCACCCGGTGGCCGTCGGCGTTGACCAGCTCGCCCTCGGCCGAGGTCATGAAGGCGCCGGCGCGGGTCAGGCGGTTGCCCTGCGGCGTCTCGACCATGAAGAACCCCTCGCGCTCCAGCGCCAGGTCGAAGCGGCCACCGGTCTGGGACAGCGAAGCGGGGGTCAGGTCCACCTCGCGCCCGCGGGCGTTGGCCATCGACAGGGTTTCGCGCCCCGGGCCGATGGCGGTCAGATGTTCGGAAAACACCACGCCTTCGCGCCGGAAGCCGGTGGTCGAGCTGTTGGCCATGTTGTTGGCCACCGCGCGCATTTCGTGCATCAGCCCGGACTGTCGGGTCAGGGCGGCATAGATCGCGTTGTCCATGGCCTAGCCCCCGGCGATCAGCGGCAGGATGCTGTCGGAAAAGAACCCCGACAGCGTCGAGGTCATGAAGCTCATGGTGACCCAGAACACGACCAGCATCAGCCCGACCTTGGGCACGAAGGTCAGCGTCATTTCCTGCACCGAGGTCAGCGCCTGGAACAGGCCGATGGCCACGCCGGTAATCAGCGCGACCGCCAGCAGCGGCGCGGCCATCCGCACCGCGATCCACAGTGCCTGCCGGGTCACGTCGAAGATCAGGTTCTCGTCCATCAGACCGGCATCCTCAGGATTTCCTGGTAGGCCTCGACCACGCGGTCGCGCACGGCAACGGCGGTTTCCAGGGCAAGCTGTGCCTCGGCGATGGACTGGACCAGGGCGTGGGTATCATTGCGTCCCTGCATGGCGCCAATGGCGGCGCTGTCGGCCTGTTCCATGACGGCGGCAAAATCGCGGGCGGCAGCGGTCAGCCCCTGTCCATCGGGCGCGGTGCCGGGGGCAGGGGCGGCGGCGGCGCGGGCCTCGGCATAGGCCGAGGCGACGCGGCTGCCCGATTGCAGGGCGGATTGGGTCAGCGAGATCATGGCGTCCCTTTCAGCGGCGGATCAGTTCCAGCAGCGAGGCGGACATCTGCCGCGACTGCTCGAACATCTTGAGATTGGCTTCGTAGCTGCGGCTGGCCTCGCGCGCGTCGGCGACCTCGATCACCAGGTCGACGTTCGAGCCAAGGTAATAGCCGTCCTCGCCGGCCATCGGATGGCCGGGAGCATGGACCTGCGGCAGTTCAGCCCGGTCGTGGCGGGTGCGGCTGGCGCGGACCGTGCCGGTGTCGCGGCCGAAATCACGGTCGGGTTCAAAGCTGACCAGCTTGCGGCGATAGCCCGGCGTGTCGGCATTGGCGATGTTTTCCGAGATATGGCGCAGCCTGACCCCCTGGGCACGCAGCCCCGAGGCCGAGATGGCGGTGGCGGAAACGTCGGACATGGTTACCCCCTGCGTCCCAGCGCGGTGCGCATCATGGTCAGCCCCGACTGCATCACCGACAGCGACAGGTCGAACTGGCGCCTGGCATCCGCCGCGCGCAGCATCTCATCTTCAAGAGAGACCGAGTTGCCGTTGGGCGAGGGCTCACCCCCCGCATCGGCAATGCCGGCGGCGCTGCCCCAGTTCCCGGCCGCGACATGGGCGGGCCGGGTGGTTCGTAACCGAATCGGGGCGCTGCGGTCGGGGTCGAAATCGCGCAGGTCACGGGCGCGGTAGCCGGGCGTGTCGGCATTCGCGATGTTCGCCGCGATCACCCGCTGGCGATTCGCGGCATGGGCGCCAAGCTCTCGGGCCATCCGCATGGTGTCGATCCGTTCAAACAAAAGAGGGTCCTCCTCAGCCGCGATAAACCCGGTCTTAACTCCAAGAGGTTTAAAAACAGTTTCGAGGCCCGCGGTTTCCGGGCGAAAATCGACGGGAAAACGCATGGACAGGATCGAATCGACCGCCAAACGCATCAAGAATCTGCGGATCGGACGTTATTTCGGCCGGGTCGCGGCGATTCGGGCCGGGGTGGTCGAGGTGGGGGGGCTGAATCACTTTGCCTCGGTCGGCGACCGGGTCGGGTTCCTCAACGGCGCGCTCAGCGGCGAGGTGGTGGGGCTGGACCCTGACCACGCGCTGATCCTGCCCGAGGGGCCGACCGACGGGCTGTCGATCGGGGCGCGGGTCGAGCTGCTGTTCCGTCCTGCGCTGGCCCCCTGCGATGGCTGGATCGGACGCATCGTCGATCCGCTGGGCCGGCCGCTGGACGGGCGCCCGCTGCGTTCGGGGCACGAGGACCGCCGGTTCCGCGCCGCCCCGCCGCCGGCGACCATGCGCAAGCGGCTGGGGGCGCGGCTGGACAGCGGGCTGGCGGTGTTCGACACGCTGCTGCCCATCGTGCGCGGGCAGCGGATCGGGCTGTTCGCGGGTTCGGGCGTGGGGAAATCGACGCTGCTGGGGGCGTTGGCGCGCGGGCTTGCCGCCGATGTGGTGGTGGTTGCGATGGTGGGTGAGCGGGGGCGCGAGGTGCGCGAATTCGTCGAATCCACCCTCGGGGCCGAAGGCATGGCGCGGGCGGTGGTGGTGGCGGCGACCTCGGACCAGTCGCCGCTGATGCGGCGGCGTTGCGCCTGGGCGGCGATGGCGGTGGCCGAACATTTCCGCGACCACGGGCGGCATGTGCTGTTCCTGGCCGATTCCATCACCCGCTTTGCCGAAGCGCACCGCGAAATCGCGCTGGCCTCGGGCGAGGCGGCCAGCAACCGCGGCTTTCCGCCCTCGACCGCGCAGGCGATCATGGCGCTGGCGGAACGATCCGGGCCGGGGGCCGAGGGCACCGGCGACATCACCGGGGTGTTCAGCGTTCTGGTCGCGGGGTCCGACATGGAAGAGCCGGTGGCCGACATCCTGCGGGGCGTGCTGGACGGGCATGTGGTGCTGGATCGTGCCATCGCCGAACGCGGGCGGTTTCCGGCGGTGGACGTGCTGCGCTCGGTCTCGCGTTCGTTGCCGGGGGCGGCGACCGAGGCGGAAAACGCGCTGATCGCACGGGCCCGCGCGGCGCTGGGGCTGTATGCGGAATCCGAACTGATGATCAAGGCCGGGCTTTACGCCCCGGGCAGCGATCCGAAGCTGGACGAAGCCGTGCGGCTGTATCCGGCGCTGGACGGGTTCGTGGCGCGCCGCTCGTCCGATGCGGCGCAAAGTTTTGCGATGCTGGAAGAGGCGCTGTCGCTGCGTCCGCAGCCGGCGCGGCCGGCATGACCGGGCAGGCGGCGCGGCCGGCGTCCACCTGCCTGATTTCTGTTGATCTTCCGCAACCTCGCCTGCATCCTGACAAAGTTCTGGACGTTCAATAGGTTGCTTTGACAGGCCGAGGCAATTATGGCGCTGACCGAATATTTTGTCCGATATCTGCAGCGCCGGGATGAGCTGGGCGATGCCGACCTGGCGGCGCTGCGCGCGATTCCCACCGAAACCCACAGCTTCCGGCACGGCGACACCATCATCGCGCCCGGCACCGACAAGAGCCACAGCTGCCTGGTGCTGAGCGGCATGGCCGGGCGGGTGCATACCATGCCCGCCCGCGTGCCGCGCCCGGTAATCACGGCGCTGTATGTGCCGGGCGACTTCATGGATCTGCATAATTTCGTGCTGGCCGAGGTGGATGACCGGCTGGTGGCCCTTGGCCCGGCGCGGATCGAGTTCGTCGATCACCGCTATCTGCTGGACCTGTCCGAGAACCAGCCGCATCTGACACGGCTGCTGTGGATGGCGACGGCGATCGACGCGGCGGTGCATCGCCAGTGGCTGGCGGCGGCCAATACGCTGCGGTCCTCGGCGCATCTCGCGCATCTGGTGTGCGAGATCTACACGCGGCTGGCGGTGGTGGGGGCGGCCAGCGACTATCGGCTGACCCTGCCGCTGCTGCAACGGGAACTGGCGATCGTGCTGGGGTATTCCTCGATCCATGTGAACCGGGCAGTGCGCGACCTGCGCGACCGCAAGCTGCTGCGCTGGGTCGGGACCGAGATCGAGATTCTCGACTGGGCCGAGCTGGTGCGGCTGGCGCATTTCTGCCCTGACTACCTGGATCTGGAATGCCGGCGGCGCTGATGATGCCGGGAAAACAGGGGGCCAAAGGCCTCTGCCGCGCGCCGTATCCGCAGCGCCCGCCCGCCGACAAGGGCTGCGCAATCGCGGTTGCCGGCACCAGTCGGGGCGGGGCCGATAAGACCTTGGCCTTGGCCGGTCCGTCCCCTCGGATCCGGTGGCGGCATGGTCGCGATCGCTTCCCGCAGGGTCGGGGGTGGCGGCAGGGCAGCGCCGGCCGTGGCGTTCACGGTTGCGGCATCCGTCCCGGTTGCCGGTGCATCAGTTCGTCACCACCGGCACCGACGTTGCCACGGCCTGGTTCAGCGCCGCTGCCAACGGGTCCGCGGGCGTCGCGGCCCCGGACCCCGGCAGGCGCCGTGCCACCGGCCGGGCAGCCGAAACCGCCGGGGCCAGCGCCGCCCCCATCGCATCGCCCGCTGGCGCTGCGGCGGCCAGCTGCTCGGCCCTCTGTTCGGGCAGGGGCGTCGGCGGGACCGGCTTCGTCACCTCGGCGATGCTGACCCCGGGGTCGAGGAAATCGACGATCGTCTGCCCCGGCACCACCATCTTTGCCAGCTCCTGCGCGTCCCAGTTGGTCAGCCGCACGCAGCCGTTGCTCTGGTTCACGAACAGCCGCGAGGGCGTTGCGGTGCCGTGGATGCCATAGGTCGGCTTGCTGAGGTCGATCCACACATTGCCCACCGGCCCGTTCGGCCCCGGCGGAATCCGCAGCACCCGGTCGTTGTTGCCCTGCTTGAAGTTGATGTTGGGGTTGTAGGTATAATCGGGGTTGATCACCGCCGCCTGGACCAGATGCGAGCCATGTGGCGAGGGCGTCGCCGCCGAGCCGACCGTGGCCGGGTAATCCGTCACCAGCCGCCCGCCCGCATCATAGGCGGCGACCCGGCCGGTGGCCTTGTCCACGACGATCCGCAGCACCTTTTCGCGGCTGGGCTTGGCGGGCATGGTGACATTGATCGTTTCTCCCGGAACGAAACGCGCCCCGGGGTTCAGCTGCGCCAGAAAGCGCTCGTCCATGTGGAACCGCTCGGCCAGCTTTTCCAGCACCGAGGTATAGCCCATCGACGGCATCAGGGCCTTTTCGGCATAGTCTGTGGGGATGGCATCGACCAGCCCCTGCGCGTCCTGCGCGGTGATGGTGTAGCTGCCGGTCAGCGGCGCGCCTTCGTGCTGTTCCAGCAGCGCCCAGACATGCGGGTCCAGCCGCCCGTCCTGCGGCAGCCCGTGCTTGCGTTCAAAGGCGCGCACGGCGCTTTCGCTCATTCCGCCGCGGAACCCGTCCACCACGCCCGGAGAGATCCCGGACCGGTCCAGCAGGATCTGCAACTTGGCCGTCAGCGCCGACTGCCCCGGCGGCAGGTCGCCGGCGCCGGAATAGGTGGCGGCCTCGATGTCGGCGGGGGTCATCCGGACCCGCGCCTCTTGCGCGGTGGCGGGCAGGGCGATGGCGGGCAGGGCGGTGGCAAGCATCAGCACGGCGGCAAGCGCGGAAAACGGGCGCATTCGGTCGGGTTCCTTCTGGTCGTCCGGCACTACCACTCGCAGGACCGCGGCCTCGTGCCAATCCCCGGCGATTCAACAATGTTTTATCGGGCGGGGGACAGGGGGCCGTGACCTTGCGTCAACAGGCTTGCCGCCCGGTGCCGTGGCTGGCTTGCTGCGCCGGCACGCCACAGGAAAAGGAAACGCCGTCATGCAGCCCGAGAACTGCCGGATCATCGACCGTGACACGCATCTGGTCGTGGTCAACGACAACCCGCGCCGCCGCAATGCGCTGACGCCGGGGTTCCAGCAGGGTTTGTCCCGGGCGCTGGCGCAAGCGGCAGCCGAGCCGCGGATCGGGGCGGTGGTGGTGACCGGCGCCAGAGAAGCGGGCGCAGCCGCGGACGAGGGCGCAGCCGCGGCTGAGGGCATGGGCGAGGGCGGCGGCTTTTTCTGCGCCGGCGGCGATCTGACGTTGCTGATGACGGCGCAGGCCATGGATGATGCCGCCCGCCGCAGTGCGATCGGGGCGCTGCAAGGGTTGATCCGGGCGGTCCTCGACTGCCCGCGCCCGGTGATCGCGGCGGTCGAGGGCGGCGCGGCGGGGGCGGGGCTGTCGCTGGCGCTGGCCTGCGATCTGGTGGTCGCGGCGCGGGACGCGCAGTTCGCGGCCTCTTACGTCAATGCGGGGCTGGTGCCGGACGGCGGGCTGACCGGCAGCCTGTCCGCGGCGCTGCCGCCGGCGCTGGCGGCCGAGATCTGCCTGCTGGGCCGCCCCGTCGCTGCGTCGCGGCTGCACGAGCTGGGCGCGATCAACGCGGTGACCGAACCGGGCGAGGCGCTTGGGGTCGCCGAGGAACTGGCGGTTCGGCTGGCGCATGGCCCGGCGCAGGCGCAGGCCTCGATCAAGGCGCTGCTGACTGGCGCGCGGCGCCAGGTGATGCAGGGGCAGCTTGCGGCCGAGGTGGCGCCGATGGCGGCCGCGCTTGGCTCGGCCGAGGCAGCCGAGGGCATCGCCGCCTTTCTTGGCAAGCGCGCCACCGATTTCCGGGCCTTGCGCAACGGGTAGCCCGCGCCGGGGGTGCCCCCGCCCGCCGCCCCTATCCGCGGCGAGCGGGCGCGGCCAGCATCACCCGGTCCCCCGCATGGGACATGTCCATGCGGAACTCGGGCGCGTAGCTGTGCTGTGCCCAGCTAAGCGGGCGGGTGCCCACCCACAGCGTGGTTTCATGCACCAGCAGCGGCGCCTCGGGGGGGCAGCGCAGCATCTGCTCTGCCCCGACCTCGCCCGCGCAGCGCGCCGAGACGATCCGTTCGACCAGCGTGACCGCGGTGTTGTGGGCCAGCCATTCGTCTGCCGTCACGGTATGCAGCAGGTCGTCGGTCAGTTGCGGCAGCGCCGCGGCATCTATCCAGCGCCGTTCGGTGCAGAACAGCCGCCCGTCGCAGTAAAGCAGGGTGCGCAATTCGCGCAGATTGGCCGGGTTGCTGCGAAACAGCCGCTCGGCCGGCTCGTCCGGCACCGGAGCGGCGGTGGAGGACAGGGCGCGCGCGTCCGAACCGAGATAGCGGAAATCGAAGCGCCAGCCGCGTTCCTCGATCATGTCGCGGATCACCGGCAGGTTGACCCGTTCCGGCTCTGGCTCAAGCCCCAGAACCACCCTGGTGCCGACCCGGCGCCGCCGCTCCAGCACGCCGCGTTCCGCCAGCGAGGTCAGCGCGCGGTTGATCGTGGCGCGGGCGCTGCCGAATTCGGCAGCGAACTGCTGTTCGGTCGGAATCAGCGACCCGGGCGGATAGGTCCCGTTGCTGATCCGGTCCATGATCACGCTGCGGATGCCGGCCCAGGTGACAACAGAGCGGCCCGACCCCGCCGGTCCGGGGGACATCGCCACTGACCGAGTAAGATTTGTCATGTTGTTCCGTTCCTTGCACCACGGATCATAGGATGCCCGCCTCCGGACCGGAACATGACGATAAAGACTGGTCCCGCTGGCCGCGATCGGCCCGCCGGGCCTGCAACTGCCGGGATGGCCGGTTCCGCCCCGAGGCGGGGTTGACTTGGCATTCCGGGCGCGCCCTCTTGTCCCCGGAAAACCGGCCCCGGCAACAGCGGGGAAGGGGGGGCGAGTCGTCGGCGGGGCAGGCATAAGCGGCCCGCGGCGGATCGGGGCACGAGGAAAAGGGACAGCATGACGACCGGGAACTTCTCCAGCACGGCTGCGGCCCCGCCCTCTGTCGTCCCGCAGGCACCCTCGGCCACCCGCACCGCCTGGCCGGTGCTGATCGCGATCAGCCTGTGCCACATGGTCAACGACATCCTGCAATCGCTGCTGTCGGCGATCTATCCGTTGCTCAAGGACGAATTCTCGCTGAGCTATGCGCAGATCGGGCTGATGACATTCGCGTTCCAGGTCACCGCCTCGCTGTTGCAGCCGGTGGTGGGGATGGTCACCGACCGCCGCCCGATGCCGCGCTCGCTGACCGTGGGGATGCTGAGCAGCTTTGCCGGGGTGCTGACGCTGGCGCAGGCCGGCAGCTATCCGATGTTGCTGACGGGCGCGATGCTGATCGGGCTGGGCTCGTCGATCTTTCACCCCGAAAGCTCGCGGGTGGCGCGCACGGCCTCGGGCGGGCGCTTCGGCACGGCGCAGTCGCTGTTCCAGCTGGGCGGCAACGGCGGGCAGGCGCTGGGGCCGCTGCTGGCGGCGTTCCTGGTGGTGCCGCTGGGCCGCCCGGTGCTGGGCTGGCTGGGGCTGATCGCGCTGGCGGGCGCGGGCGTGCTGTGGCAGGTCGGCCGCTGGGCCGAAGGCCGCCGCAAGGCCGGCGCCCTGCGCCATGTCGAGGGCCCGCCGCTGGCGCGCCGGCGCATCGTCATGGCCATCTCCGTGCTGGCGGTGCTGTCGATGACCAAGGCGTTCTACATGGCCAGCCTGACCAGCTATTACACGTTTTTCCTGATCGACAAATTCGGGCTAAGCGCGCAGGGCGCCCAGGTCATGCTGTTCCTGCTGCTGTTCGGCGCGGCGGCCGGAGTGATGCTGGGCGGCATCGCCGGCGACCGTATCGGCACGCGGCGGGTGATCTGGTTCTCGATCCTCGGCGTGCTGCCGTTTTCGCTGCTGATGCCGCATGTCGGGCTGGCGGCGACCGCGGTGCTGACGGTGCTGGTGGGGGGCATCATGGCCTCGGCCGCGCCGGCGATCGTGGTGTTCGCGCAGGAACTGGTGCCGGGGCGCACCGGGCTGATCGCGGGGCTGTTCTTCGGCTTTGCCTTCGGCATGGGCGGGATCGCCGCGGCGGTGCTGGGGCAGGTGGCCGACGCGCACGGGATCCGCTTTGTCTTTCTGATCTGTTCGGTGCTGCCGGTGCTGGGGCTGCTGACCGCCTTCCTGCCGAAAGAGCGCGAACTGGTGCGGGTCTAGGCCGCGCTTGCCACCTGCCGGAAATCCGGCGCCCGGCCACTGGACAAGACGCCCCCGGCGCGTGACCCTGCGCGCCGCAGGGACAGGAGGGATCGCCGATGCGCTACAGCCGCGACATGCGAGGCTACGGGGAAAACCCGCCCGATCCGCGTTGGCCGGGGGGCGCGCGCATCGCGGTGCAGATCGTCGTCAACTACGAGGAAGGCGGCGAGAACTCGGTCGAGCATGGCGATGCCGCCTCCGAGGCGTTCCTGTCCGAAATCACCGGCGCCCAGCCCTGGCCGGGGCAGCGGCACTGGAACATGGAAACCATCTACGACTATGGGGCGCGGGCCGGGTTCTGGCGGCTTTACCGGCTGCTTTCGGGCCTGCCGGTCACCTGCTACGGCGTCGCCACCGCGCTGGCGCGCAGCCCGGAACAGACCCGTGCCATGGTGGATGCCGGCTGGGAAATGGCCACCCACGGGCTGAAATGGATCGACTACAAGGATGTCCCGCGCGAGGTCGAGGCCGACCACATCGCCCACGCCGTCGCGTTGCATACCCAGGTCACCGGCGCCCGCCCGCTGGGATTCTACCAGGGGCGCGCTTCGATGAACACGGTGGCGCTGGGTTGCGAAGAGGGCGGGTTTGAATACCTCGCCGACAGCTATGCCGACGAACTGCCGTTCTGGCATCTTCACGACGGCCGGCCGCAGCTGATCGTGCCCTATACGCTGGACGCCAACGACATGCGGTTCGCCAACGGCGGCTTCGGCACCGGAGAGGATTTCTTTACCTATCTGCGCGACAGTTTCGACTGCCTGTGGCGCGAGGGCGGCGAGGGGCGGGCGCGGATGCTGTCGATCGGGCTGCATTGCCGGCTGGCCGGGCGGCCGGGCCGGGCCGAGGGGTTGCGGCGCTTCCTTGACCACGCCCGCGCGCACGACGGCGTGTGGTTCGCGACTCGGCTGGACATTGCGCGCCACTGGGCGGCCGAGCACCCGTATCGCGCGGCCGAGCGGCCCTCGACGCTTGACCGTGCTGCTTTCGTGGAGCGTTTCGGCGGTATCTATGAACACTCGCCCTGGGTCGCCGAACGCTGCTGGCTGGGCGAGCTGGGCGCCGCCCATGACAGCGCCGCGGGGCTTGCCGTGGCGATGGCGCAGGTGTTCCGCGCGGCCAGCGACGACGAGCGGCTGGCAGTGCTGCGCGCCCACCCAGACCTTGCCGGCAAGCTGGCGGCGGCACGGCGGCTGACCGCCGATTCCACCGCCGAACAGGCCAGTGCCGGGCTTGACGCGCTGACCGACGCCGAGCGCGCCGAGTTCACCCGCCTGAACGAATCTTACGTCGCGCGCCACGGCTTTCCCTTCATCATCGCGGTGCGCGATCATGACAAGCCGGGGATCATGGCGGCAATGGCGCGGCGGCTGGACAACGACAGCGCCACCGAACGCGCCGAGGCCGAACGCCAGGTCATGCGCATCGCCGAACTGCGGCTGAAATCGGCGCTGGACTAGGGGGCGCTGCCCCCGGCCCGTGCCGGGCCTCCCCCGGGATATTTGGCTGATGAAGAAGCGATGGCGAGGAGCGGGCGGCCCCGTGGCGGACCAGCGCATGGAGAAAGCAAGATGATCGACAAGACCACTCCCAGGGGCGATTCCGCCCCGATCCCCGGCGAAGGTATCTCGGCGCGGGTGTCGACGCCCTATGCCGGCCCGGTGGACGGGCTGCCGCCGCAGACCGGGCTGACCACCGACACCGCCGTGTTCACCGATGCCTATGCGGTGATCCCGCGCAGCGTCATGCGCGACATCGTGACCAGCTTTCTGCCCGGCTGGACGGGGATGCGGATGTGGATACTGGCCCGGCCGCTGTCGGGTTTCGCCGAAACCTTCAGCCAGTATGTGGTCGAACTGGCGCAGGGCGGCGGCTCGGACGCGCCCGAGGACGATCCCGGGGTGCAGTCGGCGATCTTCGTCACCGAAGGAGAGCTGGAGCTGACCATCGCCGGCAGCGTCCACCGGCTGGCTCCGGGTGGTTTTGCCTACGTGCCTCCGGGGGCCGCATGGTCGGTGCGCAACGGTTTGCCCGGCAAGGCCGGTTTCCACTGGTGGCGCAAGCGCTGGCAGCCGGCGACTGGGGTGACGCCGCCCGACCCGATCGTCGTGCAGGAACAGGACATCGCGCCCTCGCCCATGCCCGACACCGGGGGCGCCTGGGCCACCACCCGTTTCATGGACCCTGCCGACCTGCGCCACGACATGCATATCACCGTGGTGACCTTTCAGCCCGGCGGCTCGATCCCCTTTGCCGAAACCCATGTGATGGAACACGGGCTGTTCGTGCTGGAGGGCAAGGCGGTCTACCGCCTGAACCGCGACTGGGTCGAGGTGGGCCCGGGGGATTTCATGTGGCTGCGCGCCTTTTGCCCGCAGGCCTGCTATGCGGGCGGGCCGGGGCGGTTCCGCTACTTGCTTTACAAGGACGTGAACCGGCATGCGCCGCTGTGGTTCGGCACCCATGGTCCGGACCGGGCAGGGGGCTAGGTCGGTCCGGCGGCGCCCTCGCATGGGTATTTTTACCAGAAAGAAACGGCAGGGACTTCTTTCTGGCCCAAATACCCCTGCAACCACGACGCCAGCGCGGCGTGGCAGGCTGGCGGCGGCGCCTGTCGCGGGGTAATGGGGCGGCATGAAACCTGCCGGTCCCACCCTTTTGCATGAACGTGCCTGTATGGCCGAGGGCGCGCGTCTGGTGTGCGGCGTTGACGAGGTCGGGCGCGGACCGCTGGCCGGGCCGGTGACGGCGGCGGCGGTGATCCTGCCTGCGCGCGGCATCCCCCGCGGGCTTGACGATTCCAAGAAGCTGACCGCGCCCGAGCGTGAGCGGCTGGCCGTGCGGGTCATGGCTTGCGCCGACTGGGCCGTCGCCCATGCCAGCGTCGAGGAAATCGAACAACTCAACATCTATCACGCCGCGCATCTGGCGATGTGCCGGGCGGTGGCGGCGCTGAAATCACGCCCCTGCGTGGTGCTGGTAGACGGCAACCGCATCCCGGCGCAGCTGGATCTGCCCGCCCGGGCCATCGTCGGGGGCGATGCGCAAAGCCTGTCGATCGCGGCGGCCTCGATCGTCGCCAAGGTGACGCGCGACCGGATCATGGTGGATTTGGCGCAACAGCACCCGGGCTATGACTGGGACCGGAACATGGGCTACCCGACTCCGGCCCATCGCCGGGCGCTGGCGGAACTGGGGCCGACCCCGCTCCATAGGATGGGATTTGCGGCGATCCACAAGATATTGTGTCCAGACAGAAACTCAACCGACTGATTCAAAATAAGAATTGACGCCGAATCACCTGTGACTCATCTTGGGCCCAACAGATGAGCGGCACCGAACGCCGCCGGGTTGAGAGCAGAGATGACAACGACACACGCCAAGCCGCGCGCCGCCGCGCGCATCGAATCCGCATTGCCGATCAACAGCATCCTTGCCGGTGACTGTATCGAGGTGATGAATTCCCTGCCCGAGGGCTCGGTCGACCTGATCTTTGCCGACCCGCCCTATAACCTGCAACTGCGCGGCGACCTGCACCGGCCCGACAACAGCCGCGTCGATGCGGTGGACGACGCCTGGGACCAGTTCGGCAGCTTTGCCGCCTATGACCGGTTCACGCAGGACTGGCTGGCCGCCGCGCGCCGGCTGCTGAAACCGAACGGCGCGATCTGGGTGATCGGCAGCTATCACAACATCTTCCGCGTCGGCGCCGAGTTGCAGAACCAGGGGTTCTGGATCCTCAACGACGTGGTCTGGCGCAAGTCGAACCCGATGCCCAACTTCCGCGGCAAGCGGCTGACCAACGCGCATGAGACGCTGATCTGGGCCTCCAAGACCGAGGGCGCCAAATACACCTTTAACTACGAGGCGCTGAAGTCGCTGAACGAGGGCATCCAGATGCGCTCGGACTGGACGCTGCCGATCTGCACCGGGGGCGAGCGGCTCAAGGATGCCGACGGCGCCAAGGCGCACCCGACCCAGAAACCGGAAAGCCTGCTGCACCGGGTGCTGGTGGGCGCGACCAACCCCGGCGACGTGGTGCTGGACCCGTTCTTCGGCACCGGCACCACCGGCGCGGTCGCCAAGATGCTGGGCCGCGACTGGATCGGGATCGAGCGCGAGGCCGCCTATCGCGAGGTCGCCGAGCGCCGCTTGTCCCGCGTCCGCCGCCTGGATGCCAGCGCGCTGGCCACCACCACCAGCAAGCGCGCGGAACCGCGCGTCCCCTTCGGGCAGGTGGTGGAACGCGGGATGCTGCGCCCGGGCGAGGAACTGGTGTCGGTCAACACCCGCCATACCGCGCGGGTCCGCGTCGATGGCTCTCTGATCGGGCGCGATGTGCGCGGCTCGATCCATCAGGTCGGTGCCGCGCTTGAGGGGGCGCCGTCCTGTAACGGCTGGACCTACTGGCATTTCCGTCGCGACGGCAAGATGATCCCGATCGACATCCTGCGCCAGCAGATCCGGGCCGAGCTGGCCGAGGCCCGCTGATCTTCGTTTCGCCGGTGTCCCGCGCCGCGACCACGCGCCGCGGGACGCAACTTGCCCCGTCCGGGTCCGCCCGGCGGGGTCTTTTTATTCCCTGCACCGCGCATCCCTGCGTCGTATATCCTTGCGCTGCCGCTGGTCCCGGACCGGGGCAGTCGCCTGTTTTTCCTTGTGAAAATATCCCTGCCCACGGCAGGCTGGGTGCCAGCCCGGATTGTCGGGCCGGAGAACCCCCGGGCCGGCTGGTGCGGGCGGCGGGACTTGAACCCGCATGGGCAGTTGCCCCAGGGAGTTTAAGTCCCATGCGTCTACCATTCCGCCACGCCCGCGGCGACTGGCCTTGGCTAAGGCTTCGCACAGGCGGTTTCAAGATGCGGGACGGGTGCTTTCAGGCGCGGCCCCTTTGCGGCGGGTTCGCCTGCCTTCCGTTCCCCCCTTACGCTGGCGCAACTGCCATTGCAGAGGGATTGCAAACGAAGGGTCCCGGCATGACGTCCGGAACCCTTCGCCCCCGTGTGCCCCAGTTTGCCACACGAGCCCTTACATGCGACCCCCACATGTGTCCCACCACATGCGCCCCATGAATCGCCCCGGCCGTTCTGGCCCTTGCCCAAGTCATGCCGCCCGGCCGGTCCTGCCGCAATCTCGAAATATCCGGCTTTCGATTCAAATACTTCGTATCCCGTGGCGAACGCGCACCCGGCCCGCACATGCTGCGCCCTTGGTTCCGCGGCCGCGGCAGGCTATCCCGGGGCGCGACATTTGCCGCGGGGCCGCTTTCATGCCGATTTGCCTTTCACGCCGCTGCTTCTGCCATCCCGGCGCCTTGCCACCCCTGTCCTGCGGAACGGGCCATGGCCGGGTTCGGTGAACTGGCCGAATGGCTGCAAAGGCGCGTGCCACGCAGCGACGCCGCCGCGGCCGAGCCGGTGGTCCCGCCAGGAGAGGGGCCGCTGGTCCTGCTGTGCGGGCTGGATGCCGGGCCGGTCGCCGCGGCGCTGCGCCGGCTGTGCCCTCCGGTCCGGGTGGGCGCGCTGGGGCCGGTCGCGGTCGAGAGGGGCGCGCGCGCCGTGCCCATGGTGCTGCCCGAGCCGCCCGCCGACCCGCTGGCGGCGCGGCGGTTGCTTGAACTCGCCGCTCCGGGGGCGGTGCTGCTGACCAATGGCACGCTGCCGACCGCGCTGATCGCCGCCTGCGAGGATGCGGCGGTGCCGGTCACGCTGGTCACCGATGCCCGCGGGCTGGCCGCGGCCGCGGCGCGGCGGGTCTGGCGCGGCGGGCGGCGCGGGCCGCTGGTGCGGCTTAGCCGGGTGCTGGTGCCCGACGCCCCCGCGCGCGAGGCCGCGCTGCGCGAAGGCATCGCCCCCCTGCGGGTCGGGATCGTCGGCGCCGCCCTGCCGGTCCTGCCGCCGCTGCCCTGCAACCCGCGCGAGCTTGCGGCGCTGCGCCCGCTGCTGCGCGACCGCCCGGTCTGGCTGGCCGCGGCGCTGCCGCTGCGGGAACTGACCGCGGTAATGGCCGCGCATGAAGGGCTGCTGTCGGCCCGCCACCGCGCGTTGCTGATCATCGCACCTGCCCGAGCCGACGACGCCGACCCCATCGCCGCCGCGCTGGCCGAACGCGGCCTGGCCGTGGCCAGGATCGAGGACAGCGACCCTGGCCCCGAGGTGCAGGTGCTGCTGGCCGAGGACAGCTCTGAACTGGGGTTGTGGTATCGTCTGGCCTCGGTCACCTATGCCGGCGGCACGCTGATCCGCGACCTCGACCCGGCGCCGCGCCACCCGTTCGAGCCGGCGGGACTGGGCACCGCCATCGTCCATGGCCCGGTGCCGGGCGATCACGCCGCGCATTGGCTGGCGCTGGACCGGGCTGGCGGCGCCCGCCAGATCCGCGGCCCGCTGGCCCTGCCGCGCGTGGTCGAGGAACTGGCCGCCCCCGACACCGCCGCCCGCCTGGCCCGCGCCGCCTGGGAGGTCGCTACCGAAGGCGCCGAGATCACCCGCCGCATTGCCCAAGCCGTGCTGTCGGACCTGCCGGAGAGCTGCTGATGCCCCTGATCCTGACTGCTCCGGCCTTCTGGAACCGTCCGCCCGGGCTGGTCGCCCGTGCCCTGCAACCTCTGGGCGCGGTATATGCCACGGCCACCGCGCGCAGGCTGGCGCGGGGCGCGCGCGCGACCGTGGGGGTGCCGGTGATCTGCGTCGGCAACCTGAATGCCGGCGGCACCGGCAAGACCCCCACGGTGATCGCGCTGGTCGAGCGGCTGGCCGCGCGCGGCATTGCCGCGCATGTGGTCAGCCGCGGCCACGGCGGCACCGAGACCGGCCCCACACTGGTGGACGAACGCCGCCATTCCGCCGCGCAGGTGGGGGATGAACCGCTGCTGCTGTCGGCCTTTGCGCCGGTGGTGGTGGCGCGTGACCGGGTGGCGGGCGCGCGGG